>NZ_KN050723.1:179097-497434 GCF_000745665.1 Burkholderia sp. WP42 | reverse complement strand
GTTCACGTTCACCGGCACGCTCGCATCCTTCAGCGTCAGATGCGCCGGCTGGTTCTCCTCGTGGTTCGTGTTCGAGATGAACACCGACGACAACCGGTCGAACGTCAGCTTGCCGTCCGGCTTCGGATATTCGATCGGCGTGCATTGCGACGCGGGCTTCAGCATCTCGTGGTCCGCATGCTTGTGGTGCAGCGTCCACGGCACGTTGCCGCCCAACAGCTTTTGCTCGATGCCGACCATCAGCGTGCCGAGGTACAACCCCTTCGCCATCCACTGCTTGAAGTTGCGCGCGCGGTGCAGCTCCGCATGCAGCCAGGATCGCTTGAATGCGTTCGGATACGCGCTGAGCTCGTCGCCGCGGCGGCCCGTCTGCACTGCATGGAACGCGGCTTCCGCCGCCAGCATGCCGGTCTTGATCGCCGCGTGGCTGCCTTTGATACGCGACGCGTTCAGGAAGCCTGCGTCGTCGCCGATCAGCGCACCGCCGGGGAACACCGTCTTCGGCAACGACAGCAGCCCGCCCGCGGTGATCGCACGCGCGCCGTACGACACGCGCTTGCCGCCTTCGAGGAACGTACGGATCGACGGGTGCGTCTTGTAGCGCTGGAACTCCTCGAACGGCGACAGGTACGGGTTCGTGTAGCCGAGGCCGACCACGAAACCGACCATGACCTGGTTCTTGTCCATGTGATACAGGAACGAACCGCCGTAGGTATCCGACTTCAGCGGCCAGCCGGCCGTGTGGATCACGAGGCCCGGCTTGTGCTTGGCCGGATCGATCTCCCACAGCTCCTTGATGCCGATCCCGTACGCCTGCGGATCCGCGTTCGCGTCGAGCTTGAACTTCGAGATCAGCTGGCGGCCGAGATGGCCGCGACAACCCTCGGCGAACAGCGTGTACTTCGCGTGCAGTTCCATGCCGAGCTGGAAGTTCTCGGTCGGCTCGCCGTCCTTGCCCACGCCCATGTTGCCGGTGGCGACGCCCTTCACCGAGCCGTCGTCGTTGTAGAGGATCTCCGCGGCCGGAAAGCCGGGGAAGATCTCGACGCCGAGCCCTTCGGCCTGCGTGCCGAGCCAGCGCGTGACGTTGCCCAGCGAAATCACGTAGTTGCCGTGATTCCTGAAGTTGCTCGGCAGTGCCCAGCTCGGCACGGCCTTGGCGTCCGTCTCGCTCAGGAACAGGAAGCGATCTTCCGTGACCTCGACGTCGAGCGGCGCACCCAGCGCCGCCCAGTCGGGGATCAACTCGCTGATCGCGCCCGGGTCCATCACGGCGCCCGACAGAATGTGCGCGCCGATCTCGGAACCCTTCTCGAGCACGCACACACCGATCTCGGCGCCCTTCTCCTTGGCCAGCTGCTTGAGCCGGATCGCCGCCGACAGCCCTGCCGGGCCGCCGCCGACGATCACGACGTCGTACTCCATCGATTCGCGCGGACCATACTGTTCGACGAGAGCGGCCTGGCGCGCCGAGCGGCAATCTATTTCGTTCATATGCGGGACCCAGTCAGAACTGGTCCTCCGTCAGGGCGAGCACGCCCTCCCCGCCCTTGGCGCCGACGATCGACGCCTCATACGACAACGCACGCGGCAGAATGAACTCTGCATAGAACTGCCCGATGGCGATCTTCGCGCCGTAGAACGCCTGATCCTCCTGCAGCTTCTTCGCCGCGATCAGCATCGCTCGCGCCATTTGCCATCCGCCGAGAACCACGCCCGCCAGCTGCAGATACAACACGCTGCCGATGAAGACCGCATTGGGATCGCGTTTCATGTTCGCGATGACGAATTCCATCGCATGCTCGAACGAGCGTGCGCCTTGCTCGAGATGCTTGCGCATCGACGCGAACGCCGCACCGTCGTGTGCCGACAGTTCCTCGACCGTCTTCGCGATTTCACCCAGCAGGAACTTCGCCACGACACCGCCGTCGCGGAACGTCTTGCGGCCGACGAAATCGTTCGCCTGGATCGCCGTCGTGCCTTCGTAAATGGTCAGAATGCGCGAGTCGCGGTAGAACTGTGCCGCGCCCGTCTCCTCGATGAAACCCATCCCGCCGTGAACCTGCACGCCGAGGCTCGTCACTTCGAGCGACAGTTCGGTGCTCCAGCCCTTGACGATCGGAACCAGGAACTCGTAAATCGCCTGATGATGCGCACGGGTGGCAGCATCCTCGTGCTGATGCGCGATGTCGTTGTGAGCGGCCGCCACGTATGCGATGGCACGCGACGCGTCGGTCAACGCGCGCATCGTCCCGAGCATGCGGCGCACGTCGGGGTGATGGATGATCGTCACCGCCTCCTTCGCCGAGCCATCGACCGGCCGGCTCTGGACACGCTCCTTCGCATATTCGACGGCCTTCTGGTACGCGGCCTCGGAAATGCCCACGCCTTGCAGGCCGACGGCGAAACGCGCGGCGTTCATCATGATGAACATGTATTCGAGGCCGCGGTTCTCCTCGCCGACGAGATAGCCGGTCGCGCCGCCATGATCGCCGAACTGAAGCACGGCGGTCGGGCTGCCCTTGATGCCGAGCTTGTGTTCGATCGACACGCACTGGACGTCGTTGCGCGCGCCGAGCGAGCCATCTTCGTTGACGAGGAACTTCGGCACGACGAACAGCGAAATGCCCTTCACCCCTTCCGGTGCGCCGGGCGTACGGGCCAACACCAAATGAATGATGTTCTCCGTCATGTCGTGCTCGCCCCAGGTGATGAAGATCTTGGTGCCGAACACCTTGTACGACCCATCCTGCTGCGGCTCGGCGCGCGAACGCACCATCGACAGATCCGAGCCGGCCTGCGGCTCGGTCAGGTTCATCGTGCCGGTCCATTCGCCGGAGATCATCTTCGGCACGTAACGCGCCTTCTGCTCGTCGCTGCCCGCCGTGAGCAGCGCTTCGATCGCGCCGTCGGTGAGCATCGGGCACAACGCGAACGCTACGCTCGCCGCGTTCAGCATTTCTGCGCAGGGCGTCGCGATCAGCTTGGGCAACCCCTGTCCTTCGTAATCGACCGGATGCTTGACGCCCTGCCAGCCGCCGGCGGCGAACAGCTTGAAGGCGTCCGAGAAACCGGGACACGCGTTCACCACACCGTCCTTCCACGTATTGCCATGCTTGTCGCCGAGCACGTTTAGCGGCGCGACGACCTCATTGCTGAACTTCGCTGCTTCTTCGATAACCGCCTGTGCAGTCTCGGCCGTGGCGTCCTCACACCCCGGGAGTGCGCTGATTCGATCGAGTTGGGCGAGTTCGTTGACCACGAACAGAATATCTTTTACCGGTGCGACAAAACTCATCGTACTTCTCCATTCAGTTAGATCTACATCTTGCCGAGCCATCGATTGGCCCGACTTGAAGCGACCACGACAGTGACGCTGGACGCCTGTGCGTCGAGCGTCTACCGCCGTGCCGCATGCGGCATCACTTCGATTGCGCGGCCTGATCCAGTTGCGCGACGACCTTGTCGTTGATCAGCCGCTCGATCTCGTTCGCGTCGTAGCCCAGCGTTGCGAGCACGTCCCGGCTGTGCTCGCCGAGATCCGGCGCGCGGCGCGGCTTCACCTTGTCGACACCAGAGATCTGCATCGGGCTATTGACCGTATAGGTCGTCTTCTCGCCGGCTTCGCCCAGCGGGACGAACACCTCGTTCGCATACATCTGCTCGTCCTTGACGACTTCGTCGGCGACTTGCACGACACCGTAAATGACCCGCGCCTCGTCAAAGGTCTTTTTCCAGTATTCGAGCGAATGCCCGGCGAACGCCTTGTCGAGAATGCCGACGAGTTCGGTGGCGTGCTTGGTGCGGCCCTCGGAGTCCGCGAAGCGCGGATCTTCGAGCAGCGACGGCAGATCCATTGCCTTGCACAGGCCGGGGAATTCCTTGTTCGCCTGGAGCAACATCAGCAGCAGCCAGCGGTTGTCCGCGGTGCGGTACGGATTGAACAGCGCGTTGAGCGGCGCATTGCGCGTATGTGCGCCGTAGAACTTCGCGCCGTTGAGTGCGCCCTCGGTCCAGAGCGCCGAGGCCCATGCGCCTTCGGCGATGAGCGAGGTGGAGACGCGCGAGCCTTTGCCCGTCTTCTCGCGATGATAGAGGCCCGTCACGATCGCCGAGAACAGCGTGCTGGCCGTCGCGTGATCGCCAATCCCGGGGATGGGAACGGCGGGCGGGCTATCGCCGTCGCGCGTCACTTCCATCAGCCCGGAGCGCGCCCAATAGGTCGTCACGTCGAAGCCGGGACGATTGGCCTCGGGGCCTTTCAAGCCATAACCGGTGATGTCCGCGTAGATGAGACGGTCGTTCAGCGGCGCGAGCGCTTCGTAGGAGATGCCGAGTTTGTCGCGGACGCTGAGCGGGAAATTGACCACGACGACATCGGCCCATTTGACCAGTTTTTCGACAATGTCTTTTGCTGCGGGAGACTTGAGATCGAGTGCAAGACTCTGCTTGTTGCGGTTGGTGAGCTGCCAGGGATAGTTGGTGTCGCAGACGGGGTTCGGCGCCAGCTTGTAGAGGTTTCGATAGGGGTCGCCGGTGCCGGGCGGCTCTACCTTGATAACCGTCGCACCGAAATCGGACAGTATCGTGGTTGCCGCGGGACCGGCGATATAGCTTGCGAAATCAACGACTTTGACTTCAGAAAAAATGCTGTCGGGGTTCTGCATGATGTCTGTAGCAGGTACTCTGCGTGTTGTATGGGTGACTCGGACTTTTGGTGCTCGCCAACTGCCGATACCTTATCCCGCTGCGCAGACGACCGACATGGGAGATGTCTCCGACCCGCATGTGGTTTGTCACAATCCGCCAACTCGAACGCCGACTTTCGCCGCACGATGCCCTGCGCTTCAGAGAGCGATTTTTCGATCGGTGATAGTCTTCGGCCCGTGAACGCAAAGCTCAGCGCAAACGACACATGCAATGGAATTTGCACGTGGCGTCGCGCAATGCGTATGTGCCATCGAGACCGAGGCACCCGAGAATTTCTGGTCCGGCACCACCCTAGAGAACGATTGGCCACAATGAGAGTGATACATGTTCCGTCGCCGTCTGCGTTATTGCGGCAACAGATCAAGACAATCTCCGACGATCTGTCGACGGTGATCGAGCGCACTTATGCAGCATTAGGCGATATCGACGGCTATGAGGATCTCCCCATCTCCGTGAAGAAAGACATCGTCGACTCCATATCGATTTCGGAGCGCCTGTGGTTCCAATCGATCGTCGATGGCGAGTTTCCCGACAATGAAAGTCTGAAGACGTTTCAGGACTTCGGACGACGAAGAGTTCATCAGGGCATTTCTCTGCAGTCGCTGCTGCGAGCCTTCCGGATGGCGCTTAGAGAGGTTTGGCGCGCATGCGCCGATCTGGGCAGCAAGCACGACATCTTGCGCGACGAACTGCTGTTCGAGATTTCGCCGTACCTGATGGATTACTTCGACCACATGTCGCAACTGATCTCCTCCGCCTATCTGGATGAGCAGTACCGGCAGGCGCGCTGGCAGGAATCGCTGCGCTACCAGTTGCACGACGTGGTGTTCAGCAGATCGCGCGACGACGATGCGTTTCGCAAGATCACCAAGGCGCTGGGCCTCGATCATGCCGTGCCGAGAATCGCGGTTGCGTTGGCGTCGTCGGCGCTGGACGGCGAGCCGATTCAGGCCGATCGCGCACTGGATCAGATCGTGCAAGTGACGGCGGGCATCCTCAAGACCTCGCGAGATACGCTGGTCGACGCCCGCCATCACGATCGCCTCGTCATCTGGGTTCCGTCGATACAGCAGGAATCCGCGAGCGCGAGCGACAGACGTGTCGCGGAATACATGGCGACACTGCAGGAACGATTGCCGTCCGTCACGTCGATCGGGATCGGCCTCGCCGGCGTCGGCGCACAAGGCTGGGCCGCATCGGCCGACGAGGCGATACGCGCGCTGGATTTCGGCAATCGCTTCGCGCCGGATCAGAAGGTGCATCGCTACTCGGACATCGTCATCGAGGAATGCATCCGAGGGAACGACAGCGCGCTGAATTACTTTCTTTCGCTGCTGAACGAACTGTCGGTCGAGTCGGGCGCGACCCGCACGATCGAGGCGTTCTTCACCAACAGACGGCGTCGGAAAGTGACGGCGGCCGCGCTCGACATCCATCCGAATACGCTCGACCATCGGCTCGAACGGGTGGAGAGCATTCTCGGCGCGAAGCTGGACGACGCGCGATGGATCGCCAAGCTCGAAATCGCACTGAAGTTGCGCGACGGGGCTTGCGCGTTGCCTGCGTGAGTGCGTCCATGACGCGTTGTCGTTCGCCGCAGTGACGGCCATCGTCCGAGCCGGCGACGACTCCTATCACTCAGAGCAGCCGTGCGATCGTCGCTGCCGGATGTCTGGCTGGGTTACGGCCTGCCGTTTGACCGGTTTTGCCATAGAAACGGCAGGCTTGGACATGAACATATCGACTCCACCGGGTTAGGATGTCTCGACACCTGAATCCGATGGCCGCCCGCTTACGTTCATGAACGCGTCAGGCGCACGTGTCGCACCGACGAGATGGCGGCCGTCACATTCATGCGTTCGCGACGCCTGCATCGCGGACCGCAACGGCCGCATTGCATTGCACGCACACGCATCCTCATACACTCAAGTCGAGCTCTTCGAACATGTCGAATTTCCAGAACATCCAATACGAAAAGAAGTCGGGTATTGCGTACGTCACCGTCGATCGCCCCAAATCGTTGAACGCGCTGAATTTCCAGACGCTCACTGAAATCACCGCGGCCTTCGAGGACGCACGCGACGACGATGCCGTTCATGGCGTGATCGTAACGGGCTCGGGAAACAAGGCGTTCGTCGCAGGCGCTGACATCTCCGAGATCGCCGCACTGTCGGCCGTCGCCGCGGAGAAATTTGCAGGGCTCGGGCATTCGACCATGAATCTGATCGAGACGCTCGGCAAGCCGGTCATCGCCGCTGTGAACGGATTCGCGCTGGGCGGCGGCTGCGAGCTGGCCATGGCCTGCACCATGCGCATCGCATCCGAACATGCCAAGTTCGGACAGCCGGAGGTCAAGCTCGGCATCATTCCGGGCTTCGGCGGTACCCAGCGGCTTCCGCGGCTCGTCGGAAAGGGAATCGCGATGCAGCTGATCCTGACCGCGGCGCTCATCGACGCCAACGAAGCGCATCGCATCGGCCTCGTCAACGAGGTGGTGGAAGCGGACAAGTTGATCGCGCGCGCGGAGCAGATTCTGAATCAGATCGCCGCGAATGCTCCCATCGCAACGCGGCTCGCCATCACGGCCGTCAACCAGGGGGTCGAGGCGAGCCTCGAGCAGGCCTTGAGCCTCGAGCGTGCGCTGTTCGCGGTGTGCACGGCGACGGAGGACAAGGCCGAAGGTACGGCGGCTTTTCTCGACAAGCGCGCACCGACGTTCCAGTCGAAATGACGCTCTGATGATGTCGCCGGCGCGGTGATGGCATATTCGCAAGCTCAGCATCGTGCCGAAAAGTCGACATCTCAGGGCAGCCTCTACTACCGCGCTCTTCGTAAAACGAAAATGCCGTTCAGTTACTCAACTGAGCGGCATTAGCGGCCTGAGGCGCATTTACGGAAGTCGCGCGGAATGCGCGACAAGCGTTGACTGGCGGAAGGCAGCCAGAGTCGAACTGACCCGGGAGCGTCTGACACCCCCAACCGGATTTGAAGTCCGGCCGTACCACCGGATACGAATGCCTTCCGTGCGGGAAAAATCAGGAAAACCGACGAGCGCCTACGCCTGAATACCGGCCCAACCGCTATCGGGCCGCAGGAAGTGCAGATCGCGGTGAAAGCGAGTATACCCAACCCGGTCGAAGAACTCGAGAATCTGGATCGCACGCTTGCGGCCGAGCCCGGTCGCATCGCGAAACGTCGCCGCATCGAGGCCGCCGCCGTGCATCGGCGCGAGTTCCGCAACGAGCGCGGCCAGCTCGCGCACGACCTCCGCGTGATAGAACAGATCGCGCACGACCTGATGCACGTCGCCGCGCCGCGCGAGCTTGCGCAACAGCGCGCGCACGGCGTCCTCGGCCGTGCCCGTCTCGCGCGCGAGATCGCGCACCCATGGCGGATCGAAACGCCCCGCATGAATCGGCGGCAACAGTTGTTGCGCCAGCGCGTCCTCGCGGGCATCGAAGCTCACCGCATGCGTCGGCAAATGCAGCCACGGCCCGCTGCGGGTCACGTCGCCGCCATCCACCAGCGCATCGACCAGCGCACGCCACAGCGCATCGCTGACCAGCGGCGCAGCCATGCGCCGCAGCCGCGCCGCATCGAGCCCCTGGTCGTCCGGCACGCGCTCGTGATACGCGCGCAGCGTGTCGATCGCGCGCGCCTGCAACGCCTGCCAGTGCGCACGCGCGATCACGGTGCCGTCGTTCGACGCACCGCGCTCGCGCTGACCGATCGACAGCGCGTCCGTCGGCAACGCCAATGCGTCAGGCGCGAAACCCGTCAGGTGCGTGAGCGTCGCGCGCGCGATCCCGAGCGGCGCCTGTGCGAGCAATGCATCGAGCCGCCCTTCATCGAGCCACGTCGCGAGCGCGTCCAGCCACGCGCGGCGCGCCGGCGTGCGCCGCTTGCGCGCCGGGCCGAACGGATCGAGCACGCGGCCGCCGCCGACCGTGCGCGTCGCCTGCGGGTTGCGAACGATGAAGCGATCGCCCGGCAGCGCAAACACCGGCTCGTCGAACACCAGTTGCACGCGCATCCGCTGCCCGGCCGCGAGCATGTCGCCGTCGAGCAGCGCGACGTGCGCGACGCGATGCAGCGTGCCGAGATGCACGTGCAGCGGCGCCCAGTGCGTCAGCGTCAATCCCGCATCGGCGAGCAGCGTCAATTCGACGTCGAGCCGCGGCGACGTTGCGACCAGCCGCGCATCGGCGACGGTATCGCCGCGCTCGACGTCCGCCTTCTCGACGCCGGCCAGGTTCAGCGCGCAGCGCTCGCCCGCATGGCCGGTGTCCACCGGCCGATTCTGCGCATGGATGCTGCGCACGCGTGCCGCGCGGCCGGTGCGCACGATCGCAAGCGTGTCGCCGGTCGTCACGCGGCCCGCGAACGCGGTGCCCGTCACGACGGTGCCCTGCCCGGCGAGCGTGAACACGCGATCGACGGCGAGCCGGAACAGCCCGTCGTCGCGGCGCGCGCGCCACGCGAACGCCGCGTCGGCGAGGTGACGTTTCAATGCGGCGACGCCGGCGTCGTCCGCGCGCGTCGCGCACGTGTCGAACACCGGCGCGCCGTCGAGCGTCGAACCATGCAGCCACGCGGCGATCTCGTCGCGCACGGCGCCCACGCGCGCGGCGTCGACACGATCGCACTTCGTCAGCGCGACCGCGCCATGCGTGACGCCGAGCAATTGCAGGATCGCGAGATGCTCGCGGGTCTGCGGCATCACGCCGTCGTCGGCGGCGATCACGACGAGCGCGAAATCGATCCCGCACGCGCCGGCCGCCATCGTGTGGATCAGCTTCTCGTGGCCGGGCACGTCGATCAGGCCGAGCACGTCGCCGTTCTCGAGCGGCGTGTACGCATAGCCGAGCTCGATCGAGATGCCGCGCGCCTTCTCCTCCTTCAGCCGGTCGGTGTCGACGCCCGTGAGCGCGCGCACGAGCGTTGTCTTGCCGTGGTCGATATGTCCCGCAGTGCCGACGATCATGCAGCCGGCCCCGCGATCTGCACGCATTGCGCGACGAGGACCGCTTCGTCGGCGGCTTCGACGCAGCGCAGGTCGAGCCGCAGCGCGTTGTCGGCGATCCGGCCGATCACCGGCCGCGGCCATTCGCGCAGCCGCTTCTCCAGCTGCGCGAGCGCCCGGCCGCCGCGCTTGCCGTCCGGCGTGCGCACGACGAGCCCGGCGCTCGGCAACTGGTCGACCGGCAGCGCACCGCTGCCGATCTGGCTGAACATCGGCTCGACCTGCACGTCGTAGCCGCTGCCGAGCGCCGCCTGCAGCGGCGCGCGCAGGCGCTCGGCAGCGGCGACGATGTCGCGCTGCGGCCGCGTCAGCAGGCGCAGCGTCGTGAGCCGCTCGCGCAGGAATTCGGGCGCCTGGTAGAGCCGCAGCACCGGTTCGAGCGCGGCGAGCGTCAGCTTGCCGACGCGCAGCGCACGCTTGAGCGGATGCTTCTTGATCTTCGCGATCAGCGCGCGGTCGCCGGCGATCAGGCCGGCCTGCGGACCGCCGAGCAGCTTGTCGCCGCTGAACGTGACGAGGTTCGCGCCGGCCGCGATCGTCTCCTGCACGGTGGTCTCGTGCGGCAAGCCCCATTGCGTCAGATCGGCCAGCGTACCGCTGCCGAGATCGACCGCGACCGGCAGCCCGTGCTCGCGCGCGAGCGGCGCGAGTTCGGCGAGCGCCACTTCGCGCGTGAAGCCGCTGATCGCATAGTTGCTGCAATGCACCTTCATCAGCAGCGCGGTGCGAGGGCCGATCGCGTCCGCGTAATCGCGCAGATGCGTGCGGTTGGTCGTGCCGACCTCGCGCAGCTTCGCGCCCGCGCGGCTCATGATGTCGGGAATCCGGAACGCGCCGCCGATCTCGACCAGCTCGCCGCGCGACACGATCACTTCGCGCTTCGGGGCCAGCGCCGACAACGCGAGCAGCACCGCTGCGGCATTGTTGTTGACGACGGTCGCGGCTTCCGCGCCGGTCAGCTCGCACAGCAGCGCGTCGATCAGGTCGTCGCGGTCGCCGCGACGGCCGGTCGCGAGATCGAATTCGAGGTTGACGGGCTGCGTGAGCGCGTCGACTACCGCGCGCACCGCGTCGTCCGGCAACAGCGCGCGCCCGAGGTTCGTGTGCAGCACGGTGCCGGTCAGATTGAATACCGGCCGCACCGCGCTCGCGCTCTGCGCGGCGAGCGTGCGCGCGACGGCGGCGGCGATGCGCGCCTCGTCGAGCGGCTCGGCCGCGGCAGGATCGTTGCGAGCGTCGCTGCGCCAGCGTTCGAGCTCGGCGCGCACCGCGTTCAGCACGCGCGTGCGGCCGTAGTCGGCGAGCAGCGGCTGCAGCGGCGCCGACGACAACACGCGCTCCACCGACGGCACGCGCGCGAGGACGGCATTCAGTTCATTCAAACCGGGTTCGGTCACGTCGAAGTGGCTCCATTTCGATGCGCGGCCCGCAGCCGGCGCGCGGCCGGCTGCGGTGTCATGCGCTCAGTCGGCTCGGTCGGCGTCCGCTTCGCGCGACACGTCGGGCCACAGCAGCGGGTTCGGCGAACTGCGCTGGTAGCCGGCTTCGTTCATCAGAAGGTCGAGCGTGAGGCTCGCGAGATCGTCGGCGAGCGGCTCGAATTCGTAGTCCTTCTCCTGATAGCCGATCTTGCGATAGGTCTTGCATTCGTCGCACGATTCGGCCTTCACCGCTTCGCTACCGCCCTCGATCCCGTGGTACGCGATGCCCTTGGTCGAATCGCAGTGCGAGCACTTGGTGCGCACCATGTGCCACTCGGTCGTGCACAGCCCGCATTGCAGGAAGCGGTAGCCCTGGAACTGGCCGCCGACGCGCACGACGCTCGCGACCGGATGCGTGCCACACACCGGGCACAAGCCGGGCTGGTCGAGATACGGCACGTCGGCTGGCGCGACGCGGCTCGCGAGGTCGGTCCACACGACCTGCAGCGCGGCCATCAGGAACGGCGCGGTGGCCGGGTCGACTTCGGCGAAGCGCAGCGCGAGGATCGCGTCGGCCTGCGCGTCGAGTTCGGCGGGCGCCGTCAGGCGCAGCCGGTCGAGCAGCTTCGCGAGCGACGGATTGACGAGCCCGGCGCTTTCGACGCGATCGAGCAGCTCGTACAGCACGGCCCGCCACTGCGGATTGCGTTCGCCGTCGAGCGCCGGCACGAGCGGCATCGAATGCTGCTGCGCGCGTGCGATCGCCTCGGGCGACGGCAGCGGCAGGTTCAGCGCCTGCAGCGTCGCGTGCTGCGCGTCGGCCACGGTCGCCATCAGCCGCAGATAGCCGCTGATCGGGTTCAGGTCGGCGAGCTTGCGCAGCCGCGCGGCGCGCGCCGCAAACACGGAGCCGCGCTCCGGCAGACGAAAGCGCGGAATGGCCGAATGATCGAGTGCCGAGATCTCGGTCGGCTCGAGAATGCGTTGTGTCACGAGTATGTCTTCCAAAAAACAAGCGCCGACGAATCGGCGCTTCGGGGGCGATTCCTGCGGTTCGCGCAACGCCACGCCGAAGCCGGCGTGGCGTGCGCGCCGATGCGCTACTTCACGCTCTCACGGAACCACTTCGGGTGATGCTTGCGGGCCCAGCCCAGCGTGACGGTGCCGCGCACCATCGCGCCGATCGAGCCTTTCACCCACAACGCCGCGTAAATGTGCACGATGATGCTCGCAATCAGCACGAACGCCGCCGCCGCATGCACGACGGCCGCCGCGCGGATCACGCCGATCGGGAAGTAGAACGAGAAATAGCGACGCCAGATCACGATCCCGGACAGCAGGAGCAGCAGCAGGCAAGCCACCAGCGTGAAGAATAGCAGCTTCTGTCCGGCGTTATAGCGCCCCACCGGCGGCAGCCGGTCCTCCCGGTTGTTCACCACGTCGCCGATCTGCTTCAGCCATTGCCGATCGTCCGCGTCGAGCACGTTGTGATGCCAGAAGCGCACCACGAGAATCGCGAACGACACGAACATCACGACGCCGACGAACGGATGCAGAATCCGCGTCCACTGGCCGCCGCCGAACAGCGCGGTGAGCCAGAACATCGACGGATGGAACAGCGCGAGCCCGGACAGCGCGAGCAGCACGAACGTGATCGCGGTGATCCAGTGGTTGCTCCGCTCGTTCGGCGTGTAGCGGACGATCAGGTTGGGGTCGTCGTGCTTCATTTCGCGTCCTCCTTGATGCGTCGCGCCTCGTCGCGGGCGGCGGCTTCCTCGTCGTCGCTGACCTCGTTCGGACCGACCCGCGTGTAATGGAAGAACCCGGCCAGCGCGGTGAGCGCGAGCCCGGCGACCGCGAGCGGCTTCGCGATGCCCTTCCAGAGCTTCACCATCGGGCTGATCGACGGATTGTCGGGCAGCCCGTGGTACAGCGACGGCTTGTCCGCGTGGTGCAGCACGTACATCACGTGCGTACCGCCGACGCCCTGCGGGTCGTACAGCCCCGCATGCTCGAAGCCGCGCTCCTTGAGGTCCTCGATGCGCTCGGCCGCGTGCTGCTTCATGTCCTCCTTGGTGCCGAACACGATCGCGCCGGTCGGGCAGGTCTTCACGCACGCCGGCTCCTGGCCGACCGCGACGCGATCGGAACACAGCGTGCACTTGTACGCGCGATGGTCCTTCTTCGAGATCCGCGGAACGTTGAACGGGCAGCCGGTCACGCAATAGCCGCAACCGATGCAGTTCTCCTCGTGGAAATCGACGATCCCGTTGTTGTACTGCACGATCGCGCCCGGCGACGGGCACGCCTTCAGGCAGCCCGGGTCCTCGCAGTGCATGCAGCCGTCCTTGCGGATCAGCCACTCGAGGTCGCCGGCCGGGTTCTCGTATTCGGCGAACCGCATCACCGTCCACGAGTGCTCCGACAGGTCGGCCGGATTGTCGTAGACGCCGACGTTGGTGCCGACCTCGTCGCGCAGGTCGTTCCACTCCATGCACGCCGTCTGGCACGCCTTGCAGCCGATGCACTTCGATACGTCGATCAGCTTCGCGACGCTCCCGGTCACCGGTTCGCGCGCCGTGGGCGGCGGCGTCGTGGTGGCCGAGACGCGCTTGATATCCAGCGATTGCAATGCCATCTCTTTCCCCTTACGCCTTTTCGACCTTCACCAGGAACGACTTGAATTCCGGTGTGTACGAGTTGCCGTCGCCGACGGACGGAGTCAGGGTGTTCGCGAGATAGCCGGGCTTCGCAACTCCCTTGAAGCCCCAGTGCAACGGCACGCCGACCGTCTGGACCTTCTTGCCGTCGATCGTCAGCGGTTTGATCCGCTTCGTGACGAGCGCGACCGCGACGATGTAGCCGCGCTTGGACGACACCTTCACGCGATCGCCGTGCGCGACGCCGACTTCCTTCGCGAGGTCTTCGCCGATCTCGACGAATTGCTCGGGCTGGATGATCGCGTTCAGCCGCGCATGCTTGGTCCAGTAATGGAAATGCTCGGTGAGGCGGTACGTCGTCGCGACGTGCGGGAACTCCGACACCTTGCCGAACGACGCGCGGTCGTCCGCGAACACGCGGGCGGCCGGGTTGTTCAGCGCCTGCGGGTTGTCGGGGTGCAGCGGGTTCGCGGCGAGCGGCGTCTCGAACGGCTCGTAGTGCTCGGGGAACGGGCCTTCGTTCATCGCCGCGCGCGCAAAGAAGCGCGCGACGCCTTCCGGATTCATGATGAACGGCCCCATCCCGTTCTCCGGCGGCTCGTCGGCCTTGAAGTCCGGCACGTCGGCGCCCTTCCACGCGCTGCCGTTCCAGCCGATCAGCTTGCGGGTCGGGTCGAACGGCTTGCCGCTCACGTCGCACGACGCGCGGTTGTACAGGATCCGCCGGTTGGCCGGCCACGCCCACGCCCAGTTCAGCGTCTGGCCGATGCCGGTCGGATCGGCGTTGTCGCGTCGCGCCATCTGGTTGCCGGCCTGCGTCCACGCGCCGCAGAAGATCCAGCAGCCGCTCGCGGTCGTGCCGTCGTCCTTCAGCTGCGCGAACGCGGCGAGCTGCTCGCCCTTCTTCACGAGCGTCTTCGTCGGATCCTTCGGGTCGGGCAAGTCGGCGAGCGCACGGCCGTTGAACTCCATCGCCAGTTCTTCGGGCGTCGGGCTCTCCGGGTTCGCGTACGGCCACGTGAGGTTCACGATCGGGTCCGGATACTTGCCGCCCTCCGCCTGATACATCTTGCGCATCCGCAGGAACAGCCCCGACATGATCTCGAGATCGCTGCGCGCCTCGCCCGGCGGCTCCGCGCCCTTCCAGTGCCATTGGAGCACGCGGCTCGAACTGACGAGCGAGCCGTTCTCCTCGGCGAAGCACGTGGTCGGCAGCCGGAACACCTCGGTCTGGATCTTCGACGCGTCGACGTCGTTGAAATCGCCGTGCGGCTTCCAGAATTCGGACGTCTCGGTCGCGAGCGGGTCCATCACCACCAGCCACTTCAGCCTGGCGAGCCCGGCGGCCGTCTTCGCCTTCGACGGCGCGGCCGCGAGCGGGTTGAAGCCCTGGCAGATGTAGCCGTTCATCTTGCCGGCACTCATCAGCTCGATTGCCTGCAGCAGGTCGTACTGCTTGTCGAGCTTCGGCAGGTAGTCGTACGCCCAGTTGTTGTCGGCGCTGGCCGCGTCGCCCCACCACGACTTCATGAAACTGACGTGGAACGCCTTGTAGTTCTTCCAGTAGCTGAGCTGGTTCGGCCGCAGCGGCTGCTGCGCGCGCTTCTTGATATAGCCGTCGAAGTCCTGCTCGGCCTGCATCGGGAGCGTCATGTAACCGGGCAGCAGGTTCGACATCAACCCGAGATCCGTCAGCCCCTGGATGTTCGAGTGGCCGCGCAGCGCGTTCATCCCGCCGCCGGCGATGCCGATGTTGCCGAGCAGCAGCTGCACCATCGCGCCGGTGCGGATGATCTGCGCGCCGATCGAATGGTGGGTCCAGCCGAGCGCGTACAGCACCGTGCCGGCGCGGCCGGGCACGGCCGTGGTCGCGAGCATCTCGCACACCTTCAGGAATTTCTCCTTCGGCGTGCCGCACACCTGCTGGACGAGCTCGGCCGTATAGCGCCCGTAGTGCTGCTTCAGCAGGTTGTAGACGCAGCGCGGATGCTGCAGCGTCGGGTCGACCTTCACGAAGCCGTCGTCGCCGCGCTCGTAGTCCCAGCTGGACTTGTCGGGGTACGCGTGCTTCTCGGCGTCGTAGCCGGAATAGATGCCGTCGTTGAACGCGAAATCCTCGCGCACGATGAACGAGAAGTCCGTGTAGTTCTTCACGTACTCATGCTGGATCTTGTCGTTCGTCAGCAGATAGTTGATGACGCCGCCCAGAAAGACGATGTCGGTGCCGGTGCGGATCGGCGCGTAATAGTCGGCGACCGACGCCGTACGCGTAAAGCGCGGGTCGACGACGATCAGTCGCGCCTTGCGGTGCGCCTTCGCCTCCGTCACCCACTTGAAACCGCACGGATGGGCCTCGGCTGCATTGCCGCCCATCACGAGAATCACGTCCGCGTTCTTGATGTCGACCCAATGGTTCGTCATCGCTCCACGGCCAAACGTCGGGGCAAGACCTGCCACCGTCGGGCCATGTCAGACACGCGCCTGATTGTCGAATACGAGCATTCCGAGGCTGCGCACAGCCTTGTGCGTCAGGTAGCCGACTTCGTTGCTGCCCGCCGATGCGGCCAGCATGCCGGTGGTCAGCCAGCGGTTGACCCTGGCGCCGTCGTCGGTCGTCTCGACGAAGTTCGCGTCGCGGTCGGCTTTCATCAGCTTCGCGATGCGGTCGAGCGCGTCGCTCCACGAGATGGGCTGCCACGTGTCCGAGCCCGGCGCGCGGTACTCGGGACGCGTCAGGCGGTTCGGGCTGTGGATGAAGTCGATCAGGCTCGCACCCTTCGGGCACAGCGTGCCGCGATTGACCGGATGGTCGGGGTCGCCTTCGATGTGGATGATGCTCGACTGCGCGTTCTTCGCGCCATCGCCGAGGCCGTACATCAGGATGCCGCAACCGACTGAGCAATACGGACAGGTGTTGCGCGTTTCGACTGTGCGCGCCAGCTTGTACTGTCGGACTTCGGCGAGCGCTTGCGTCGGAGAAAAGCCCAGCAGGGCAAGACTCGATCCGGCAAGCGACGTGGCCGTCACCTTCAGGAACTGGCGCCGGGACATTTGTAGCATGGTGGTCTCGGGCGTTTTTGTGGGGTTGGGGTGAAGCTGAAAGGAATTATAGACAGTTCAGGCAACTATGATCGAATCCTCGGATCAATACCGATATGCCCGCTCCACCGACGCCCCGCGTTCACCCGCGTTCATCAACAGACCGAACCGTCATGAAACGACCGATCACGTCCGAAGCCACCCGTCTCGCGCAGCAGCAGGCGAACTGGGCACTCAACGCGTTCAAGCGCTTCTCCTCCGACCGCTGCTCGGCGATGGCCGCCAGCATCGCGTTCTTCTCGGCGTTCTCGCTCGCGCCAACGCTCGTGATGGTGATCGCGGTGGCCGGCTGGTTCTTCGGCGACGACGCCGCCCGCGGCCAGGTGTTCGAGCAGGCGCACCAGCTGATCGGCGACGATGCGGCGGCCAGCATCCAAACGATCGTGCAGAACGCGCATCGCGCGGGCAGCAGCGGCGGCATCGCCACGCTGATTTCGTTCGCGGCGCTCGCGATCGGCGCGTCGGCGACGTTCGCGTCGCTGAACACCGCGCTGAGCGTGATCTGGCCGAGCACCGAAAACCGCTGGTCGAGCATGCTCGGGCTCGTGCGCGTGCGACTGGTGTCGTTCGGGCTCGTGCTCGGCGTCGCTTTCCTGCTGATCGTTTCGCTGGTGCTCGACACGGCGATCACGTTCGTCGGCACGTGGCTGCTCGGCGATTCGCCATACGTATTCATCACCAACGTGCTGCAGTTCTTCGTCGGCATCGCGGTGCTGGCCGGCGCGTTCGCCGCGTTGATGAAGTTCCTGCCCGACGCGCGCGTCGCGTGGCGCGACGCCATGGTCGGCGGAGTCGTGTCGGCCATCCTGTTCTCTGGCGGCAAGAAGCTGTTCGCGCTGTATCTGGCGCGGGCCGGCACGGCGAGCGCGTTCGGTGCGGCCGGGTCGTTCGCGGTGCTGCTGATGTGGCTGTACTTCTCGGCGGCCGTGCTGCTGCTCGGGGCTGAATTCGCGGCCGCGCGCGGCGATGCGCATCGCCGCGGCGACCCGCTGCCCGCTGCATCGGCGCCGCCGCAGCCTCCCGCCAAGCGCGCGCCCGGCAACTGACGCCGTAGCGGCCGCGTGCCATTACGCGAACGCGCAGCGTTTCGCAAGCCCCGCGCCGTCGCCCCTTTCGTGACGCGTTGAGATGCCGTTTGCATCGCGTGCCGCCGCCATCTGCATCGGCAAACGTTTGCACACTTCGATTTCTGTGCACACAACGGCGAAATACGTGCTGTTGCTGCACGGCGCATCAACTGTTGCAACAATCGCAGCGCACAACTTGTCAACTGTTTCAAAAACAGGAACAGTTGTTGATGTGCTTGATATATATGGATTTTTTCGCTCTGTTACCTTTTGGAGACACTTTATTTTTTGGGCTTTCTTGCCCGTATTGCACTGAGCTATTCTCCAATCCGCAACAAATAACGAATCACGAATCACTTGCGTGGAGATACTCAACGATGAAGAAACTTGCTCTCTCGACCCTGTCGCTGGCCCTGCTGGGCGCAGCCGGCGCCGCTCACGCTCAATCGAGCGTCACGCTGTACGGCGTGATCGACACGTCGATCACCTACATTCACGGTAACGCTGGTCAAGGCAACAATTCGTGGTCGATGGGCAGCGGCAACCTGCAAGGTGCCCGCTGGGGCCTGAAGGGTACCGAAGACCTCGGTGGCGGCCTGAAGGCAATCTTCCAGGTGGAAAACGGCTTCAACTCGACGAACGGCGCACTGGGCCAAGGCCAGCGCATGTTCGGCCGCCAGGCATTCGTCGGTCTGCAGAGCGACCAGTACGGTACGCTGACGCTCGGCCGCCAGTACGACCCGCTGGTCGACCTGGTTCAGGCAGTGACGGCTGACAACTACTTCGGCAGCGTGTTCGCTACGCCGGGCGACGTCGACAACAACGACAACAGCCTGCGCGTCAGCAACGCGATCAAGTACACGTCGCCGGTCTGGGGCGGTCTGCAATTCGAAGGCATGTACGCACTTGGCGGCGTCGCTGGCGCAACCGGCAAGGGCCAGACGTGGGCAGCGGCAGCAGCCTACAACAACGGCCCGCTCGGCGTGGCTGCAGGCTACTTCCACGCAAGCAACTCGGCAGGCCTGGATCCGACCACCGGCAAGCGTGTGGGCTGGGCGGGCACGTCGGACGAGATCTTCGACGGTGATTCGGGCTCGTCGGTCATCAACAACGCATTCCGCTCGGCGTCGTCGATCGGCATCGCTCAGGTTGCCGCGCAGTACGCGTTCGGCCCGGTCACGGTTGGCGCCGGCTACAGCAACGCACAGTACAAGGCAGACGCGAACTCGACGTTCGGCACGAACCAGAAGTACAACACGGGTCGCGCATTCGTCACGTACCAGGCATCGGCACCGCTGCTGCTGGGCCTCGGCTACATCTACACGAAGGGCAACGGCAACAACAACGGCAAGTACCATCAGGTTTCGCTCGGCGCCGACTACTCGCTGTCGAAGCGCACGGACGTCTACCTGGTTGGCGCGTACCAGCACGCCAGCGGCAAGAACTCGGACGGCAGCGATGCGCAAGCGTCGATCGGCTCGTACGGCGTCGCCGGCACGAGCTCGCAGGAAATCGTCGCACTCGGCCTGCGCCACAAGTTCTAAGAAGTACGTTTCCGGTGTGCATGGCGTCTTCGACGCCATGTCGCCGAACTGCAAAACCAGCCCCGGCTTCGGCCGCGGCTGGTTTTTTTTCGTCCCGTGCGTGGCGGCGCGATGTCGGCCGCCCGATGCGCGTCCTGTGACGGACAGTATCGGCGGCGTTCGACAGCGGCGCTCGGGCCGTCTGTCGCGTGCCTGAGCGCATGCCGAACCCGTGCCCGGCACTACGTGTTGCCGGCGTCCGCCCGAACCTGAACCGCGTATGCTGCCAGCTGTCGATTTCGACGTACGTCGTGCGTCGTAACGATGGCGGGAGGCGAATTGCCAGCCTTCCCCGACACCTGACAGGAGACGCTCGATGACGATTCAGAAGATCACGCCGTTCCTCTGGTATACGACCGAAGCCGAAGAGGCCGCGGCGTTCTATGCGGGCATTTTCCCGAACTCGCGGGTCGTGCGCGTCACCGCGGTACAGGGGACCGCCGGCACGCGGATGGTCGAATTCGAACTGTTCGGCCAGCCGTTCATCGCGATGAGCCATCCGCGCACCGAGACGTTCAACCACACGGTTTCGCTGATGGTCAGTTGCGCGGACCAGGCCGAGCTCGACCGCTACTGGAGCGCGCTGCTCGACAACGGCGGCACCGCCGACGGCTGCGGCTGGCTGCGCGACCGGTTCGGCGTGTCGTGGCAGATCGTGCCGGACGCGCTGATCCCGATGATGGCCGATCGCGACACGGTCAAGGCCGGGCGCGTGGCCGCCGCGATGATGCAGATGACGAAGTTCGACGTTGCCGCGTTGCAGGCTACCTACGCCGGCACGGCGAACTGACGCCAGCCGCCGCGCGCGTGCCGCCGGCTACTGCATACTGCAGCGCGTCGCGTTCGCTACGTGCGCAGCGCGCGCGAGCGCATCGGTCGGCGCGAGCGCATCGCGTCGTGCCGCACACGATCGGCCGCGCGGCCGACGCCATCAATGAAAAATCCCCGCACGCTTTCGCGTACGGGGATCGTCGGACGTTGCAACGGTCGCCGGCGTGGACGCGGCGACCGTCACGCTGCATTACGCAGCGGCGTCCTTCAGCTTCTTCAGCGCACGTGCCTTGACGCGCACGCTGGCCGGCTTCGCCGGGAACCAGCGCTCTTCGCCCGAGAACGGATCCTTGCCGAAGCGCTTCTTCTTCGCCGGCACGACTTGCGCCGTGATCTTCAGCAGACCCGGCAGCGTGAATTCGCCCGCGCCCTTCTTGTGGATCGAGCCCAGCACGACGTTCTCGAGTGCGACGAGCACTGCCTTGACCGCCTTCACTTCGACAGCTGCGCGCTCAGCGATGTGCGTTGCGAGCGATGCCTTCGTGAACTTGTCCTTCAGCGGCGTCGGAGCGGCCGGTGCTGCCTTCGCGGCAGCCTTCTTGGCCACTACTTTCTTCGCGGGCGCAGCCTTTTTGGCAGCCACTTTCTTGGTGGCCGGTGCGGCAGCCTTCTTGGCCACCTTTTTTGCGGAAGTCGCCATGTTTCTCCTACCAGGTGTGGTCGTTGGATACACGAAGCGTGCAACGCGCGCGCTTCAACGCCGGATTCTACAAGCGCGTCGACGCTTCGTGGAGTACTTTTGTGCGTTTTCGCGGGGTTTCCCGCAGGTTTTGTTGCGCTCGACCGACTTCGCCGACGTTCGAGCATCGAAAAACGCCTGCACGTATGCGTCGAACGCAGTGCTCGAACGCAGCCGAACGCGAATTACGTTCGATATTTGCGCACCTATACTGGCCTCGCTCAGTGCCCCGGATGCCTTCATGCGCGAAGTCAGATACGTCAAAGGACTCGACGGCCTGCGAGCCATCGCCGTCATTCTCGTTTTCCTGTCCCACAAGGGCCACGTCCTCGCCGTCGACGTGGGCAAGCTCGGTGTGTGGACGTTCTTCTTCATCAGCGGATTCCTGATCGTCGGCGAACTGCATCGCAACCGTCAGGCGATCGAATGCGGCACGATGACGCGCCGTCATGCGCTCGCGCTGTTCCTCGCGAAGCGCGCGCTGCGGATCTTTCCCGTCTACTACCTGCTGCTCGCCGCGCTCGCGATCGCGCACGCGCTGTTCTACCAGCGCGGCGTCAAACTCGGCCTCGCGTGGCACGCGACGTTCCTGTCCAATTACTGGATCGGCGTCGTCAAGGACGGCTGGCCGGGCTCCACGTCGCACTTCTGGAGCCTCGCGGTCGAGCAGCAGTTCTATCTGATCGCGCCGCTCACGCTGCTCGCGGTGCCGGCCGCGCGCCATGTCGCGCTCGGCGTCGCGGCCGTCGCGCTGTGTGCGCTCGCGCATCTCGCGCTGTATGCGGTCGATGCATCGCCGGTGCTGATCTACGCGTTTTCGCCGTGGAATTTCGCGCTGATCGCACTAGGCGGCGTGGGCGCGATGGCGCTCGCGGATCACGGCCGCGGCGTCCTGCGTCGCGTGCCGCCGGGATGGGTCGGCGCGGCGGGCGTCGTGTTCTTTCTCGCGCTGCCCGCGCTCACGCCGCTGCCGGACGTCGTCACGGGGCTCGCGGATCTCGGCCTGTCGGCGTCGCTCGGCTCGCTGATGCTGTGGATCGTCACCGAGCCGGACCATCCGGCCGTCGCGCTGCTCGACTGGGCGCCGCTCGTCTACCTCGGCACGATCAGCTACGGCTTCTACCTGTTCCACAACCTGGTGCCGGCGCGCTTCGGCACGAACCCCGCGCTGTTCGCGCGCGTGCCGATGCCCGCGTTCGTGCGCGACGCGCTGCCCGAGCTGCTGCAGTTCGCGCTCGCCGTGCTGCTCGCTCATCTGTCGTGGCGCTACCTCGAAAAGCGCCTGCTCGACTTCAAGAAGCCGATCGCCGCGATGCTCGCGCGGTACTTCGTCGCGCGGCCGAGCGCGTCTGCGCGCTGACGGAATACCGGGCCGCGGTGGCGGTGCTGCGATCGCGCGGCGCGGTGGGCGGTTGATAGCGAGCCTGCCTAACGTTGCCGCGATGGATTTGTTGCGTACGGGTTCCGTGCCGACGTGCTCGAACCGACATGCGCATCCCGCCGTGCGCGCCGGCGGATGCGGCTCGACGTGCGCGGTTCGACGGGTGCATCGCGAGATGTGCGTCCCGGCATACGCGCCCGACAGTTGCGTCCCGATGTGCGTATCCCAACGTGGCCGTCCCTGACGGGTGCATCCCTACACGCGCGCCCACGTGCTCGTCCCGATGTGTGTGTCCCGACACGGCCGACCCGACAGGTGGGTTCCGACATATGCGTCCCGACGCGTGTGTCCCGCCGGGTAGGCTCGGCGTGCGTGTCCCGACGTGGCCGCCCCGACGTGTGTCTCCCGACATGTCCGTGCGGACGTGTGTGCCCCCATGTGCGCGTCCCGACGCGCGCACCCGCCACGCACCCCACCCCGCGGCGCGCAGCCGGTCGCGACACGCAACGCAGCGGCCCGGCAGCCGCACGCGTAGCCCACTCCCCCGGACAGCGGCCGATCGACCGCGCGCATGACGCGCCCACCACCCCACCGTTGCCACCGCATCGCACGCACGCACGCAAAAATGCCCCGGCGCGCGAAGCGGCCGGGGCCAACGGAACAACCACCACCTGAAACAGCGAAAGGAGCGCGGCTACTTATGCGACGGCAGCGAGCGCCGGCAGACAGGTACGCAGATACGCCTCGAATTCGCGGCTCACTTCCGGATGCTGAAGCGCGAACTCGACGGTCGCCTTCAGGTAGCCGAGCTTGCTGCCGCAATCGAAACGCGTGCCGTAGTAGCGGTACGCGAGCACCTGTTCGTTCGCGAGCAGCGACTGCACGGCGTCGGTGAGCTGCAGCTCGCCGCCCGCGCCCGGCTTGATCCGGCGCAGATGATCGAAGATCGTCGGCATGAACACGTAGCGGCCGACCACGCCGAGGTTCGACGGCGCATCTTCCGGCGCCGGCTTCTCGATGATGCCCGCCAGCTTGATGATGTCCTCCTCCCATTCGCGGCCCTCGACGACGCCGTACGAACGGCTGTCCTCGCGCGCGATCGTCTCGACCCCGATCACCGAGCTGTGGTAGTGGTCGAACACGTCGACGAGCTGCTTGAGCACCGGCTGCTCGCCGTGCAGCAGATCGTCCGCGAGAATCACCGCGAACGGCTCGCCGTGCACGAGCTTTTCCGCGCACAGCACCGCATGGCCGAGCCCGAGCGCTTCCGGCTGACGCACGTAGAAGCAGTCCACGTTGCTCGGCTTGATACCGCGCACGAGCTCGAGCAGCTTTTCCTTGCCGCGCGCCTCGAGTTCGGCCTCGATTTCGTATGACTTGTCGAAATGATCCTCGATCGCGCGCTTGCTGCGCCCCGTCACGAAGATCATCTCCGTGATACCTGCGTTGATCGCTTCCTCGACCGCGTACTGGATCAGCGGCTTGTCCACGACAGGCAGCATTTCCTTCGGGCTCGCCTTCGTTGCTGGGAGGAACCGCGTGCCGAGACCGGCAACGGGGAACACGGCCTTGGTGACTTTCAACATGTTCGCATCCTGATTGCGTTGAATGCGCCGCGTCGCCCAGCGACCCGGCGCGAATGTTTTGCGGGCGGTTTATCGGGAACCGGCGGCGCGGCCAATTCCAATCCGCATGTTTTCGATATGGACCGATTATCCGGCCATCCGGAAAACCGATAATTCATAATCCGGTCGATATTGCCGCATACGGCATCGCTACGGAAACAAATTACCGATTCTCCGGATACAAATAGTTACGATTCGAATTCCTCGATATACGGGACGCCGCCCCGTTCGACGCCGGGGCGAATCGGCTCGTTCTTCAGCGCCTCGCGGTAGGCCGACAGCACGGCCATGACCAGCAGTACCGCTGCGCTCGCGATCCAATGCATATCCATCTTGCCGCTCCTTTGCATCAATCATCCGGAGCTTCAAACTATCAGAAAAAAATCCGCAAATAATTGCACCCCGTCCGAACCCGCTTTCACCCCGATATAAAACCACGATCCGAAATACGGTTATTCGCCGGCGGGATTTTTTTATTGATTCGCTCGAATTCTTGCGCATTACGATCGGACCATCCCCTTCATCCGTCGCAAGGATTCGAATCGCATGCAAGCATTCAGCGGATCGCCTTTGACTGCGCCGCCCGTCGCCGATCACAAGGAACACGTGATCGACGCGATGCGCGGGTTCGCGGCGCTGCTCGTCGCCTATTTTCATTGCCGGCAGGTCGTCTGGGTCGGCATGCAAGGCTTCCATCGCGCTTACGGCCACGCGCTCGACCCGAGCGTGATCGTCGGCTATCTGACGTTCCCGTTCGCGTGGGGGTCGGCCGGCGTGCCGATCTTCTTCGTGATCAGCGGCTACTGCATACACCGCAACGCGGCGCTCAAGCTCGCGGCCAACCCGGCCTACCGGCTCGATGCGCCGAACTTCTGGGCGCGCCGCTTCGCGCGCATCTATCCGGTGCTGCTCGCCGCGCTGCTGTTCACGCTCGCGATGGATGCGATCAGCCTGCAGATCGCGCCGGTCAGCCACAAGATCCGCGACATCGGGCTCAGCGCATTCGTCGTGAACCTGCTGTCGCTGCAGGGCGTCGCGGGCTACACGTACGGCTCGAACGGCGCGCTGTGGACGCTGTCGCTCGAGGTGCAGTTCTATGTGATTTATCCGCTGCTGTTCGCGCTGCGCCGACGCGTCGGGATGCCGACGATCGTGGCGGCCGTCGCGCTGGTGAACGTCGCGTCGGCGTGGCTGCTCGAGCGGCACGATCTGCAGTTCTTCACGTCGTACTGGCTGTCGTGGACGGTCGGCGCGTGGATCGCCGACGTGCGCGCCCAGCCCGCGCGCGGCGCGACCGCCGTGCCGTCGCGTTGGTGGTACGGCGCGGCCGCGCTGTTGCTCGCCGCCGGTTGCGGCGCGTTCCACTTCGGCCAGTACGGCGCGTTCCAGCTGTGGGCGGCCGGCTTCGCGTGCTTCCTGTACCGCGCGCTCGCGTGCCCGCCGCGCCCGACGCCGCTGCTGCGGCTGCTCGGCTGGTTCGGCGACTTCAGCTATTCGCTGTATCTGGTCCACCTGCCGCTGTTCGTGTGCCTCGGCTCGGTGCTGTTCCACTCGGAATTGCAGCTGTCGATCTGGCCGTCGTTCGGCTTCATGGCCGCCGCGATTCCGGTCGCGTATCTGTTCTACCGGCTGTTCGAACGCCCGGCGATGACGTGGTCGGCGAGCCTCAAGCCCGCGCGTACGGCGCGCGCCGTCGCGCCGACGCCCGAACAGGCTGCCTGAACGCGGCACTCCCGCTCGGCCCGACTTCGGCCGGGCGGCGCCGTTTCAGCGGCAGCGCGGCGATCCGCCCGCCAAGGTGCGTCGCGATGGGGCGGACAGATGGCGCTTGCAGCGTCGGCGAAGCGCTGGGCTTGGATGGCATGCTGTCCTGCGTACGCTTGGATAGCATGCACACGCCGGCGCGCAAGCTCCACGCACGTGCATGCAGGCGCCACGCGGAACCGCCGCGACGCCGGCCGGACCGCTGCACGGCAGTTGCCGGGGTTGCCGGGGTTGCCGGGGTTGCCGGGGTTGCCGGGGTTGCCGGGGTTGCCGCTGTTGCCGCTGTTGCCGCTGTTGCCGCTGTTGCCGCTGTTGCCGCTGTTGCCGCTGTTGCCCCAGAGGCGGACCGAGCCGGCTCTGCATCAGCGCCGCCTTCCGGCCGCGTCTCGTGCTACCCCGCAAACGACCACTCGCTCCCGCCCACAGCCACGCGTCGGCTGCCCCGACGCGGCACATAGAAACCAAAGCGGAACCAGAAGCAAAACCGCACCCGCCGAGAGAGCACCGATCGACGAGCCGGCGTTGCGCATCTTCGACTACGGCTACGATGACGCCCCGCGCGCCGCATCGTGCGCGCCAAACAACAAGAGGCCCTCATGCAGCGCACCACTGCATGAGGGCCCCTCCTCGCCGCCTCGTGCCGACAAGAATCGACACGCCTCGACGCCTCGCGCCTAGCGCTTCTTCGCCTTCGCCGCCTTCGCCGTATCGGCGAGGATCTTCTCGACCCGCTCGACATAGGTTTCGGTGCCGAACCGGCGCACCGCGGTCGCCCGCCCGCTCGCGACCAGCCGCTCGCGCAGCGCGCCGTCGTGCTTGAGCCTGCCGAGCGCATCGGCCAGCGCGGCCGCGTTGCCGGGCTCGCACAGCAAGCCGTTCTCGCCGTCCTCGATGATCTCGACGACGCCGCCCGCCCGCGCCGCGACCACCGGCCGCCGCGCCAGCATCCCCTCGACGATCACGCGCCCGAACGGCTCCGGCGTGATCGACGTGTGCGCGACCATGTCGACCGCCTTCATGCATGCGGCCACGTCGCGCTGGAAGCCGAGGAAGTGCACGCGATCGCCCATCCGGTGCCGCGCGACCGTCTCGTGCAGCTGCGCCGCGTACTCGTCCTCGCCGAACAGCGGCGCGCCGACCAGCACGACGTGCATGTCGGGATGGCGCGTCGCGGCCTCCAGCAGCAGATGCTGCCCCTTCCAGTGCGCGAGCCGGCTGAACGAGCCCACCAGCCACGCGTGCTCCGGCAGCCCGAAGCGCGCGCGCAGCGCGGCCTGGCTGACGTTCTCCAGCGCGTCGAACGGTCCGGCCGAGATGCCGTTGAACACCACGTCGACGTGCTGCGGCGTGAAGCCGGTCAACGCACGGAACGCCTGCGCGGACGCGTCCGAGTTCGCGATCACGCGCGTGATACCGAACCGCGCGCAATACTTGATCGCTTTCAGCTGCTTGCCGCCGAAATGGTCGCCGCTGACGATGTCGCGCAGATGCCAGACCACCGGCTTGCGCGCGAGCCGCCCGGCCAGCGCCGCGACCACCATCGCGCGCTGCGTGTTCGCGTAGATCACTTCCGCACGGCGCGCGCGCCGCGCCACGTTGCGCACGAGCGCGACGAGCTGCTTCAACGCGCCGGCCGACACGCCGCCCTGCTTGCGCACGCCGGCCAGCGCGCCCTGGTCGAGCACGTCGACGCGCGCGCCGATCTCGCCTAGCGCCGCGCGAAACGGGCCGTCGTCGAACAGCAGCACGTCGGCGTTCGCGCGCATGTGCTTCATGATCTCCAGCAGCGACAGCTCCGCGCCGCCGAGCACGCCGCTCTGGTCCAGCACGAGCGTCGCCGGGCCGCGCGCGACCGGCAGCGGCGCGACGGCCGTGCTGCGCTGCGCGGTCGAGCCCGGCAGCGCCGCCTCGACGTAGTCGAGAAAGCGCTGCCTGAACGTGTCGGCGGAGAAGCGCTCGGCGTTCGCGCGGCACGCACGCGGCGCGAAGCGCTGCGGCGCCCGCTCGAACTCGTCGACCGCCGCGACGATCGCATGCGGCGTCTGTTCGTCGAAGAACAACCCGGTCGGATGCGCGTGCGAGGTCGGCTCGAGCACCGTTTCGAGCGCGCCGCCCTTGCCGTACGCGATGACCGGCGTGCCGCACGCCTGCGCCTCGACCACCGAGATTCCGAAATCCTCCTCGGCCGCGAACACGAACGCCTTCGCGCGCCGCATCCGGTCATGCAGCACCGCGAACGGCTGGTAACCCATGATCTCGACGTTCGGGCCGGCCTTCGCGCGGATCTTCTGCATCTCGGGGCCGTCGCCGATCACGACGAGCTTGCGCTCCGGCGTGCGCGAAAACGCTTCGACGATCAGGTCGATCTTCTTGTACGGCACCATCCGCGAGGCGGTCAGGTAGAAGTCGTCCTTCACGTCGTTCAGCGAGAAGCCGTCGACGTCCACCGGCGGAAAGATCACCGCCGCGTCGCGGTGGTACACCTTGCGGATGCGCCGCGCGATGAACGCGGAGTTCGCGATGAAGCCGTCCACCGCGTTCGCGGTGCGCGTGTCCCAGTTGCGGATGTAATGCAGGATCATCCGCGCGAGCAGCGACTTCGGCCCGTGCGTCAGATTCGATTGCTCCAGATACTGATGCTGCAGGTCCCACGCATAGCGGATCGGCGAATGCACGTAGCTGATGTGCAGCTGGTCCGGGCCGGTCAGCACGCCCTTCGCGACCGCATGGCTGCTGGAGATCACGAGGTCGTAGTCGGACACGTCGAGCTGCTCGATCGCGAGCGGCATCAGCGGCAGGTAGCTGCGGTACTTGGTGCGCGCGAACGGCAGCTTCTGGATGAACGAAGTCGTCACGGGCTTGCCGCGCACGAACGCGCGGTCGTCGAGGAAATCGACGAGGCTGAACAGGTCCGCGTCGGGAAAGCACGCGATGATCTGTTCGAGCACGCGCTCGGCGCCCGCATACGTGACGAGCCAGTCGTGGACGATCGCGACGCGCAGCGGACGCGACGCATCGCGTGCGCTCGCGCGAGCGGGCGCTTCGGTGCGGCGCAGTACGGCATCGCCGGCCGCGGCCGCGTCGGCCGTGGCGAAGTTCAAGGCGTGTTCCGCCAGATCGCGATTCATACGGTTTTCCTCGCATTGAGACGGACGAACAGGTCGCGCACGAGCGCGCGCAGCCCAGGAGTCATCGTGAGCGACCACGCCAGGTTCAGCACGAGCACGACGGCGCACAGGCCGATCGACTCGCCGAGCCCCGACCATGTTTGCGCGAGCAGCAGGCTCGCGAGCAGGAAGGCGAGGTGCGCGAGCATGTCGAGCACGATCGCGCGCATCCGGATGGCCGACAGGTAGAGCAGCACGCCGTAGTCGACCAGCGCGCGCACGGCGACGACCACCGCCGCGCCGATCAGCCCGAAGTGATGAATGCCGAACCACAGCGCGCCGACGAAGAACGGCATTTCGACGAGCCCCGCGAACGCGGCGCGCGCCGGATTGACCTGCGACTGGATCAGGATGCGCGTGACGCTCGCCTGCCCGACGAGCCACACGCTGATCACCAGCACGCGCCCGACCGGCGCCGAATGCGCGGCGAGATCGGCGCCGACCCACAGCGTCAGGAACGGCGCGAGCGCGAAGATCGCGACGATGCCGACCGGCGTGAACACGCCGTTCAGGAATTCGAGCGACTGGCGCGCGAGCGTGTCGGCGTGATCGCGGCCGACCGCCGACAGGCGCGGAAACAGCGTGCGCACCAGCGCGTTCGGCAGCATGTTGAGCCGCGTGACGAGGTTCTGCGGCACGGTGTAGTAGGTGACGAACTTCGCGCCCATGCCGGCGCCGAGCATCACGCGGTCGAGCGTGTCGGCGATCATGCTGGCCATGCTCGCGATCAGCATCCAGCCGCCGAAGTTGAACAGCCCTTTCGCGGTGCCCCACTGCGGCGGATCGATGCGGCGGATGCCGAGCACCTTGATGCTCGCGTGGCCGAGCATCACCGCCGCGATCAGCCGCGCGACCACCGCCGCGGCGAGCACCGTCTGCAGGTTCGGCGCGATCCACCACGCGGCGCCGAGCGGCAACAGCTGGAACAGGAACGTGCCGATCGTCTGGTTCGTGTTGAACACGCCGAAGCGTTCCGCGCCGTTGATCGCGCCGGCGAACACCCACGACACGTTCGCGAGCGGAATCGCGAGCGCGAGCCACGGCAGCGCGAGATACACCTCGTGCTGCATCGCCGCCGACACCTTCGTGAAGTACGCGGTATAGACGAACGCGCCGAAGTAGATCAGCAGGCCGCCCGCGATGCCGGTGCCGAGATTGAGCCAGAACGCGCTCCAGAACACGCGCGCGCTTTCGGCCGCATCGCCGCTCGCGAGCGCCTTCGAGATGTGGTTCTGCGCGGCCATGCTCATCCCGAGATCGAGGATCCCGAAATAACCGATCAGCGTCCACACGAGGCTGACGACGCCGTAGCGCTCCACGCCGAGTGCATGGATGTACGCAGGCACCGTGACCAGCGACACGAAGGTCGGCAGGATCAGCCCGATGAAGTTGATCGAAACGTTCTTGAGTATGCCTTTGTCCATGCTCTTGCCTATCGGCCGTTACGGTTTCCAGCGGTACATCAGCACCTTGCCGCGCGCGTCTTCCTCGACGAACACCAGGTATTCGCCGTTCTCGCGCCGGAACGCGCTGATGCCGAACGGCACGTCGACCCAGCCCGACGCGCGGCCGACCTCCGCACCGGGGCTCATCACGCCCACTTCCTTGCCGGTTTCCTTGTCGTACACGTGGATCTTCCCGACCGGCTCGACCGTGAAGAGGTAGCGGCCCTCGACGGTGATCCCGATCAGATCGAAGATCGGCTTCGCGTCGAGCTGCCACGGCAACGCGACCTGGTAGCGCAGCACCGGCGAGCCGCTCGACCATTTGTCGAAGCGCACCAGCACGCGGCCGACCTCCTTGTTGATGCCCGGTTGCGGCGGCGCGTCCGCGGTATAGCCGGTCACGTACAGCGTGTCGGTCTGCGGCTCGTAGAGCGCGCGGCGCAGCTGCGTGAACGGCTGCGGCATCGGATAGGTCGTGACCTTGTCGTACGAATAGATCGGGTTGCCGGCCTTGTCGACGCCGCCGTAAGCGAAGCGATGGATGCCGCGCACGTCGCTCGTGCGCCAGATGTCGCCCTTGGTGTCGACCCACCAGCCCCAGCCGCCCGCCTTCGCCTTGCCGGTCGTGTTGATCGTGAATTCGTCGGCGTCGAGCCGGCCGTTGCCGTTCGCATCGCGCCAGATCCAGTCACCGCCCGGCGGCTTGTTCGGCACCTTGTCGACCGGCCGCGCGCGGCCCGCGATCAGCCCCGACGGAATCGCGACCTCGCCGTCGCGCTTGGCGTCGAAGCGGTAGATCTTCAGGTGATCGGCGTACATGTCGGTCAGGTACAGGAACGTGCGGCCGTCGAGGCGGCGCGCGAACGGCATGCCCGGATACTGGTCCGTGTGGAACACCGGGTCGTCCGGATACTTGAAGCGGTTCGACAGGAACCCGACGTATTTCCAGTCCTGCCCAGGCGGCTTCGACAGGTCGAGCTCGAAGCGCTTGTTGCCCGTGTACACGCTGTTCGGCCGCGCGGGATCGAGCCACGCGCCGTCGACGAACAGCAGCCCCTGCACCTGCCAGCGCAGCTTGCCGTCGGGCGTGTAGCTTTCGAGCACCGCGCCGAGCCCGGCGCCGATCGTGTCGTGGCGCGGCCCGATGCCGTTCATCGACACGTACACGTTGCCGGCGCGATCGACGCCGACACCGGTCAAGCCGTTGAAGCGCTGCGGCCCCGGACGCCCCGGCACCGGGCCGGCAAAGATGCCGCCGCGCTCGCCGAGCGTGCCGGACGGCGCATAGCCGTGGCCGCCCTTCGAAAAAATCAGCACCTGCTGGCGCGGGCCGTTGTCCGCGATCAGCACGCGCCCTTTCGCATCGACCGCCACGTCCACCGCCGCGGTGCCTTCGGGCAGCGCGGGCGCGTCGTCGAGCTTGCGGCCGTCGGCGCGCACGTGCGCGAGCCGCGCGGGGCCGGTGAGCGTGTCGGTCAGCAGCCACAGCGTGCCGTCGCCGGCCAGCGCGATGCGGCCCGGCTCGTGCGCGCTCCAGGTGGCCTTCTTCTGCATCGTGTCGGCGTCGTACACGTCGACTTCGTCGTGCGTCGGGTTCGTTGCGAACAGGGTCTTGTCGTCCGCGGCGAGGCCGCCCACTTCGGCCTTCGACTCGCCCACCTCCGAGCGCGCCGGCGCCGCCACCTCGTTCATCACCATGAAGCTCGCGGCCATCCGTGCGCGGCCCGCATCGGCGCGCCCGCCGGGCGCGACCTGCGGCGCCGCGCGAAACGGCGCCGGCTGCTTCATGTCGCCGAGCGTGCGCCGTGAAATGCCGAACCACTGCTTGCCCTTGTCCGGCCAGATGCCGGGCGACTGCAGATGGCCGCGCTCGTTGCCGACGCCGATCGCGACGTACGCGTACTTGCCGTTGACCGCGACCGCGCTGCCGCCGAGGTTGCCCCAGCCATGCGTGCCGCCGGCGAAGCCGAGCATCTTGCCGTCCTGATAGACGCTCGCTTCAGCGCCGCTCTCGTCCCACGGCGCGTTCGTATACACCTTGCCGTCGGGCGTGACCGCGATCGCGCGGATATCGATCTGCGTCCAGCTGCCGTCGCCATAGCCGAACGTATTGCCGATCCACGACGTGGTCGCGGGCAACACGTTTTCGGCCGGGGCGGCGCTCGCCGCGAGCGCCGCGCATACGGCCATGCCAACCAGAATCACACGTCGCAATGCGCTCTCCAGACTCGATGCAGAAGCGACCGGCGGCGCGGCAAAAAGGCCCGTGCAAACGCCCTGTCACTAAATGGGTTTCAAACGTCGCGATGCAGGTTACAAGCAAAAATAATCACAAGAAATTTGGAAATATTTGGGGATGTTTCCGTATGAAATATCTCGCGACGCGCAGCAAAGAAATGGCGGGAATGCAGCAATAACGACCGCATGTTGGTTCGGCGTCCCGTAGAAAATGCCGCATCGGCCCGCCACACGGGGCACACGGCCTGTAAACCTTTCATGCAGCGCACGAATTGCGCGCAATTCGAATCTTTCCAGGCGAATAAATGAGCTGCGTTTTTTTGCCGATTTCTTTTCCCTAGAATCGATTTCGATTCGATATTTCATTTAAACGCATGGATTACGTTCACGCATCGAATGCGCGGCACGGCGGCGCATTGGCCGCGCGTCGCGAAGGAGCGGCGCGATGACGAACCTGTCGCATCAGGCCGCTGGCGCGCCGCCGCAACACGGCCGCATCGTGCAGCTCGACGGGCTGCGCGCGATCGCGGTCGGCGCCGTGTTCCTGCAGCACGCGCTGAAGGCGCCGCTATGGATGGGCGTCGATCTGTTCTTCGTGTTGAGCGGGCTGCTGATCACCGGCATCCTGCTGGAGCGCAAGGCGCGCGGGCAGTCGTATTTCGGCCACTTCTACGCACGCCGCGTGCGGCGCATCCTGCCGCCGTACGTGTTGCTGCTGGTCGTGTCGACACTGCTGTTCGGCGCGAGCTGGCTGCCGCACTGGCCCTGGTTCGCGTTCTTCTCGACCAACATCGGGCTGTCGCTCGGCAGCATCGGCCACGACAGCCTGAACGTGCTGTGGTCGCTCGCCGTCGAGGAGCAGTTCTACATCTTCTGGCCGTTCATCGTGCTGTGGTGTTCGGAGCGCGCGCTGCTGTGGGTGGCCGCCGCGCTCGTCGTCGCGGCGCCCGTGCTGCGCGCGATCGCGACGCCGTGGTTCGATTCGTTCTGGCCGATCTACTACCTGACGCCGTTCCGGATGGACCTGCTCGCCGCCGGCGCGCTGCTCGCCATCCTGCTGCGCCGCGACCGTCGCGCGCTCGAGCCGTTCTATCCGCTCGCGATCGTCGGCGCGCTCGTCGCGCTGGCGATCCTCGGCTGGCTGCACCTGTCGTTCCCGCGCTTTCGCGCGGCCAACACGCCGCTGTCGAACGCCGCGCTCTACAGCATCTCGCTGCTGCTCTGCACGTCGATCGTCGTGATCGCACTGCGCGGCCGCGGCATCGTGCAGCGCGTGCTGACGAACCCGTTGCTCGTCTACGTCGGCACCGTCAGCTACACGGTCTACCTGATCCACCTGAGCGTGCTGTACGCGCTGTGGCCGCTGCACCTGAACCGCTTCGTCACGGCCGCGCTCGCGCTCGCGATCACGCTCGCCTACGCGACGCTGAGCTGGTACGGCTTCGAGCGACGCCTGACCCGCGGCCCCGCTCGCAGCGCATTGCCGGCCGCCGCGCGCACGACCGCCTGACTTTCTCAATCCATCGTTTCGACCAGGACATTGCCATGAGCCAAACTCGCAAGAAGGCCATCATCACGGGGATCACCGGGCAGGACGGCGCCTATCTGGCCAAGCTGCTGCTCGACAAGGGCTACGAAGTAACGGGCACCTACCGTCGCACGAGCTCGGTGAACTTCTGGCGCATCGCGGAACTGGGCGTCGCCACGCATCCGAACCTGACGCTCGTCGAACACGATCTGACCGATGCCGGCTCGAGCCTGCGGCTGCTCGAACGCACGCAGCCGGACGAGCTGTACAACCTGGCCGCGCAGAGCTTCGTCGGCGTGTCGTTCGATCAGCCCGCGACGACCGCCGAGGTGACCGGCATCGGCCCGCTGAACCTGCTCGAGGCGATCCGCGTGGTGAGCCCGAAAACGCGCTTCTATCAGGCGTCGACGTCCGAGATGTTCGGCAAGGTGCAGGCGATTCCGCAGACGGAAACGACCGCGTTTTACCCGCGCAGCCCGTACGGCGTCGCGAAGCTGTACGCGCACTGGATGACGGTCAACTATCGCGAGTCGTACGGGCTGTTCGGCTGCAGCGGCATCCTGTTCAATCACGAATCGCCGCTGCGCGGCCGCGAATTCGTCACGCGCAAGATCACCGACACCGTCGCGAAGATCACGCTCGGCCACGCGAACAAGCTCGAGCTCGGCAACCTCGACGCGAAACGCGACTGGGGCTTTGCGCTCGAATACGTCGAAGGGATGTGGCGGATGCTGCAGGTCGACGAGCCCGACACCTACGTGCTCGCGACCAACCGCACCGAGACCGTGCGCGACTTCGTGCAGATGGCGTTCGCGGCGGCCGGCTACCAGATCGAATGGACCGGCAAGGGCGAGAAGGAACGCGGGCTCGACGCATCGAACGGCAACGTGCTCGTCGAAGTGAATCCGAAGTTCTACCGCCCCGCCGAGGTCGATCTGCTGATCGGCAGCGCGGACAAGGCGAAGTCCAAGCTCGGCTGGGCGCCGCAGACGACGCTGGAGCAACTCTGCCAGATGATGGTCGAGGCGGACCTGACGCGGAATCGTCAACATGACACGTACTGAGGCCGGCCGCCCGTCGCGCCGTGCGTTCGTCACGGGTGTGACCGGCTTCACCGGCCGCTACATGGCGCAGCGCCTCGCCGCGGCCGGCTACGACGTGTGGGGCACGGTCGCGCCCGGCACGGCGCGCCCGGACGACCCGGCGTTCGCAAATTGCACGCTGCTGCCGGTCGATCTGCTCGACGCCGACGCGATGCGCGCGGCGGTCGCCGATGCGCGCCCCGATGCCGTCGTGCACCTCGCGGCCCGCGCGCACGTCGCACGCGACGAGCCGTCGCAGACCTACGCGGTCAACATCGTCGGCACGCGCAACCTGCTGGCCGCGCTCGCGGGCCTCGACCGCCGTCCGTCGGCGGTGCTGCTCGCGAGCAGCGCGAACATCTACGGCAACTCGACGGCCGGCGTGATCGACGAAACGGTCGCGCCCGCACCGGCGAACGACTATGCGGTCAGCAAGCTCGCGATGGAATACGCGGCGAAGCTGTGGGCCGATCGCCTGCCGATCGTGATCGCACGGCCGTTCAACTACACGGGCGTGGGCCAGGACGATGCCTACCTGCTGCCGAAGCTCGTGTCGCACTATGCGAGCCGCGCGCCGCGCATCTCTCTGGGCAATCTCGACGTGAGCCGCGATTTTTCCGACGTGCGCGACGTGACGGTCGCATATCTGAAGCTGCTCGAAGCCGCGCCGGCCGGCGAGACGTTCAACGTGTGCTCGGAGCGCGCGTATTCGCTGAAGGAAGTGCTCGCGATGCTGTCGCGCATCGCCGGCTACGTGATCGACGTGACGATCGATCCGCGCTTCGTGCGGCACAACGAAGTGAAGCGCCTGAGCGGCTCGCGCGACAAGCTGCGGCGCGCGGTTGGCGAATTGCCGGTGACGCCGCTCGACGACACGCTGCGCTGGATGATGGACGCGGTGCGCGACGCGCCGCGGCAGGCTGCGCACGCCGGCTGATTCGCGCGGCGCGTGCGCGTGCGTGCGTGCGTCGCCGGCAGAAACACGGCAGGCAAAAAAAACGGGCCGCTCGATGTCGAGCGGCCCGTTGCATGACCGGCGCAGAACGCCGCGCTGTCGCGCTCAGCCGCCGAGGCCGCGCGCGAGATCGTTGCGCAGATCGCCCGCGTACTCGAGGCCGACCGCGAGGCGGATCAGCCCCTCGGTGATCCCGGCGGCCGCGCGCGCTTCCGGCGTGACGCGCGCGTGCGTGGTCGTCGCCGGATGCGTGATCGTCGTGCGCGTATCGCCGAGGTTGCCGGTGATCGAGATCAGCTGCGTGCCGTCGATCACGCGCCATGCGTTCGCGCGCTGCTGCTCGGGCGTGTCGCCCTTCAGCTCGAACGAGACGATCGCACCGCCCGCCTTCTGTTGCCGCTTCGCGAGCTCGTACTGCGGATGCGATTCGAGCCCCGGATAGAACACGCGCGCCACGGCCGGATGCGCGTCGAGCCAGCGCGCGATTTCGAGCGCATTCGCCGACTGCTTCTCGACGCGCAGCGACAGCGTTTCCATCCCCTTCAGCAGCACCCATGCGTTGAACGCCGACAACGTCGGGCCCGCGCTGCGCACGAACGGGAACACCTTGCCCATGATGAATTCCTTCGAGCCGACCAGCGCGCCGCCGAGCACGCGGCCCTGGCCGTCGAGGAACTTGGTCGCCGAGTGCATCACGACGTCGGCGCCGAGTTTCAGCGGCTGCTGCAGCACCGGGCTGCAGAAACAGTTGTCGACGACGAACAGCGCGTTCGCGGCCTTCGCGATCTTGCCGATCGCTTCGATGTCGGCGAGCTCGGTCAGCGGGTTCGACGGCGTTTCGAGGAAGAACATCTTCGTCTCGGGCCGCACCGCTTCGCGCCATGCGTTCAGGTCGGTCGGATCGACGAAGGTCGTCGTGATGCCGAACTTGCTGAAGATCTGCGAGAACATCCCGAGCGTCGAACCGAACAGGCTGCGCGAGCTGACGAGGTGATCGCCCGCCTGCAGCGCCGACATCACGACCGACATGATCGCGGCCATCCCGGATGCCGTCGCGATGCACGCCTCGCCGCCTTCGAGCGCCGCGAGACGATCCTGGAACATGGAGACCGTCGGGTTCGTGAAGCGCGAATAGGTGAAATAGTCTTCCGAATTCGCGAAGCGCTCCGCTGCGTCGGCTGCGCTCTTGAAGCAGAAGCTCGACGTGAGGAACAGCGCTTCCGAGTGCTCGTTGTATTCGCTGCGCTGCGTGCCCGCGCGCACGGCGAGCGTGTCGAAGTTGAGGGAGTCGTCCATGTTCCGTTTTCCGTATTCGAGGGCCGCGCATCGCGCGCGCCCAGCCACAAATCAGGCCAAAACAAAAAGCCCGCTATGCGTCGGCATCAGCGGGCTTCGGTGCGGTACGACAGCGGTCGACTCGGGCCGGCTGCCGCCGGCCTTCGCTTTAGCTGTTTTGGGAGATCGCCCCGCGTCCGCAAGCTGAATCAAATCGACGCAAGGCGCCATCCTATCACGCTTCGTCGCAAGCGTGCGCCGGCGTCACTCCACCGACAGTTGCAGGTTCATCTGCGAACGCGCGGTGTCGCTCGCGGTGTCGCGATCGGCCTGCGATGCCGGTGCGAGGCGCGCGCGCTCGATCGCGTCGAGGTACTCGGGCGTCACGGCGCCGGTGATGTAGTTGCCGTCGAAGCACGACGCCTCGAAGCCTTCCAGCTTCGGGTTGATGTCGCGCACCGCGCGGCGCAGGTCGTCGACGTCCTGATAGATCAGGTGGTCGGCGCCGATGATCTTCGCGACCTCCTCATCGGTGCGGCCGTGAGCGACCAGCTCGCCGCGCGTCGGCATGTCGATGCCGTACACGTTCGGGAACTTCACGGGCGGCGCGGCCGACGCGAAGATCACCGACTTCGCGCCCGCATCGCGCGCCATCTGCACGATCTCGTGCGAGGTCGTGCCGCGCACGATCGAATCGTCGACGATCAGCACGTGCTTGTCCTTGAACTCGATGCTCATCGCGTTGAGCTTCTGGCGCACCGACTTCTTGCGCACGGCCTGGCCCGGCATGATGAACGTGCGGCCGACGTAGCGGTTCTTGAAGAAGCCTTCGCGATACTCGACGCCCAGCTTCGCCGCGACCTGCATCGCCGCCGGACGCGACGAATCGGGGATCGGCATCACGACGTCGATCGGCACGTTCGGCAGCTCGCGGCGGATCTTCTCGGCGAGGTAATCGCCCATGCGCAGGCGCACGTTGTAGACGGGCACGCCGTCGAGGCACGAATCCGGACGCGCGAGGTACACGTATTCGAACATGCACGGGTTGAGCGTCGGATTTTCAGCGCACTGCTGGCTGTGGAAGTTGCCGGCCTTGTCGATGAAGATCGCTTCGCCCGGCTCCACGTCGCGCACGAATTCGAAGCCGATGCCTTCGACGGCCACCGACTCCGACGCGACCATCCATTCGGTGCCGTGTTCGGTTTCGAGCTTGCCGATGCAGAGCGGGCGGATGCCGAACGGATCGCGGAACGCGACGAGGCCGTAGCCGGCGATCAGCGACACGATCGCGTACGAGCCCTGCAGACGGCGGTGCACGCCCGCGACTGCCTTGAACAGCGAGGCCGGATCGAGCTCCAGGCCGGTGGTCGACAGTTGCAGCTCGTGCGCGAACACGTTCAGCAACACTTCGCTGTCGGAATTGGTGTTGATGTGCCGGCGGTCGATCCGGAACATCTCGTCCTTCAGCTGTTGCCAGTTCGTCAGGTTGCCGTTGTGCGCGAGGATGATCCCGAACGGCGCGTTCACGTAGAACGGCTGTGCCTCGGCTTCGCTCGACGCCGAACCGGCCGTCGGATAGCGGACCTGGCCGATGCCGAAGGTGCCGGGCAGGCTGCGCATGTTGCGCGTGCGGAACACGTCGCGCACCATGCCGTTCGCCTTGTACATGTGGAAATTGCTGCCGTCCGCCGTCGCGATGCCCGCTGCGTCCTGACCGCGATGCTGCAGCAACAGCAAGCTGTCATAGATCAGCTGGTTGACAGGGGATTGGGAAATAACACCTACGATGCCGCACATGGCATGTCCTTCAAGATGACAAAATCGGTTACGTCCTGCCCGGCCGCGTCGTCACACGCGTACGTACTGGGCCATGCCGTCGGGCAGGAGCTGCTTCAGCTCGTGCACGCCCTGCTCGGCGAAAGGACGCAATAGCGCATTGCGCCAGAAATCCTGTTTGGGCAACTCGGTCAGCCCGGCCGCCGCGACCAGCAGCACCACCAGCACGCAGCCGCGCACGAGGCCGAACATCATGCCCAGCGAGCGATCGACACCGCCGAGGCCCGTCACCTGCGCGATGCGCGACAACAGCGCATTCGCGACGCCGGCGACGAACACGACGCCGATCACGATCAACGCGAACGCCAGCACCCACTGTGTCAGAGCGCCGCCCGGCCAGTTCGCCGGTATGTACGGCTCCACGAGTCCGACATAGCGGGCCGCGATCACGACCGCCGCGATCCAGCCGATCAGCCCGAAAATCTCCGAGACGAAACCGCGCCATGCGCCACGCAGCGCAGACAACGCGATCACCGCCAATACAGCGTAGTCGAAAGCAGTCAGCATCGCACGTTACTGCGTGAGCCCGGCTTCGCGCACTTTCGCGATCGCGGCGGACGCCGCCGCGCGATCCGCGAACGGGCCGGCACGCAGCAGTGTAGCCGTGCTGCCGTCCGCCTGCTTGCGATGCTCGACATATGCGGGCACGCCCGCCGATTTCAACTTCGTCGCCCACGAACGCGCCGTTGCGTCGTCCTTGAACGACCCGAGCTGCACCGCGAAGCGTGCGCCGGCCGGCGAGGCAGGCGAAGAGGCGTCGCCGGCGTCGGCCGCGACGTCGGTATTGGCTGCCGCCACTGCTGCGGGCGCCGGCTTCGGCGCGGGCGCAGCGGGCTTCGCGGCCGGTTTGGCGGCCGGCTTTGCGGCGGCTTTCGGCGGCGTCACGCTGGCCGTGGCCGTCGTGGTATCGGGTTTGGCAGCCGGCTTGGCCGCGTCCTTCGCGTCCTTCGTGTCTTGCGCAGCGGCGGCGACCGCCGCATCGGATGCCGGCGGCTCGTCGTGCGCGACGCCCGCCTGCACGTCGGCCGCGTCGTCGTCGCGCGGCGCGACCGCTTGATGTGCGGGGCGATTCGGAATGTCGATCGCGATGTCGTCCGTCACCGGCTTCGGATGCGAGTCGAGGACCATCGGCAGCACGATCACCGCGGCGACGACGAGCGCGATCGCGCCGACGAGGCGCCGGCGCGCGCGTTGCTTTTCAGGAAGGGTCGGATCGAGGAGCAGCGCGTCCGATTCCGGCCGCTCGGTGCGGCGCGTACGTCGCTCGACGCGCTCCGCGCGCTCGGTGCGCACGTTCCGGGAGGCCCCGGTACGACCGCCGCGCCGCGGGGGCGCGTCGTCGTCTTTCTTGCCGAACGAGAAAATTCCCATGAATGGCTGAGTCCGAAACTGCCCGACAGTCAGTGTTGCTGCGATTTCCGGTAGGCCATCACACCGGCCACCGTATGGAAACTGCCGAAAACCACGATTCTATCATTCTCGGATGCTCTTTTTAGTGCATCGCGAAACGCATCGGCCGGCGACGCGAACCGCGTGACGCTCGAATCGGGGCCGTCCTGCACGCCGGCATGGCGCAGCGCCGCTTCGAGCTGCTCCGCGCTCGCTGCGCGCGGCAGCGGCAGATCGGTCACGCACCAGTGGTCGATCTCGCCCTTCAGGTGCCGCAGCACGCCGTCGATGTCCTTGTCGTGCATCGCGCCGAACACCGCGTACGTGTACGGGAAGAAGCCCATGTTGCCGAGGTTCTGCTCGAGCACGGCGGCTGCGTGCGGGTTGTGCGCGACGTCGAGCACGATCGCCGGCTTGCCGGGCAGCACCTGGAAGCGGCCGGGCAGCTCGACGTTCGCGAGCCCGAGGCGGATGTCCTGCGCCGACACCGGCAGCACCGGGCGCAGCGCTTCGAGCGCGGCGAGCGCGGCCGACGCGTTGATCAGCTGATTCGCGCCGCGCAGCGCCGGATAGGCCAGCGCCGGGTAGCGCTTGTCGCGGCCGAGGTAGCTCCATTGCTGGCGCTCCGCGCCCGGCTGCGCCTCGTAGCGGAAATCGCGGCCGACCAGCCAGAGGTCCGCGCCGATCGCAGCGGCGTGGTCGACGAGCGTATGCGGCGCCGCCGGGTCGCCGCAGATCGCCGGCTTGCCCGCGCGGAAGATGCCCGCCTTCTCGAACGCGATCTTTTCGCGCGTGTCGCCGAGGTATTCGGTGTGGTCGATGTCGATGCTCGTGACGACCGCGCAATCGGTGTCGATCACGTTCACCGCATCGAGGCGGCCGCCGAGGCCGACTTCGAGGATCACCGCGTCGAGCCCGCGCGATGCGAACAGATGCAGGATCGCGAGCGTCGTGAACTCGAAGTACGTGAGCGAGACCGGCTCGGGCAGCGACGCGCGGGCGGCTTCGACCGCTTCGAAATGCGGCAGCAGTTCGGCGTCGGCGACCTGCTGCCCGTTCACGCGCGCGCGCTCGGCGAATTCGAGCAGGTGCGGCGACGTGTGGCAGCCGACCTTGTAGCCCGCGTGAACCAGGATCGCCTCGAGGAACGCGCAGGTCGAGCCCTTGCCGTTCGTGCCGCCGACCGTGATGACCGGGCACGCGAATTCGAGCTGCAGCGCGGCCTTGACCTGCGCGATGCGGGTCAGACCCATGTCGATGCCGACCGGGTGTGCGCGCTCGAGATGCGAAAGCCAAGCGTCGAGAGTGGGGAAAGTGCTCATCGGATCAAATCTGAATCGGTACGGCCACTACGCCAAAAAACGAAGCGCGCCGCCCGGCGGATCAGCCGGGCGACGCGCGCAGTTCACAACATCGCGCCAATCAGGCCAGCGCGTCGGCCGGCTGCCGCTGCAACAGCGCGAGCAATTGCGCAATCTCGTCGCGCAGCTTGCGGCGGTCGACGATCATGTCGATCGCGCCCGTCTTCAGCAGGAATTCCGCACGCTGGAAGCCTTCCGGCAGCTTCTCGCGCACCGTCTGCTCGATCACGCGCGGGCCGGCGAAGCCGATCAGCGCCTTCGGCTCGGCAATCACGACGTCGCCGAGGAACGCGAAGCTCGCGGACACGCCGCCCATCGTCGGATCGGTCAGCACCGAGATGAACGGCAGCTTGGCTTCGGCCAGCTTCGTCAGCATCGCGGTGGTCTTGGCCATCTGCATCAGCGACAGCAGGCTTTCCTGCATGCGCGCGCCGCCCGATGCCGTGAAACAGATGAACGGCACCTGCTGCTCGAGCGCGTTCTGCGCGCCGCGCGTGAAGCGCTCGCCGACGACCGAGCCCATCGAGCCGCCCATGAACGAGAATTCGAAGCAGGCCGCGACCACCGGCAGCGTGTGGATCGCGCCGCCCATCACCACCATCGCGTCGGTCTCGCCCGTGTCGTCCATCGCTTCCTTCAGACGATCGGGGTACTTGCGGCTGTCCTTGAACTTCAGCGAGTCGACCGGCACGATTTCCTGGCCGATTTCATAGCGGCCTTCCGGATCGAGCAGCGCGTCGAGACGCTCGCGCGCGCCGATGCGCATGTGGTGATCGCACTTCGGGCACACGTGGAGGTTCGCGTCCACGTCGTTGCGGTACAGCACGGCCTCGCAGGACGGGCATTTGACCCACAGCCCTTCCGGAATGCCCTTGCGGCTTTTCGGATCGGTCTGCTTGATCTTCGGCGGCAACAGTTTGTCGAGCCAGCTCATCGTATGGTTTCCTGTTCCGTGGCGGGGCGGGCCTTGCGGCCGTTCCCGCTTCCTGTGTTGTGTTTATCGCGCCGTCTTGCCGGCGCCGTCCAGCGCGGCGCGCAGCTCGGCGATGAACGACTTCAGCGCGGCGGCGGCGCCTTCCGGTGCGGCGCTTTCGAGCAATTGCACCAGACGGCTGCCGATCACGACGGCGTCCGACACTTCGGCCACCGCGCGCGCCGTTTCGGCGTCGCGGATGCCGAAGCCGACGCCCACCGGTACCGGCACGCGCGACTTGATGGCCGGGATTTTACCCGCAATGCTCGAAACATCCAGATTTCCGGCGCCGGTCACCCCCTTCAGCGACACGTAGTACACGTAGCCGCTCGCGATCTTGCCCACGTCCGCGATGCGTTCGTCGGTCGACGTCGGCGCGAGCAGGAAGATCGGATCGATCTGCGCGGCGCGCATTTTCTCGGCGAACACGCCGGCTTCCTCGGGCGGATAGTCGACCACGAGCACGCCGTCGACGCCGGCCGCGTGGGCTTCGGTCGCGAACGCGTCGACGCCCATCCGCTCGATCGGGTTCGCATAACCCATCAGCACGACGGGGGTTTTCTGGTCGGTCTCGCGAAAGCGCTTCACGTCGGCGAGCACGGTCTTGAGCGTGACGCCGCGCGCGAGCGCGCGCTCCGACGAGCGCTGGATCACCGGGCCGTCGGCCATCGGGTCCGAGAACGGCACGCCGAGCTCGATCACGTCGGCGCCGCCCGCGGCGAGCGCGTGCATGAACTCGACGGTCTTCGCGGGATCGGGATCGCCGGCCGTGATGAACGGGATCAGGCCCTTGCGGCCTTGTTCGGCGAGCGCCGCGAAGGTCTGCTGGATACGGTTGGACATGGCAATTTTCCTTGTGTCGACCGGAGCGGGCGCTTCAGCGCTCAACTCCGATCCCATGCAAAGCGAGCGATCGGCACGGCGGCGGCGCGGCTCACGCGCACGCCTGCGCGGCGAGCGCGTTCACGCGCTCATGCGCGATCGCGCAATAACTTTCGTTGATCTCGTAGCCGACGAAGTCGCGCCCCTGCCGCGCGCAGGCCACCGCGGTCGTGCCGCTGCCCATGAACGGATCGAGCACGCGGCCGCCCGGCGGGCAGCTTGCAAGCACCATCCGCTCGATGATTTCCAGCGGCTTCTGGGTCGGATGATCGACGCGCTCCGCGTGCTGCCGATGCAGGCGCGAGACCGACCAGACGTCCTTCGGGTTGTAGCCCATCTCCAGCCACTTGCTGCCTTCGAACAGCTTGCGCGAGCGGGCCTTCTTCGTGTCGGCGTCGTAAGGGATGCGGACCGGATCGAGATCGAAGTAATACGCTTTCGAAACCGCGAAAAAGCCGATGTTGTCGTGCACCGACGTGAAACGGCGCGTCGTGCCGCCCATGCTCGGCACGCGCCGATCCCAGATGATCTCGTTGACCATCGTGAGCTTCGTCTTCAGGAAGCTGAAGATTTCCGGCGCGTACTGCCACGTGCAGAAGATGTACATCGACCCGCTCGGCTTGAGCTTCGGAATCGCGAGATCGAGCCACTCGCGCGTCCACGCGAGAAACGCGTCGCCCGAACGCTTGTCCGAGTCGTTGCCGTAGTCCTTGCCGAGCCCGTACGGCGGATCAGCGACGATCAGGTCGATCGACGCATCCGGCAGGCGCGCGGCTTCGGTCATGAAATCGCGGTTGTACAGCTCGATCCCGAGCGGCAGCGCGCGCGGCGCGGCGGCGGCCGGCTGCGCGGCCTCCGCTTCGCTCGCGGCGCCGCCGCCCGGTTGTTCGATCAGGTCACGCATCGGGCGGTCAGAGCGCGATGCCCGTTCGCTCGGCGACGGTGTGCATGTCCTTGTCGCCGCGGCCCGACAGGTTGACGAGCAGGATCTTGTCCTTCGGCAACGTCGGCGCGAGCTTCACGGCATATGCAAGCGCATGGCTCGACTCCAGCGCCGGAATGATCCCTTCGATCCGGCAGCAGTCGTGGAACGCCTTCAGCGCTTCTTCGTCGGTGATCGCCACGTACTGCGCGCGGCCGCTGTCCTTCAGCCATGCGTGCTCGGGGCCGACGCCCGGATAGTCGAGGCCGGCCGACACCGAATGCGTCTCGATGATCTGGCCGTTCTCGTCCTGCAGCAGGTACGTGCGGTTGCCGTGCAGCACGCCGGGGCTGCCGGCGATCAGCGATGCCGCGTGATGGCCCGACGCGAGGCCCTCGCCGGCCGCTTCGACGCCGATCAGCTGCACCGACGTGTCGTCGATGTACGGATAGAAGATGCCCATCGCGTTCGAGCCGCCGCCCACGCACGCGATCACCGCGTCCGGTTGACGGCCGGCCAGCTCCGGCATCTGCACGCGGCACTCGTCGCCGATCACGCGCTGGAAGTCGCGCACCATCGCCGGATACGGATGCGGGCCCGCGACCGTGCCGATGATGTAGAACGTGCTTTCGATGTTCGTGACCCAGTCGCGCATCGCCTCGTTGAGCGCGTCCTTCAGCGTGCGCGAACCCGATTCGACCGGCACGACCGTCGCGCCGAGCAGCTTCATCCGGTAGACGTTGGCGGCCTGGCGGCGCACGTCTTCCGCGCCCATGTAGACGACGCACTCCATCCCGAAGCGCGCGCAGATCGTCGCGGTCGCGACGCCGTGCTGGCCGGCGCCCGTCTCGGCGATCACGCGTTTCTTGCCCATGCGCTTCGCGAGCAGCGCCTGGCCGATCACGTTGTTGATCTTGTGCGCGCCGGTGTGGTTCAGGTCTTCGCGCTTCAGGTAGATCTGCGCGCCGCCGAGCATCTCGCTCCAGCGCTGCGCGTGATAGATCGGCGACGGCCGGCCGACGAAGTACTTGAGCTCGCGCTCATACTCGGCGACAAATTCGGGGTCATTGCGGAATTTTTCGTACGCCGCGCGCAGTTCGTCCAGCGCGTGAATCAGCGTTTCGGCGACGAATACGCCGCCATACGGACCGAAGTGGCCGTGATCATCAGGGAGGTTGTACATGGTGTCACTCTCGATCGGTCGGTGCGCCGCACTGTGGGGGCCGCACCGGCTTGCATCACCCGGCGTCCGCGTCGCGCACCGCGCGTACGAACGCCGCCATCCGGGCGTGATCCTTCACGCCCTTTGCGCCCGCCACTTCGATGCCGCTCGAGACATCGACAGCAAACGGACGCAACCGGCGGATCGCATCACCGACGTTTTGCGCGTTCAAGCCACCACTCAAAACGGCCCGATGCGCGAGCTCTGCGGGAATAAGTGACCAATCGAAGACCTTGCCGCTACCGCCGTAGTCCGGCACCAGGGTGTCGAACAGGAGGCCGCGCGCTTTCGAATAATGAAGATCCGATTCTACCAAATCGGCCGGCTGCGTCGAGGGGCCGACGCGCACCGCGCGCAACCACGGCAGCCGCGCCGCGCGGCCGAGGGCCTCGCACTGCTGCGGCGTCTCGTCGCCGTGGAACTGCAGCATCGTCAGCGGCACGTCGCGCACCACCGCATCGATTTCGGCCTCGGTCGCGTTGACGAACAGCCCCACCACCGATACGAACGGCGGCGCGGCGCGCGCCAGCTCGGCCGCCTGCGCGATCGACACCGCGCGCGGGCTGCTCGGGTAGAACACGAGGCCGATCGCGTCGGCGCCGAGCGCGGCGGCGTGCAGCACGTCGTCGACGCGCGACAGCCCGCAAAGCTTGATGCGCGTGCGCGGCGCGACGCCGGACGCGGAAGTCGAAGGAAACACGGCCAGCTCCGTCATGGTTGGGGGTCCAGATCGGCCCAGACGCTGCTCCACGGCACGCTGCCGAGCTGCGCGGGCGGGACGGCGAATTCCGCCGGATAGCCGACGTGGGCGAGGTACAGCCCGTCCGCCATGAACGTCGGCGCGGCGAGATTGCGATCGCGGCCCGCGAGCACGTCGGCGAGCCAGTCGGCCGGGTAGCGGCCGCGCCCGACCGCGACGAGGCAGCCCATCAGGTTGCGCACCATGTGGTGCAGGAACGCGTTCGCGCGGAAGCGGAAATGGATGAAGTGCCCCGCACGTCGCACGTCGATCTGATACAGGTGTTTGACCGGCGTCTTCGACTGGCATTCCGACGAACGGAACGACGAGAAGTCGTGCTCGCCGATCAGGTGCGCGGCGGCGGCGCGCATCGCGTCGTCGTCGAGCGGCGTGTGGATCCAGCCGGCCCGGCCGGCCAGCATCGGCGAGCGCACCGGATGCACGTACAGCGCGTAGTAGTAGGTGCGCTCGAACGCCGAGAAGCGCGCATGGAACGTGTCGGGCATCGCCTTCGCCCACTGCACGGACACGGTCGGCGGCAGGAACGCGTTGGTGCCGCGCACCCACGAGAATTCCGCGCGGTCGAGCGCCGTGTCGAAGTGGACGACCTGACCGAGCCCGTGCACGCCCGTGTCGGTCCGTCCCGCGACCGTCGTGTGCAATGGCACGCACGCGAATTCGCCGAGCGCGCGCTCGAGCGCATCCTGCACGGTCTTGCCGTGCGGCTGCGCCTGCCAGCCGCAGAACGCGGCGCCGTCGTACTGAACCCCGAGCGCGATCCGCATCACGCGTCGGCCGCCAGTTTCGCGAGCAGTGCGCGCGCATCGTCGCGCGTGGCGGCGTCGTTTGCGTCGACCACCTCCTGCAGCAGCGTGCGCGCGCCCGACAGGTCGCCAAGCTCCACGTATTCCAACGCCAGATCCAGCTTGTTGCGGGCAATGCGCGCAAGCTCCTCCGGCGTCAGTGCGGGCAGCTCGGCATCGGGGGCGGACGGCAGATCGAGATCGAAATCGAGCTTCAATGCACCGAACCGGGCGCCGAGCGGCGGCAGCGATGACGGCGTGGGCACCGTGGACGCGCCTCCCGCCTGCTCGGCAGGCGTGGTCGCATCCGGGTCCCAATCGAACTCGTCGTCGTGCTCGACGGATCGTTCATCCGACGCTTCGGTCGCGCCCAGCGGCGGGCGTGGCGCGGCTTGACCGTTAGTTGCTGATTGCTCGCTTTCGGTTTGGGCTTCCGGCGCTTGCGGCACGGCGTGCTCTTCGGCGATGCGCGGCGGCAACGGCATGTCGAGGCTATTCAACGCGTTGATCGCGTTCTGCATCAGCGCCTCGTGCTGCGTGTCGGTCGGTGTAGGAGCCGCGGGCGCCGTTTCAGCCGGCGCGTCTGCAGCGGCGGGGGCGGGACCCGGGCCCGCCGGGGGGGGGGGCGCGGCGGGGGCGGGCGGGGGCGCGGGTTCGTGGTTGGCTTCGGCTTCGGCTTCGGCGTGATCGTCGTGCGTCGACGCCTCTTCCGGCGGCGGCGCGACATCGGCCTCCCGCACGTCGGCCGTCTCTGCCGCGACCGCGGCGGCCGTCACGAGGCTCACGTCGGTCGCCGCATCGCGGGAAAACGGTGTGGCGGGCAGCGTCGGCGGCACGGGCTCGACGGCACGCGGCGATGCGTCAAGGTCGGTGTCGACGGGTGCCGTATCACGGGATTGCGCCGGCGGCACGTCGGCGGACGACGCCGCAGCGGCGTCCGCGGCGCGCGCTTTCCTGCGCTTGCGCCATGCAAACCCCGCAATGAGGACGACAACGGCCGCGCCGGCTGCTGCGGCCGGACGCCAGTCCATCTGACCGGTCGCGCGAGGCGACGACGGCGGCGCAACGCTCGTCACGACCGGCGGCACGGGGGCCGACGCCGGCGCCACTGCGCTGGCGGCGGCACCGGACGCCGCACCGGACGCCGCGTCGCCCGCGACCGCCGACGACGCAGCACCGGATGCCGCGACATCGCCCTGAACCGGACGCACAGCGGCCGGCGCGGGCGCGACGTTGCCGGATGGCGCCGGCTTGCCGATGCCGTGCTTCTGCAACTCCATCAGCACGCGGTTCTTCAGCGCGAGCAGTTGCTGAAGGCTCGACGGCCGCGGCTGCGACGCACTCGCAGCAGGCGCCGCTGCGGGCGGCTGCTGTGCGTGCTGAGCCGCACCACCCGCGGCGGGCTGCGCCGCAGCCTCGCTCGCCGACGACGGTGCGGACTGAATCGCGCCGTTCCAGACGTGCGGCCCGCTGGCCCCCCCGACCGGCGCAGCCGGTTGAGCGGTTGCGGCCGACGATGCACCATGCGTCGCCGATGCGCCGGCCGAAGTCGATGCACCGTTGGCGGCCGTGGCGTTCGCGCTGCTCGTGGGAGCGGCCGGCGCTGCGGGTGCGATCGGGGCGCTCGACGCGGCCGATGCCGTCGGCGCGACCACGGCGGCCGAGCCGGGATGGGCAGCCGACGCGCCGTGCTGCGCACTCGCCACCGTGGCGGAGCCCCCACCTGCCGCGGACCCGGCCGATGCGCCCGATGCCGCGCCGGCACCGGCCGGCACGAGCGCGGCGCCGGTGGCGTCCAGCGCCGGCACGGTCAGCGTCGCGCCGACTTTCAGCCGACTCGGGTCGCGCTTCATGAACGCCTGTGGATTCGCGTCGAACAGCGCGCGACCGGCACGCGCGAGCACGCCCGGGTCATGCGACTGCGTGGCGGCCTTCGCCAGATCGTTCAGCGACTGGCCCGGCTGGACCGTCACGGTGAGCGGAACGGCGCCGCCGGCGGCCGACGCCGGCTGTTCGCCGGGGCTGGCCGCACCGGCCGAAGCGGCCGCGCCGAGCGCCAGGACCGCCAGTGCGCCGCACACGGCGCGCGACAGGCGGGACTGACGCGGAAACAGGGAATTTCGGGACATCGTGGGCTCTATCGCCGCGCGCGGGCGCGGCTCGGATTCGCGTAGGGAAGCGTCTATAAACTCGCCGCAGAAATGCAAAAGCGTCGCGCGGAACGCGACGCTTTCGGCGGCTCTGCGCGTCGTAACCGCATAGTTTACTTCACGCGATCCGATTCCGGCCGAATTCGTCGCCGGCCGATACGGCCGATCGACCGATTCGGCAATGGATCTCGGGATCGCGCGCGGCGCGCATGATCGAGCACGTGCCATTCGTCGGCCTGAATGTCGCCGGCGGCGTTCTGGCGGGAACGAACGCGGCCGCCATCGACATCCACGCCCACGTCCACGCCGGCCGCGAAGCCGCGGTATCGGCGGCGCAGCCCCGGCCTGCTCATGGGCGCATCCAGTGCCGGAAATCAACAAAAACGCCTGCCGCCCGCGAACAGGCTGGCAGGCGTCTCGCTTCGCGCGCCGGCGGCGCGCGTGCGCGGCCCGATGCTTACTTGTCGAGCAGGATGCGCAGCATGCGGCGCAGCGGCTCGGCCGCGCCCCACAGCAGCTGGTCGCCGACCGTGAATGCCGACAGGTACTCGCCGCCCATCGCCAGCTTGCGCAGGCGGCCGACCGGCACCGTCAGCGTCCCGGTGATCTTCGCCGGCGACAGATCGCGCATCGACGCTTCACGCTCGTTCGGGACGACCTTCACCCAGTCGTTCGCCGACGCGAGGATGCCGTTGATCTCGTCGAGCGGCACGTCCTTCTTCAGCTTGATCGTCAGCGCCTGCGAGTGGCAGCGCATCGCGCCGATACGCACGCACAGCCCGTCGACCGGGATCGAGCCCGGCTGGCCCATCGCCGGCTTGCCGAGGATCTTGTTGGTTTCCGCGCCGCCCTTCCACTCTTCCTTCGACATCCCGTTGCCGAGATCCTTGTCGATCCACGGAATCAGCGAGCCGGCGAGCGGCACGCCGAACTGGCTCGTCGGCATGGCGTCGCTGTTCATCGTCGCGAGCACGCGGCGGTCGATGTCGAGGATCGCCGAAGCCGGATCGGCCAGTTGCTGCTCGACCGAGCCGTGCAGCGCGCCCATCTGCGACAGCAGTTCGCGCATGTTCTGCGCGCCCGCGCCCGACGCGGCCTGGTACGTCATGGCCGTCATCCAGTCGACGAGGTTCTCGCGGAACAGGCCGCCGAGCGCCATCAGCATCAGGCTGACCGTGCAGTTGCCGCCAACGAAGTTCTTCGTGCCCTTGACGAGCGCGTCCTTGATCACGTCGAGGTTCACCGGATCGAGGATGATGACCGCATCGTCGTTCATCCGCAGCGACGACGCCGCGTCGATCCAGTAGCCGTTCCAGCCGGCCGCGCGCAGCTTCGGGAACACTTCGTTCGTGTAGTCACCGCCCTGGCACGTGATGATCACGTCGCACTTCTTCAGTTCCTCGACGTTGGTCGCGTCCTTGAGCGTGGTCTCGTTTTTCGCGAACGACGGCGCTTTGCCGCCCGTGTTGCTGGTGCTGAAAAACACCGGTTCGATCAGGTCGAAATCGCCTTCTTCCTGCATGCGTTGCATCAGCACGCTGCCGACCATGCCGCGCCAACCTACGAGACCTACGTTCATGACTAACCCTTTGAATGGAGCTTCCCCGCCATTTCCGCCCCCGGCGTGACCGCGCGGGGAAACAGGCGGGCACGACGGACGATCAGCGTTTAATGATCGTTTTCGTGGTAATGGTTTTCGTGATGACGATGGCGCGCGCATCCGCACGGGCAATGTTGCCGTGGGATTTCAAGACCGGGGAGATCAGGGAAATCAGCGCCATCGTTCGAGTCTACACAAAGCCGGTTGCCCGCACAACGGCCAACCGTGCGTGGACCGGCCGATTTCGCGGCCGATTCACGTGTTTTTCATCCCGGCCGCCGTACCGGCCGGCCATATGCGTGCAACGCGGCTTACAGCGCCGCCACCACCGCATCGCCCATCGCCGAGGTGCCGACCTGCTGGCAGCCCGGCGTCGCGATGTCGCCGGTGCGATAACCTTGTTCGAGCACCGTTTTCACCGCGCGCTCGATCCGGTCGGCCTGCTCCGCGCGATTCAGCGAATAGCGCAGCAACATCGCGGCCGACAGGATCGTCGCCAGCGGGTTCGCGATGCCCTTGCCGGCGATGTCCGGCGCCGAGCCGTGCGACGGCTCGTACAGGCCCTTGTTGTTCTTGTCGAGCGAGGCCGACGGCAGCATGCCGATCGAGCCCGTCAGCATCGACGCTTCATCCGACAGGATGTCGCCGAACATGTTGCCCGTCACGATCACGTCGAACTGCTTCGGCGCCTTCGCGAGCTGCATCGCCGCGTTGTCGACGTACATGTGCGACAACTCGACGTCCGCGTATTCCTTCGACACGTCGATCATGACGTCGCGCCAGAACTGCGACGTTTCGAGCACGTTCGACTTGTCGACCGACAGCAGCTTCTTCGCGCGCTTTTGCGCGGCCTGGAACGCGACGTGTGCAATGCGGCGCACTTCCGGCTCCGAGTAGCGCATCGTGTCGAAACCTTCGCGCGCGCCGGCGAACGGGCCGTCCGGTGCGGCGCGCACGCCGCGCGGCTGGCCGAAGTAGATGTCGCCGTTCAGCTCGCGCACGATCAGGATGTCGAGGCCCGCGACCAGCTCCGGCTTCAGCGGCGACGCATCGACGAGCTGCGGATAGCAGATCGCCGGGCGGAAGTTCGCGAACAGCTCGAGGTGCTTGCGCAGCCCGAGGATCGCCTGCTCGGGGCGCAGCGCGCGCTCGAGCGAGTCGTACTTCCAGTCGCCGACCGCGCCGAACAGGATCGCGTCGGCGTCCTTCGCCAGCTTCAGCGTCGCGTCGGGCAGCGGATGACCGCTCGCCTCGTAGCCGGCGCCGCCCACCGGCGCGTGCTCGAGCTCGAACTTCTCGTCGAGGGCGTTCAGCACCTTGACCGCTTCGTTGACGATTTCCGGACCGATGCCGTCGCCGGGCAGCACTGCAATCTTCATGCGTTATTCCTGGACTGGGTAATGTGGGTGGCAGGTCGGCGAGCGCGTCACGCGCGCCCGCCCGCGGCCGAAATCAGCCGACCAGCTTGTTGTTGAGCCACGGCTGCTTCGCGAGCCGCTCGGCTTCGAACTGGCGGATCTTGTCCGCGTGACGCAGCGTCAGGCCGATGTCGTCATAGCCGTTCAGCAGACAGTACTTGCGGAACGCGGCGATCTCGAACGGATACTCGCGGCCGTCGCCCGTGCGCACGACCTGCGCCTCGAGGTCGATCGTCAGCTGATAGCCGTTGAACGCATACGTGTCGTTGAACAGGTGATCGACCTGCTGCTCGGTCAGCACGATCGGCAGCAGCCCGTTCTTGTAGCAGTTGTTGAAGAAGATGTCGGCGAAGCTCGGCGCGATGAGCGCGCGGAAGCCGTACTGCTGGAGCGCCCACGGCGCGTGCTCGCGCGAGCTGCCGCAGCCGAAGTTCTTGCGGGCCAGCAGCACCGACGCGCCCTGGTAGCGCGGCTGGTTCAGCACGAAGTCGGGGTTCAGCGGGCGCTTCGAGTTGTCCTGGCCGGGCTCGCCGTGGTCGAGGTAACGCCATTCGTCGAACGCGTTCGGGCCGAAGCCCGTGCGCTTGATCGACTTCAGGAACTGCTTCGGGATGATCGCGTCGGTGTCGACGTTCTCGCGATCGAGCGGCGCCACGACGCCGGTATGCACATTGAATTTTTCCATGATCCGTCTATCCGGTTGAAGGGCCGGCATGCCTGGCCGGCGCACATCGACAATATTTCGGCGGGCGTCAGTCCGCCGCGCGCTGCAGCGCGTTGCCGGCGGCGTTGACGTCCTGGCCGAAGCCTCGGACGGTGTTGCAGCCCGTCAGGCCGAAGCCGAGCCCGACGAGCGCCAGCGCGGCAAGCACGCGCACGATACGTTGCGATGCCTTCACGCGTTACCCCAGCTTGCGAATGTCGACGAAATGGCCTTCGATCGCCGCAGCCGCCGCCATCGCGGGGCTCACGAGGTGCGTGCGGCCGCCCGCGCCCTGCCGGCCTTCGAAGTTGCGGTTCGACGTCGACGCGCAGCGCTCGCCCGGCTCGAGCCGGTCGGCGTTCATCGCGAGGCACATCGAGCAGCCGGGCTCGCGCCATTCGAAGCCCGCGTCGGTGAACACCTTGTCGAGCCCTTCGCGCTCGGCCTGCGCCTTCACGAGGCCCGAGCCCGGCACGACCATCGCGAGGCGCACGTTCGGTGCGATGCGGCGGTTCAGCTTCTTCACGACGTACGCGGCCGCGCGGATGTCCTCGATGCGCGCGTTCGTGCACGAACCGATGAAGATCTTGTCGACGTTGATCGACTCCATCGGCGTGTTCGGCTCGAGCGCCATGTAGGCGAGCGCGCGCTCCATCGCGTCGCGCTTGACCGGATCCTTCTCGCGCTCGGGATCGGGTACGCGCGCGTCGATCGACGTGACCATTTCCGGCGACGTGCCCCACGTGACCTGCGGGACGATCTCGGCTGCGTTCAGCTCGACCACGCGGTCGAACTGCGCGCCTTCGTCGGACTTGAATTCGCGCCAGTATTCGACCGCCTGATCCCATTCCGCGCCGGTCGGCACGAACGGACGGCCTTTCAGGTAGTCGATCGTCGTGTCGTCGACGGCAACCATGCCGGCGCGGGCGCCGGCTTCGATCGCCATGTTGCACACGGTCATCCGGCCTTCCATCGTCAGCGCGCGGATCGTCGAGCCGCCGAATTCGATCGCGTAGCCGGTGCCGCCCGCGGTGCCGATCTTGCCGATGATCGCGAGCACGATGTCCTTCGCGGTACAGCCGCGCGGCAGCGTGCCTTCGACCTTCACGAGCATGTTCTTGCTCTTTTTCTGCAGCAGCGTCTGCGTCGCGAGTACGTGTTCGACTTCCGACGTGCCGATGCCGTGCGCGAGCGCGCCGAACGCGCCGTGCGTCGACGTATGCGAATCGCCGCAGACGATCGTCATGCCCGGCAGCGTCGCGCCCTGCTCCGGCCCGATGATGTGCACGATGCCCTGACGCAGGTCGTTCATCTTGAACTGCGTGATGCCGAAGGCGTCGCAGTTCGCGTCGAGCGTGTCGACCTGCAGCTTCGAGACCGGATCGGCGATGCCGTGGCTGCGATCGGTGGTCGGGACGTTGTGGTCCGACACGGCCAGGTTCGCGCTGATGCGCCACACCGGGCGGTGCGCGACGTTCAGCCCTTCGAACGCCTGCGGGCTCGTGACTTCGTGCAGCAGTTGGCGGTCGATGTAGAGCAATGCCGTGCCGTCGTCTTCGGTGTGGACGACGTGGGTATTCCACAGTTTGTCGTAGAGAGTCTGTGCCATGGGTATGCGGGGTCGTGATGACTACAAGCCTTGCGGGTGCGGTCGATTATGCCACGCGCAACGCGCCGCCGCGCAGTGCGGGTGCGAAAAACCCATTAAAAACAGTGGTTTGGCTGGTAGTGGCAATACCTGTATCGGGATTACCAGCCAAACCCGCCCACGCCCGGATCGCGACGCACCGGAACGCCCCGGTCTGCCTGCGCGCGATTCGCGCATACGACCGATTCACGCAGTTCGGCACGTCCCGTCTCGCCGAACCGGGAGCCCGCCGCGATGAAGCTCGGCATCCGCACCTCGCTCGCCCCGCCTCGACACCGAAGGCGCGCCATTCACGACGCTGTTACGCCACGGCACGCTCGATATCGAGCTGTACCGCGCGCGGCGACGACCGCCAAACGCCGCTTACGTGCGACGAGATCTACGCGATCACGGCGTACGCGTCGCGCTTCATTGTGCGACCGGCGAGAATGTGCAGTGGCACGCCAGCGACGTGCTATTCGTCCGCGCGTTCGCGCCGCACCGTTTCATCGGCTTCTCCAACGATCGCTCGACGTGGGCGTCAATCGACGGCCCGGACGGCGACACACGCGACATACCCACCCCCTACCACCCGCGCCTCACGCCGCATTCCTCCCAATCTCCTACACTGTCTATTCCCGACGAGCGGCGCACGGCCGCCCTTCCCGCCATCGCGATGCGCACGTCACGCGGCGCATCGCCCGACAGGAGCACCGGATGCGATACGAACTCTATTACTGGCCCGAAATCCAGGGCCGCGGCGAATACGTGCGGCTCGCGCTCGAAGCGGCCGACGCCGACTACGTCGACGTCGCGCGCGAAACGGGCCGCGGCATGGGCGTGTCCGCGATGACGCGGATGATGGACAGCACGAAGGCCGAATGCGTGCCGTTCGCGCCGCCGTTCCTGAAAGCCGGCGACGTAGTCGTCGGGCAGACCGCGAACATCCTGCTGTTCCTCGGCCCGCGGCTCGGGCTCGCGCCCGACGACGAAGCCGGCCGGCTGTGGGTTCACCAGTTGCAGTTGACGGTCGCCGATTTCGTCACCGAAATCCACGACACGCATCACCCGATCGGCAGCGGCCTGTACTACGAAGATCAAAAGGCGGAGGCCGCCGAGCGCGCGGCCGATTTCATCGCCCACCGGCTACCTAAATTCCTCGGCTACTTCGACCGCGTCCTCGCGCAGAATCCACACGACAGCGGCTACATCGCGGGCGACGCATTGAGCTACGCGGATCTGTCGATGTTCCAGCTGATCGAAGGCCTGCGCTACGCGTTCCCGAACGCGATGAAGCATGCAGCGCGCAAAGTCGGCGGCCTCGTCGCGCTGCACGACCGCGTCGCCGAGCATCCGGGCGTCGCGCGCTATCTGGCATCGGAGCGCCGCATCGCGTTCAACGAGATGGGGATCTTCCGGCACTACGCCGAGCTCGACAGCTAGCGGCGCATGCCGCGTCAGTCGCCGTAGCGATAGCGGTTGCGCATCGCGTCCAGCGGATTGCCGTCGGCCAGCACGCCGCCGAGGCTGTGGATCACCGCGCTCGCCGCGTTGATCGCCGTCTGCACCGCGCCCTCGATCCAGCCGCCCGTAAACGAGCAGCAGCAGCCGGCCAAGTAAATGCCGCGGTCCGTCGACGGCTCGGCGGCCGTCTGGAACTGGTAGAACAGCGCCTGCGAATGGATGTCCTCGCCCGGATAGTTCAGCTTGAACGCGCCGAGCGCATAGCGGTCCGACAGCCAGTCGTGGCTCGTCACGTTGCGCGCGTAATCGTCGTCGAGCGGACGCAGGTGTGCGGCGAACGCCGGCGACACGACACCGATCTCGGCCACGAGGCGCTGGAACCGTTCGACCTTGTCCGTGAGCGACAGGATCTTGTGCGAATCGTCTTCCCACGTGTAGCTGATCAGCACGACGCCGTGCGCGTCGCAATCGTCGGGCGCGTAGTCGAGGCAGTAGATGCCGCGCGCCAGCGTGTCGGTCTGGATGTTGTGCGGCAGCCCGTGCTTGAGCCAGAACTTGTCGCGGGTCAGCACGAACAGCTTCGACGAACTGACCATGTGCGTATCGTTGATCGCGCGCACGACCTCGGGCGCGAACAGGTTCGCGATGCCGGTGATGCCCATGCCGACCTGCATCGCCCGCGTCGTCGTCGCGACGATCACGCGGTCGAACACCTGCGTCGTCCCATCGTCGAGCGTCAGCGCGAAGGTGCCGTCCGGCTGCTTCTCGACGCGCCGCACGGCCGCGTGCACCACCCGGTCGCGTACGCGCGCGGCTTGCCCGCCGTCGTCGAGCAACCGCTGCGCGAGCGCGAAGATGCCGGCCGGAATCAGCCGCTGGTCGACTTCGAGTTCGTTGACGACGATCCGCAAGATTTCGAGGAACGACGCGCGATAGACCGGCTGAAAACCGCCCGAGCCGATCCCGAGCGTGCCGAACAGCCGCAGGTCCTCGCTCCTGCGCCAGCGCACGCCGCCGGGCGGCGTCGCGCCCGTGAAGATCTTGACGATCGCCGAGTAGAACGACTCGTCGCCGAACCGGTCGATGTACTGCTGCCAGCCGCGACGCGCGTCGTCGTAGCAATGCGCGCGCAGCAGCGCCGTCAGCTCGGCCGGCGCGGGCAGCTGCGTGCCGTCGTCGAGCCGCACGCCGTCGCGTATGAACGCGCGCCAGCCGCGGTCGACGCGGTCGAACAGCGCAGGCGGGCGCTCGCCCGCGGGCCAGCGATACGCATGCCCCTGGTAATGGATCTCGGTATCGACGACACCCGGATCGGGAAACGTCGACGAGCTGTCGATGCCGAACCGCTCGAGATAGTGGTACAGCGCGGCCTGCGATGGCGGGAAACGCATCGCGCCCATTTCGGCGAGCAGGTGCGGATGGTCGGGATTGATCGACTGCGACAGCAGCCGGCCGCCCACGCGCGCCGGGTTCGCCTCGAACACGACGAGCTGCCGCGCACCCGCGCGCAGCAGCTCGCACGCGGCGACGAGGCCGCCCACGCCAGCGCCGACGATCGCGATCCGCGCGTCGCGCGCGCCATCCGCCGGCAGCGTGCCGAGGTGTCCGCCGGTGCGGGCCAGGAAGGCGCCGTAGTCGTACAGCGTGTCGATGTACGGCAGCGTGCGCGACAGGAATTCAGGAGCGTTCATGGGATCGGGGTCGGTAAGGAGCGTGCGCGGCGCACGCGGTCACATCGGCAGCTGGATGCTGCCGAGCGGCGCGTCGGCATTGACGAGATCGACGCGCTTCACGTGGATGCGCAACGCGTCGTCGCGCACCGCCAGCGCGTGCGTGTACCAGCCGGCGAACAAGGTCTGCTCGTCGCGCCGTGTTTCGACGTAGTGAAACGGCGTGCGCAGCAGGTACGCGCCGTGATCGGGCTCAGCGCGATCGACCTGCGGCCGCTGCAGCAGATGATGACCGCGGCTCGCCGGCTGCTGCGAGAACGTGCGGCGCCCGCCGAGCCGCTCGATGCGGATGCGCAGCAGCAGCAGGTCCTCGTCCATCAGCGCGCCGTGCAGCTCGGTGTCGGGCTGATCCGGCGACAGCGGCATCCAGTAGCGCGCATCGTCCGCGTACATCGAGAGCCATTCGTCGTAGCGCCGCTCGTCGAGCAGGCGCGCCTCGCGATAGACGAACGCGACGAGCTCATCGTCACTGAATACGCGCATCGGCGGCCTCCTGCGTCGACGCGGGCGCGATGTAGCGCAGCCATGCGCGGAACTGGTTGCGGATCTGCTGCTCGCTGGTGCCGTTCGTCACGAACGTCGGCTGCGCGAACTCATGCGGATCGAACAGACGACCGACGTGCACCCAGTCGCGCGACTGCGTCGCGAGCCCACGCTGCGCGCGCTCGTACATCTCGAGATCGTCGTGCGCGACGATCGACGTCGGCGCATTGATCAGGCGGTTGTACGCGAGCGTGCGCTCGAACAGCGAGTCCGGTGCGCCGACCAGCCGGAACGACCACGACTCGACCAGCGTGCGATCGACGGCGAGCGGCTTGAACACGCGCAGGATCTGGATCGGCCCCTTCACCATCGCATTCGGGAACAGCACGGTGTTGTGACGCACCTCGCCGAGAATGCGCGCGGCGCGCGCTTCGCCATAGGCGGCGACCATCTTCTCGTGATAGCCGGGAATCGGCGTATAGCGCGCATGGATCGAATCGGCGGTGCCGGTATGCCCGTGCCCGTTGGGCCACACGCGCAGCCCCATCTGCTCGAAGAACGCGTGCGGCTGGATGAACGGCTCGAGCAGTTCGACCGCCATCGGCTTCGCGTGCTGCGCGCCGTCGCGCTCCCACACGCGCACGGCCGTGCCGGCCGACGATTCGTGCGCGACCATCGGATGACAGGTGTCGGTCTGGTTCTCGACCAGCATTTTCCAGTTGCAGCCGTGCACGTAGCGGAACACGCCGCCGGCGACTTCGACGCGCCCTTCCGGCGAACGGTCGACCAGATTGTCGAGCGACGACAGCGCGTCGCCGAAATACGCGTGAAAATCGACGCCGGACGGGTTCAGCCGGCAGAACACGAAGCCGCGATGGTCATGCACCGCGCCGACCGCCTGCATCCCCTTGCTCGCCTCGCACGATGCGAAGCCCGTGTTCTCGTAGCCGCGCCGCAGCGGGATCGCGTAGAGGCTGCCGTCGGTCCGATACGACCACGCGTGATACGGGCAGCGGAAGAACGCGCCCGTGTTGCCGCACGCGTCCGTCACCAGCTGCGTGCCCTTGTGCGAGCAGCGATTGTGGAGCACCCGCACCGACCCGTCGTCGTGGCGCACCATCACGACCGGCTCCGCGCCGATCGTCGTCGTCACGTAGTCGCCCGTCCGCGGAATCTGGCTCGTGTGGCCGACGTAGACCCACGTGTTGCGGAACAGCTCGCGCATCTCCAGCTCGAAGATGCGCGGCGACAGATAGAGGTCCTTGTGCACCTCGGTGTCGCGCACGAGCGACGCCGGCTCGTCGATGAACGGTTGCGCCGTCATGCGTGCCTCCGGCTGCGCACGCGCGAACGCCGCGCGCCGGCGCGGCGCGCGGTGTCGATTGCTTTTGTTGTCATCTCTCAGGTTCTGCTTGATATGGCGCCCGGAAGCGCATGCGCGTGCCGCCGCACCGCGCGGCACGCGTCGTTGCGGGTAACGGTCAGCCCGTCACCGGTGTTTCGTGCAGCCGCAGCCAGCCGATGCGGCCGTCCGCATCGCGTTCGAACACGACGGTCGAGCGGCGCACGGTACGCCGGCCGGCTTCGTCGGTCTGCGTCTCGCGATACGCGATCGCCGCGCCGCGCTGCCATGCGCTCACTTCGTGCAGCTCGTCGATCGCGATGCGCAGGCCGGGCCGCGCGCCGTAGCCGCGCGAAAACAGGATGTCGATATCGGCGTAGTCGAGCGCATGGCCCTGCAGCGAGATCATCGAGAACGCGCGCGAGAAGCGCGCGAGCAGCGGCGCGAGCGCGTCGCGCGTGGCGCGGCCGGACAGCCATTGCTCGATGTCGACGTGCGCATCGATCACTTCCTGGAAATACGGGTTTGACGGATTCATGCTGGAACTCACGAACGTTGGGAAGCCGCGCGCGCGGCAGGCGCACGATGCGTGGCGAGGCGTGCGACGAACGGCAGCGGCAGCAGCGTCGCCAGCGCGGCCAGCCCGAAGCATTGCTGGTAAGGCAGCTGCGCGGCGCCGCCCTGCAGCGACAGCAGCAGGTTCAGCGCGCTGCCCAGCACCGCGACGCCGAGACAGAAACTCAGTTGCCGATTGATGTTCCACAGCGCGCTCGCGTCGCCCATCCGCGCGGCCGGCACGTCGACGAACGCCGCGCTTTGCGACGTGCTCGTGCACATGCTGGCGCCCAGCCCCATCGCGACGAACGCGAGCACGCGCCCGGCCTCGAGCGCGGCGAGCGGCGTCGCGAGCAGCACGATGCCGATCGCATCGATCGCGATCCCGCAGACGAACAGCGGTTTCGGCCCCCACTTCGGAAAGCAGCGGCGCGTGGTCGCGATCGCGGCGAACGACGCGATCGCCCACGGCACCATCAGCGCGCCCGTATGGGTCGCACTGAGCCCGAGCGCGTTCTGCAGATACAGCGCGGCGACGAGGTTCACGCCCGTGAACACGCCGGGCACGCACAGATAGACGATCAGCCCGATGCGCAGCAGCGGCTGCGCGACCAGGCGCAGATCGAGCAACGGCGCCGCGGCGCGGCGCGCATGCAAGACATACGCGGCGCCGGCCGCGCTCGCGATCGCGAGCGGCACGAGCGCGTCGCCGCCCGCACCCGGCTGGCCCGCGAACGTGAGCCCGAGCAGCAGCGCGACGAGCGCCGTGGCACTCAACCCGAGGCCGCGAAAGTCCAGCGCCGGCGGGTTGCCGTCCGGCGCGTCGGCCGGCAGCCATGCGAACGCGAGCACGCTCGTGAGCGCAGCGAGCGGCAGCATCCCGAAGAAGATCGCGCGCCACGATGCGCGGTCCACGACCACGCCGCCGAGCGCTGGCGACAACGCGGGCACGAGCAGCGCGACCATCATCACGATCGACGTCAGATGCGCGCGCGCCTCGGGCGGATACGCGCGATACGCCATCGTCTGGCCGACGGGGATCAGCAAGCCGCCGCCGAGGCCCTGCACCAGCCGCCATGCCAGCAAGGCGCCGATCGACGCCGACAGGCCGACGCCGAGGCTGCCCAACGCGAACAGCAGCAGCGATGCGATCAGCAGCCGGCGCTCGCCGAAGCGCCGCGCGAGCCAGGTGCCGAGCGGAATCACCACCGTGAGCCCGAGGACGTACGTGTTGCCGATCCACGCGAGCTGCGCGACCGACGCGTGCAGCTCGCGCTGGATCGTCGGATAGGCCGCGTTGATGACGAACATGTTCGCCAGGTCGATCGCGAACCCGAGCAGGTAGACGGCAGCGATTTTCGAGCGATCGGTCATGACGGCGGAAAACGTACGGAACGCCGCAGTGTAAGGTTCGGCGCGGCCGTCGATAAGACCGTCCGGGCGGCCACACTGGTCGAAAAATTTTGACAATCGAGGCACCATGTCGGTTTTCCGCCCAGCATCCGACACGCTATGGTGAGTCTCGATCGTTTCGCCGTCTTCCGCGCCGTCGTGGAAACGGGGTCGTTTACGGCCGCCGCCGCCCAGCTGAATCAGGCGCGCGCCGCCGTCAGTTTCAACATCAAGCAGCTGGAGGCCGAGCTCGGCGTCACGCTGCTCACGCGCACCACGCGGCGCGTCGAGCTGACCGACGCGGGCGAGCGCTTCTACGCGCGCTGCGTGCGCGTGCTGGAGGAAGCCGAAAGCGCGATCGACGACGCGCGCAGCGAGCATGGCGGGATGCACGGCGTGCTGCGCGTGACGTCCACGGTCGAGTACGGAACGATGGTCGTCGCGCCGGCGCTGCACGCGTTCATGCAGCGCCACCCGGCGCTACGCGTGCGGCTCGAGACCCATGCGACTCAGGTCGACCTGGTGCGCGAGCGTGTCGACGTCGCGATTCGGCTCGGCCGCCTCGAGCAGTTCCAGGATCTGCCCTACCGCGGCGCGTGCCTCGCGACCTACGAGGTGCGGCCGGTGATCGCGCCTTCGCTGCTCGCCGAGGCCGGCCTGTCGCAGATCGGCTCGCCGGAGCTGCTTGCCCGGCTGCCGCAACTCGGCCATACGCGGCTCGAGCGGATCGCCACGTGGACGCTCACCGATCGCGACGGCAACCCGCATGCGTTTCGTCCCGGCGCGAAGCCGCGCGTGGTGGTCGACAACGCTTCGGTGCTGCGCGTGCTCGCGCGGCAAGGCAGCGGCGTCGCGCTGCTGCCCGAGTGGCTCGTGCGCGACGACCTTGCGAGCGGCGCGCTGGTCGATGCGCTGCCCGGCTACCGGTTTCCGCCGCAGGCCGTCTATGCGCTGTACCCGTCGACCGCACACGTGCCGCAGAAGGTGCGCGCGTGGGTCGACTTCATGAAAGCGTATCTGGCCTGAGCCGGCGCCGCATGCGCAGGCTCACGCGCGTGCCGCATCGTCCCGCAGCCGTGCGTCGACGCGTGCCGCGATCGCCAGCAGGCGGCGGTCGCCGCCCCACGGGCCTTCGAGCATGAGCCCGACCGGCAGCCCCGTTTGCGCGGAGCGGCCGGCCGGCAGCGACACCGACGGTACACCGGCGAGCGACGCGGGCGAGGTCTGACGCGCGACGCGCGCGAACAGCGCCGCGTCCTGCGCGGCCGTCATCGCGGCGGTGGCGTCGAGCAACGGCGCCTCGCCCGGCACCGTCGGCATCGCGATGCAGTCGACCGGCGTACCGAATGCGTCGTCGTACCAGCGCACGATGCGCCGACGCCAGTCGAGCGCATCGGCGTAGGACTGTGCATCGATCGGCGCGGATACGAACGAACGGAAGATCGCGCGGACGTCGTCGCTCGCGATCCGTTCGACGAACGTGTCGAACGGGATGCCCAGCCGTTGCGTCGCGAAGCGGCGCCAGTACAGGCTGGCCTCGAATGCCGCAATCGGAAAGCCGCACGCTTCGCTCGCGTCGTGCAGCTGCCGCGCGGGCAACGGCACGAGCGTCGCGCCGGCCGCCGCGCAGGACGCGAGCGCGCGTTCGATGCAGGCCGCGACGCCGGGATCCAACTCGTCGAAATACGGCGCGGCCGGCACGCCGATGCGCAGCTGCGACCAGCCGGGTGCGGCGGCAATGCCGTCGTCACGCGTCAGCACCGCATCGAGCAGGAGCAGATCGTCGATGTGCCGGGCGATCGGCCCGACCGTATCGCGCGTGTGCGACAGCGACAGCACGCCGTGCGACGAATAGCGCTGCGCGGACGGCCGCAAGCCGTACACGCCGCAAAATGCGGCGGGAATGCGCACCGAACCGCCGGTGTCGGTGCCGAGGCCGAACGGAATGCCGGCCGCGACGGCCGCGGCCGTACCGCCGCTCGAGCCGCCCGCGATACGGCGCGGCTCGTGCGGGTTGCCGACCGCACCGAACTGCCGGTTGCCGCTCGTGATGCCGAACGCGAGCTCGTGCATGTTGGCCTTGCCGAGCGGCACCGCGCCGGCGTCGAGCAGGCGCCGGACGGTCAGCGCATCGTGCGTCGCGCGATAGCCGTTCACTGCCGGGCTCGCGCCGAGCGTCGGCATGTCGGCGGTGTCGAGGTTGTCCTTGATGACGAACGGCACGCCGGCGAGCGGCAGCGCGTCGCCTTGTGCGATACGCGCATCGATGCGCTCGGCCGTGCGGCGTGCGAGTTCGGCATCGACGTGCACCATCGCATTGAGCGGCGCAATGGCGGCGAGGCGCGCGAGTGCATCATCGGCCACGTCGACGGCACGGCACGCGCCGTGGCACACCGCATCGGCAAGCCCACGCACGCTCGCGGCGGAAACGAATGGTGAGGAAGAAACGCGGTTCGGCTGTGTTGTCATGTTGTGTGCTGGACGCGGAATCGATCGGGAAACGGGCGGCGTACCGAAGGCCCTGTCCGGCATGCCGCGCGCAGCGCGATGGTAGCCCGGCGCGCGGGCAGGCGCACGTGGGGCATCATGCAGGCGGTTGGGAACGGTCGGGGCGTAGGCGGCCGGGCGCGCGGCGAATTGCAGGCCGAATCGAATCGCAAGCGGCATGGTACGGATGCGGCGGATACTTCGGATGCCGTGGATACTGATGCCGCCGATGCCGCCGATGGACCGACGGCGCGCGCGCCGTCGGTCCATCAAGCGCACGGCTCGAACCCCATCTGCTCGCGGCCCAGCCCCGTCAGATCGCGCTCGCATGCGCGCCCGTCGAAATCGACCTCGAAGTGATCGGCCGGAAAATCCGGCGGGCTCTCGCCGCGCACGAACGCCTGCCGCTGCCGTTGCAGGTACGCATCGTTCTTCGGGCAGCCGGGCGCGGCCGCGATGTACATCACGTTGCTGTCGCCGCTGCCGCGATGCACGTCTTCGACCGCATGCACGACGTCGCCGTGCCAGAACACCGCGTCGCCCGGCTCCATCTGCGGAATCGGCACCAGCGCATCGAGCAGCAGCGCGTGCCACTCGGGCAGGATCGACAGCGCGCGGCCGGGCCGCGCGCCGCACAGGTCGTCGTCGGCGACATCGTCCTGCAGCGCGCGCAGCACGACGTACGCCATCGCGTTCACCACCGGGATCAGCTGCAGCGTGCCGTCGCCGGGGCCTTGCGGCGTCAGCGCGGTCCAGCCCTGGAACGTACGGAACATCGAACACACGGCCGGCGACGCAATCTCCTCGACGTCGGGCCGGAATGCCGCGTCGAACGGGTCGTAATCGCGCCAGCGGCCGGCCAGCACGTGCCGATACACGTGCCGGAAATTCGGCCCGAGCCAGCGTTCGACCGACCCGCCGTCGACGTGCGGCGACAGCCCGAGCGTCGTCGAACCCGGCGGCCGGCGGCGGATGCGATCCGCGTACGCGGGAACCGAGTCGGGATCGAAATGCGGGCGTGCGCCATCGGCATGACGCCACAGCCGGTTCAGGAACACGCGCGCCTGCGTCAGCGCCGGCGACTGGCGCGCGGCCACCTGCGGCTTCGACCAGTAGACGCCGTAGATCTGCGGCTTGCCGGACGCGAGATTGCCGAAGTAGCGATCGTCGGCGCGCGCGTGCAGCCGCTCGGCGAAGCGGTTCGCCTCGAGATACGCACCGATCTCGTCGTTCCAGTCGCGCGCCTGCCGCGCATCGAACACGCCGCGGATCACCGCCGCGCCGTGCGCACGGATCGCGTCGATCGTGCGCGGCTCGACCGCGCCGTTCGCGATCTCCGCGAACCGCAGCACCGGAATCGCATCGCGGCCGTGCGCGTGCGTGCGGCGGATCGCGTCGACCTGCCGCGCGATGTCCCCTTCCAGCTCGCGGAACGTCGTCGCATAACCGGGCAGGTCCGCACGCAGCGCCCGTTTCGCCGCGCGGATCGCGGCCGGCAGATCGTCTATCGTCAGGGGCATCGTCGTCTCCTCGCTGAACCATGTCGTGATGAGCGCTCAGCGTACGGCCGACACGTCGCCGCGATCGATACTATCCGGCCGACAATCGATACAATCCGGACAACCTAGCCCGGACGATGACAGACGACGCACAGCTTGTTGCCGTCCGGATCGCGGAAGTACGCGCCGTAGTAGTCGCGGTGATAGTGGGGCCGCAGGCCGGGCGGCCCCTCGCAGGTGCCGCCGTGCTGCAGCGCGAGCGCGTGGCAGCGGTCGACCTGCGCGCGCGAATGCGCATCGAACGCGATCGTATGGCCGTTGCCCGGCTCGGGCCGGCGGCCGTCGAGCGGCCGCCCGAAGAAGAACAGCGGCCGGTCGGTGTCGGCCGGCATCCAGCCCGACCAGCCGTCCGGCTCGCGGAACTTCAGGCGCAACCCGAGTTCCGCGAACAGCGGCGCGTAAAAATCGTACGCGCGTGCGGTATCGCTGACGCCCACGCAAACATGTGAAAACATGGCTTCGCTCCGTCGTGACGATCGACCACGATCATGCCACGGTGCGATGCCGCCGTCGCCCGGAGGCCGCGATGAAGCCGCAATACGAACACGTGACGTACGCTCCCGGCTGCTCGATCCGCGTATATCACCGCCAGCTCGCACGCATTCCGTTCGAATGGCATCGGCATCCTGAGTACGAACTGACGCTCACGCTGAACAGCCGCGGCCGGCGCTTCATCGGCGATCACGTCGCCCGCTATGCGGACGACGACCTGGTGCTCGTCCCGCCGAACCTGCCGCACACGTGGTCGTCGAATGCGCGCATCGATCGCGCCGCGCCCGAAGTCGCGCTCGTCGTGTGGTTCGACGGAGACTGGGCCCACCGCGTCGCCGACTGCTGCGCCGAATACACGCCGCTGCGCTCGCTGCTGCGGCGCGCAGCGTCGGGCCTCGCGTTCGATGCCGATACGGCGCGCGCGATGCGCGCCCGGCTGCCGCGCTTGCTCGATGCGTCGCCGCGCGTGCGGCTCGCCGCCGTACTCGACACGCTCGCGGAACTCGCCGAAGCCGGCGGCGAGCCGCTGGCCGGCGCGCACGCGTATAGCCGGTCCGAGCGGATCGCGTCGTCCGTCGACGCATCCGCTCCGGAAGCCGAACGCGTCGAGCGCGTGCTCGATGCGATCGACCGCCGGTTCCACGAGCCGCTGCGCATCGACGCGCTCGCGGCCATCGCGCATCTGTCCGAACGCTCGCTGCAACGACTGTTCGCGCGCCATCTCGGCGAAAGCGTCGGCCGCTACCTGCAGCGGTTGCGGCTCGCGCACGCGTGTCGCCATCTGGCCGGCAGCGACTGGCCGGTCGCGACGGTCGCCGCGCGCTGCGGCATTCCGAACGTCGCGAACTTCAACCGTCAGTTCCTCGCCGCACGCGGCATGACGCCGCGCGCATACCGGCGCCTGTTCGCGCAGCATGGCCATGCGTCGGGCGTCGACGTGCCGGGCGCCGATGCCTCGGCTGCCGACGCCCCATCGCTCGACACACGCCCACCGTCGCTGGAACGCAGCACCGGCCCGCGCCGCCCGCACAAATGAAAACACCCCGGCGGGATGACCCACCGGGGTGTCGGGGCGTTGCGTTTGCCGGACGCGAACGGCGTTGCAGCCGTTCGCGCCGCGCACGACTTAACGTGCGTTGAGCGGCTTCGCTTCGCGCGGCGTGTCGCCGATGAACAGCTGACGCGGACGGCCGATCTTTTGCTCCGGATCCGCAATCATTTCGTTCCACTGTGCGATCCAGCCGACCGTACGTGCCATCGCGAAGATACACGTGAACATCGACGTCGGGATGCCCAGCGCGCGCTGCACGATACCCGAGTAGAAATCGACGTTCGGGTACAGCTTGCGCGACACGAAGTACTCGTCTTCCAGCGCGATCTTCTCGAGCTGCATCGCAAGCTTGAACAGCGGGTCGTCGTGCAGGCCCAGTTCGTTCAGCACTTCGTAGCACGTTTCGCGCATCAGCTTCGCACGCGGGTCGTAGTTCTTGTACACGCGGTGACCGAAGCCCATCAGCTTCACGCCCGAATTCTTGTCCTTCACCTGCTTGATGAATTCGGGGATGTTGTCCGGCGAGCCGATCTGCTCGAGCATGTTCAGCGCGGCTTCGTTCGCACCGCCGTGCGCCGGGCCCCACAGACACGCGATACCGGCCGCGATACACGCGAACGGGTTCGCGCCCGACGAGCCGGCCAGGCGGACCGTCGACGTCGATGCGTTCTGCTCGTGGTCGGCGTGCAGGATCAGGATACGGTCGAGCGCGCGGACGAGCACGTCGTTGACCTTGTACTCTTCGCACGGGTTCGAGAACATCATGTGCATGAAGTTCGCGCTGTACGACAGCGAGTTCTTCGGATACACGAACGGCTGGCCGATGCTGTACTTGTATGCCATCGCGACGAGCGTCGGCAGCTTGGCGATCATGCGGATCGCCGACACTTCGCGGTGACGCGGGTCGTTGATGTCGAGCGAGTCGTGGTAGAACGCCGACAGCGCGCCGACTGCGGCGACCAGGATCGCCATCGGGTGCGCGTCGCGGCGGAAGCCGCGGAAGAAGAAGTGCATCTGCTCGTGCACCATCGTGTGCTTCGTGACGGTGTCGACGAATTCCTTCTTCTGTGCCGCGTTCGGCAGTTCGCCCTTCAGCAGCAGGTAGCAGGACTCGAGGAAGTCCGCGTTCTGCGCGAGGTTGTCGATCGGGTAGCCGCGGTACAGCAGTTCGCCCTTGTCGCCGTCGATGTACGTGATCGCCGAGTTGCACGAAGCCGTCGACATGAAGCCCGGGTCGTAAGTGAACTTGCCGGTTTGGCCGTACAGCTTGCGGATGTCGATTACGTCCGGGCCCATCGTCCCCTTGTAAATCGGCATTTCGACGCTCGGCGAGTTGTCGCTGAACGATAGCGTGGCTTTAACATCAGACGGAGTCATGGCACATCCTCAATCGAAATAAAGAAACGGGATTCGATAACGGGCGTAACGCTTTAAACGTTGCGCAGCATCTCCAACAGCCGGTGAACATCCGGGCTGTCTAGGTCGCCCTCTGGTTCCTTGCGCGCGAGGAGCAAGTCCATCAGGTCGTTGTCGCTCAGATCGAGCAGGCGCGACAACGCGCCTACGTCTGCATCGGTGAGGTCATGCTCGTGTCTGCTGAAGAAACGCTCGAACAGAATGTCGTTCTCCAGCAGACCCCGCCGCGCGCGCCAACGCAGGCGCGCGCGACGGTGCGGGTCGGATTGATGCGAGTCGTCGCTCATTTCAACCTTAAACCGCGCGGCGAACCATCAGTTCCTTGATCTTGCCGATCGCCTTCGTCGGATTCAGGCCCTTCGGGCACACGTCGACGCAGTTCATGATCGTATGGCAACGGAACAGACGGTACGGATCTTCCAGATTGTCGAGACGCTCGCCGGTGGCGGTGTCGCGGCTGTCGGCGATGAACCGGTAAGCCTGCAGCAGGCCCGCCGGGCCCACGAACTTGTCCGGGTTCCACCAGAAGCTCGGGCACGACGTCGAGCAGCTCGCACACAGAATGCACTCGTACACGCCGTCGAGCTCGTCGCGCTCTTCCGGCGACTGCAGGCGTTCCTTCTCCGGCGGCGGCGCGTCGTTGATCAGGTACGGCTTGATCGAGTGATACTGGTTGAAGAAGTGCGTCATGTCGACGATCAGGTCGCGCACCACCGGCAGCCCCGGCAGCGGACGCAGCACGATCTTCTGCGGCAGATCGTTCAGGTTCGTCAGGCACGCGAGACCGTTCTTGCCGTTGATGTTCATCGCGTCCGAGCCGCACACGCCTTCGCGGCACGAGCGGCGGAACGACAGCGTCTCGTCCACGGCCTTCAGCTTCACCAGCGCGTCGAGCAGCATGCGCTCATGCTGGATCTCGAGCTCGTACGTCTGCATGCGCGGCGCCGCGTCCTTGTCCGGATCGTAGCGATAGAGTTCAAAAATGCGTTTTGCCATTTCGGATTCCTTTGACTCGGCTTAGAACGTGCGCGGCTTCGGCGGCACGGAGTCGACCGTCAGCGGCTTCATTTGAACCGGCTTGTAGTCGAGGCGATCGCCTTCGCTGTACCACAGCGTGTGGCGCAGCCAGTTGTCGTCGTCGCGGTGCTCGTAGTCGCTGTGCGCGTGTGCGCCGCGGCTTTCCTTGCGCGCTTCGGCCGACACCATCGTTGCACGGGCCACTTCGATCAGGTTCTCCAGCTCGAGCGCTTCGATGCGCGCGGTGTTGAACACCTTCGACTTGTCCTTCAGGTGGATGTTTTCCACCCGCTCCTTCAGGCCGGCCATCTGGTCCACGCCTTCCTTCAGCAGCGCCGAGGTACGGAACACGCCCGCATGCTTCTGCATCGTCGAGCGGATGTCGTTCGCGACGTCCTGCGTGTATTCGCCCGACGTCGACTTCTCGAGCTTCGCCAGGCGTGCCAGCGAGTATTCGCCCGCGTCGGCCGGCAGCGGCTTGTGGTCGCGCTGGTTCTTCACGTGCTGGACGATGTGGTTGCCGGCCGCGCGGCCGAACACCACTAGGTCGAGCAGCGAGTTCGTGCCCAGGCGGTTCGCGCCGTGCACCGACACGCACGAGCATTCGCCGACCGCGTAGAAGCCGTTGACCGGCTCCTTGTGATCGCGCGACGTGCCCACGACCTGACCGTGGATGTTGGTCGGAATGCCGCCCATCTGGTAGTGGATCGTCGGCACGACCGGGATCGGTTCCTTGATGCAGTCGACGTTCGCGAACCGCAGCGCGATCTCGCGGATCGACGGCAGACGCTTCATGATCGTCTCCGCGCCGATGTGCGACAGATCCAGCAGCACGTGGTCCTTGTTCGGACCGACGCCGCGGCCTTCCTTGATTTCCTGGTCCATCGAGCGCGACACGAAGTCACGCGGCGCCAGATCCTTCAGCGTCGGCGCATAGCGCTCCATGAAGCGCTCGCCGTTCGAGTTGCGCAGAATGCCGCCCTCGCCGCGCACGCCTTCCGTGATCAGCACGCCCGCGCCGGCCACGCCGGTCGGGTGGAACTGCCAGAACTCCATGTCCTGCAGCGCGATGCCCGAGCGAGCGGCCATGCCCAGCCCGTCGCCCGTGTTGATGAACGCGTTCGTCGATGCCGCGAAGATCCGGCCAGCGCCGCCCGTCGCGAACAGCGTCGTCTTGCCTTCCATGATGTAGACGTCGCCCGTCTCCATCTCGAGGGCCGTCACGCCGAGCACGTCGCCGTCCGCGTCGCGGATCAGGTCGAGCGCCATCCATTCGACGAAGAACTGCGTCTTCGCCTCGACGTTCTGCTGGTACAGCGTGTGCAGCAGCGCGTGACCGGTACGGTCGGCGGCCGCGCAAGCGCGCTGCACCGGCTTCTCGCCGTAGTTCGCGGTGTGGCCGCCGAACGGGCGCTGGTAGATCGTGCCGTCCGCGTTGCGGTCGAACGGCATGCCGAAGTGCTCGAGCTCGTACACGACGTTCGGCGCTTCACGGCACATGAACTCGATCGCGTCCTGGTCGCCGAGCCAGTCGGAACCCTTGATCGTGTCGTAGAAATGGAAGTGCCAGTTGTCTTCGCTCATGTTGCCGAGCGACGCGCCGATGCCGCCTTGTGCCGCGACCGTGTGCGAACGGGTCGGGAACACCTTCGACAGCACGCCGACCGACAGGCCCGCACGCGACAGTTGCAGCGCTGCGCGCAAGCCCGAGCCGCCCGCGCCGACGATCACCACGTCGAACTTGCGGCGCGGCAGGGAAGTTTTGATTGCAGCCATTCTTTACACTCTCCAGAGAATCTGCGCGGCGTAGCCCGCACATGCGAGCAGCCAGACGATGGTCAGCGATTGCAGCAGCAGGCGCACACCGACGGGCTTCACGTAGTCCATCCAGATGTCGCGCACGCCGACCCATGCGTGGTAGAAGAGGGAAAGCAGCGTCACGAAGGTCGCGAGCTTCATCCATTGCGCGGAGAAGATCGATGCCCAGCCTTCGTACGAGAAGTCATGCGCGCCGAAAAACAGGACGAGCAGAATGACCGTGTAGACCGCCATGATCGTGGCGGTGACGCGCTGCGCGAGCCAGTCGCGCAGGCCGTAGTGAGCGCCGACGACGAGGCGCTTCGAGCCGATTCGGTTGTTGGCTGCCATTTTCTTAGAATGCTCCGAACAGTTTGAGTGCCATGGCGATCGTCAGCGCGATCGAGACGACAAACACGACCACGGCCGTACGCTTGCCGCCTTCCTTCGAGACGGCGTCATGGTTGACGTCCATCAACAGGTGGCGAATGCCGGCGCAGAAATGGTGGAGGAACGCCCAGGACAACGCGAGGACGATCAGCTTGACGACGATGTTGGAGAGGAAAGACTTGAAGACTTCGAAGCTGAGCTCCGACGTGAGGCTCTGATCGAAGAGGAACAGCAGGAACGGCAGGAACAGGAACAGCAGCGCGCCGCTGATTCGATGGAGAATCGACAATATCGCTGCCGCAGGCATGCGATATTTCATCGTGATGTCGCCGAATCCGATGTTCCGGTATTCCGGCCTCGGCTTTCTTACTGCGTCAGTCATGCTAGACCCCTACTATGTTGTCACACTAATCCGCGATTTTAGCGCCTTTTTATATCGCGCTGCAGCGAAAGTCTGCTCTGGATCGTTACGCAAACGCGAACAAAAGGCGGCCCGATACGTGCTACGCGAACGTGGGGAGAACGCGCGCCCGCAGCTTGGCCGATACGTCGTCAGCTCAAGTCATTGTGATAGTAATACCCGGTTGTGACATACCAGCCGCGCCGCACTTCCACCGGCCGATCGCCGTACGTATAGGACACCCGCTCCACCGACAGCAACGGAAAACCCGCCGGCACGCGCAGCAGGTCGGCAACCGCCGGCTCCGCCGCCACCGCCCGGATCTTTTCCGTCGCGCGAATCATGCGCGTGCCGAACTCCGTCTCGAACATCGCGTAGAGCGGCCCCTTGTATTCGCTCAAACGCTCGAACGACAGCCCGCGGAACATCGCGCCGGGCAGCCAGATCTCGTCGAGCACCGTCGCGTCGCCCTCGAACGCCAGCAGCCGGCGCACCTGCACCACCGGGTCGGCCGGCTTCAGGTCGAGCTGCCGCGCGATCTCGGCCGGCGCCCGCAAGCGCCGGCATTCGAGCACGCGGCTCACGTGCGGATGCTCGGCGCCGTCGTCGGCGAGCAGCCTCAGAAAGCGGAACTGCGCGCGGTCTTCGTTGTGCGTTGCAACAAACGTACCCTTGCCCTGCCGCCTGACGACGAGATTCTCGGCGGCCAGTTCGTCGATCGCCTTGCGCACGGTGCCCTGGCTGACCTTGTAACGGGCCGCGAGCTCCACCTCGCTCGGGATGATCTCGCCCGGCTTCCATTCGCCCGATTCCAGACTCTGCGTGATCAACGACTTGATCTGCTGGTATAACGGACTGAAAGTCGGCGACGGCGCGGCAGGCGCCGGCACGGAATCGCCCGCGCCCGGCTGCCCTGGGCTGCCTGCGCCGGTCGGATTCGCGTTGTTCGCCTGGTTCGATGTCATGGCGCGCATTTCATCACAAACCGCGCTTTTCCGTCCACTCAAATTCAGCAAAACATCTGTCTTATATAAGACATATGATACCGTTTGACTTTGGCCACGCCCGCTCCTACACTCCCGGTCGAGCAAGGGTTCGCGGGTGCAAAACGCGTCCCCGGCTACGTGCCACGGCCGTCTCCAGGTTCACCGCGTCTGCCTTTCGCGAGTCCTCCGCCCTGCTTCACTGCAACGCTACGCGTAACGCGCATAGAATGGCGTTTTGCCTAGCGTCCATCGCTTCATCCCGTCCTGGAGATTTTCAATGGCTAAGCCCGCAAAGCGCGTTGCCGTCACCGGCGCCGCAGGTCAAATCGCTTACTCCCTGCTGTTCCGCATCGCGAACGGCGACCTGCTCGGCAAGGACCAGCCGGTCATCCTGCAACTGCTCGACCTCCCGCAAGCCCAAGCCGCCGTCAAAGGCGTCGTGATGGAACTCGAAGATTGCGCGTTCCCGCTGCTCGCGGGCGTCGTGATCACCGACGATCCGAAGGTTGCATTCAAGGATGCAGACGTCGCACTGCTCGTCGGCGCACGTCCGCGCTCGAAGGGCATGGAGCGCAAGGACCTGCTGTCGGCCAACGCCGAGATCTTCACGGTCCAGGGCGCCGCGCTGAACGAAGTCGCGAGCCGCGACGTCAAGGTGCTGGTGGTCGGCAACCCGGCCAACACGAACGCCTACATCGCGATGAAGTCGGCGCCGGATCTGCCGAAGAAGAACTTCACGGCCATGCTGCGCCTCGATCACAACCGCGCGCTGTCGCAACTCGCAGCGAAGACGGGCAAGCCGGTCGCATCGATCGAGAAGCTCGCCGTGTGGGGCAACCACTCGCCGACGATGTACCCCGACTTCCGCTTCGCGACCGCCGAAGGCGAGTCGATGCTGAAGCTCGTCAACGACGACGTGTGGAACCGCGAAACGTTCATCCCGACCGTCGGCAAGCGCGGCGCGGCGATCATCGAAGCGCGCGGCCTGTCGTCGGCAGCGTCGGCAGCCAATGCGGCGATCGACCACGTGCGTGACTGGGTGCTCGGCACGAACGGCAAGTGGGTCACGATGGGCATCCCGTCGGACGGCTCGTACGGCATCCCCGAAGACATCATCTACGGCGTGCCGGTCACCTGCGAAAACGGCGAATACAAGCGCGTCGAAGGCCTCGAGATCGATGCGTTCTCGCGCGAGAAGATGGACGGCACGCTCGCCGAGCTGCTCGAAGAGCGCGACGGCGTCGCACACCTGCTGAAGAACTAAGCAGGCTGCGTGGCCGGGCCGCCCGCGGGCGGCCCGGCCACGGCACGGGCGGCCGGCGCGCAGCCAGCCGCGCCGCCCGATCCGATCCGGGCACGTTTTGCCGCCGGCGCGCAGCGCGTGCCGGCCCAGAACGTGGCCGGATCCGATTTCTCCCCGATGATCCGCTTCCCTGGCGTAGAAGAGATGTCCGCGCTCACTCCTGCACAAGTGCTGTACGACGGGGCGTCGCCGCCCGCGATCCTGCCCTGCTGCGATCACTACGCGGGCAGCGAGAAGCTGATGCGCAAATCGCTCGCGCTCCAGGCCGAACTCGGCCCGGTGTTCGACATCACGCTCGACTGCGAGGACGGCGCGGCCGTCGGCCAGGAAGCCGCCCACGCACAGCTCGTCGCCGAATTCCTCGGCAGCGCCGAGAACCGCTTCGGACGCGTCGGCGTCCGCATTCACGACTTTTCCCATCCGCACTGGCGCGACGACGTGCGCATCGTGCTGCGCGCCGCGCGCGCGCCCGCCTACGTCACGCTGCCGAAGGTCGCCGGCGCCGCCGATGCGGCCGAGATGATCGCGTTCATCGAAGGCACGCGCCGCGAGCTCGGGCTCGCGCAGCCGATTCCGGTCGACGTGCTGGTCGAGACGCACGGCGCGCTCGCGCAGGCCGCGACGCTCGCCGCGCTGCCGCTGGTCGGCACGCTGAGCTTCGGGCTGATGGATTTCGTATCCGCCCATCACGGCGCGATTCCCGATGCGGCGATGCGCTCGCCGGGCCAGTTCGATCACCCGCTCGTGCGCCGCGCGAAGCTGGAGATCGCCGCGGCCTGCCACGCGCACGGCAAGACGCCGTCGCACAACGTCACGACCGACGTGCGCGACATGAGCGTCGTGGCCGGCGATGCGCGCCGCGCGCGCGACGAATTCGCCTTCACGCGGATGTGGAGCATCCATCCGGCGCAGATCCGTCCGATCGTCGACGCATTCGCGCCGCGCACCGACGAGGTCGCGCTGGCCGCCGAGATCCTGCTGGCCGCGCAGGCCGCCGACTGGGGCCCGACGCGCCACGGCGACACGCTGCACGACCGCGCGAGCTACCGCTATTACTGGTCGGTGCTGCGCCGCGCGAAGGCGACCGGCCAGGCCGTGCCGCGTGAAGCCGCGCCGCTGTTCGGGCCGGCCGGCGCAGGCGCCGGTTAAGCCGGCCGAGCCGCCGACATGCGGATTTCATCGAATCTCCGGCGCGCGAACGCGACACAGGTTTGCGAAACGACAAAAAACGTAACCGAGCCCGAAAACCTGAAATATGCGCAGCCAAATAGGTCAAAATAGCGGCCGCTGCGCGCTTCCGGGGGCGCGTGCAGTTTCAAACCGGCCGGCGGCGTCAGCAGCCGGCCCTTGTCAACTGATAATCGAAAGGTTCTGACTCCATGAAGAAACTCCTGATCGCTACCGCCATCGGCGCGTTGTCCGCCACGCTGCTGGTGTCGGCGCCGAGCGCGTTCGCCCAGGGTACGGCCACGACTGCGAAGAAGACGGCCAAGCGCCCGGCACCGGCCAAGCGCCTGATTCCGCGCAGCAAGAAGTCCCTCGCGCGTGCCGCGGCGAAGGTCGATCCGGTACCGGACGGCGCAGTGAAGTGGGCGTGCAAGGACGGCCTGTCGTTCGACCTCGCCGGCGACATGAAGCGCGACCAGCTGGTCACGGTCCACTGGGCGAAGAAGAACTACAAGCTGCCGCGTCAGGCCACGACGACCGGCGCCGACACGTTCTACGATCCGGCCGCCGGCTTCAAGCTGGTCGTGATCCCGACCAAGGCGATGCTGTTCAGCGACGCGAACGGCGGCGAGCGTCTCGCCGACGAATGCGTGACGCCGGAAATGGCGCAAGGCGGCGCCGCACCGACGCAGTCCAACGAGCTGAAGCCGGCGACGAACTAAGCGCGCCCAGGCCCTCGATGTCCGCCCCGGTCTCCAACGTCCGCCCTGCGCCGGATTCGGTACTCGTCGACATCGTCGACTACGTGCTCGACACCGGCATCGACAGCGCGCTCGCGCTGGAGACGGCGCGTCATTGCCTGATCGACACGCTCGGATGCGGACTCGAGGCGCTCTCCTACCCTGCCTGCACCAAGCTGCTCGGCCCCGTCGTGCCGGGCACGATCGTGCCGAACGGCGCGAAGGTGCCCGGCACGTCCTTCCAGCTCGATCCCGTACAGGCCGCGTTCGACATCGGCGCGATGATCCGCTGGCTGGACTTCAACGACACCTGGCTCGCCGCCGAATGGGGTCATCCGTCCGACAACCTCGGCGGGATCCTGGCGACGGCCGACTGGCTGTCCCGCACGGCCGTCGCGGCCGGCAGGAAGCCGCTCGCGATGCGCGACGTGCTCGTCGCGATGATTCAGGCCCACGAGATCCAGGGCTGCCTCGCACTCGAGAATTCCTTCAACGCCGTCGGGCTCGACCACGTGCTGCTGGTCAAGGTCGCATCGACCGCCGTGGTCGGCCGCCTGCTCGGGCTCACGCGCGACGAGCTGCTCAATGCGGTGTCGAACGCGTTCGTCGACGGCCACGCGTTGCGCACCTACCGCCATGCGCCGAACACCGGCTCGCGCAAGTCGTGGGCGGCCGGCGACGCGACGTCGCGCGCGGTGCGCCTCGCGCTGATCGCGAAGACCGGCGAGATGGGCTACCCGTCCGCGCTGACCGCGAAGACCTGGGGCTTCTACGACGTGCTGTTCCGCGGGCAGCCGTTCCGCTTCCAGCGCCCGTACGGCACCTACGTGATGGAGAACGTGCTGTTCAAGATCGCGTTCCCCGCCGAATTCCATGCGCAGACGGCCGTCGAGGCCGCGCTGCAGCTGCACGCGCGGCTCGCCGCGGCCGGCCGCACGACCGACGAGATCAGCCGCATCACGATCCGCACGCACGCGGCCGCGATCCGCATCATCGACAAGCAGGGGCCCCTCGCCAATCCGGCCGACCGCGACCACTGCATCCAGTACATGGTGGCCGTGCCGCTGCTGTTCGGCCGGCTGAGCGCGGCCGACTACGAAGACGCGACCGCCGCCGATCCGCGCATCGACGCGCTGCGCGCGAAGACCGTGTGCGTCGAGGATCTGCAGTTCACGAAGGACTACCACGACCCGGCCAAGCGCTCGATCGCGAACGCGCTGACGATCGAATTCGCGGACGGGTCGACGCTTGCCGAGGTGACGGTCGAATATCCGATCGGCCATCAGCGACGCCGTGCCGACGGCATCCCGCGGCTGATCGAGAAATTCCGGACCAACCTTGCCCGCCGTTTCCCGGCAAAGCAGCAACAAGCGATTCTCGACGTGTCGCTGGACCAGGCAAAGCTCGATGCGATGCCGGTCAATGAGTACGTCGATCTGTATATGATCTAGCCGTCAGATACAGGACTCTTTGTTTCCTAGCCTTAAACCCAGGAAAATCACCATGGCCCACAATCTCCACAAGACCCTCAAGGAATTCGACAGCGGTTCCGGCAAAGGCAAGTTCTACTCGCTGCCGCAGCTCGGCAAGGAACTGAAGACGAAGATCGAACGCCTGCCGGTGTCGATCCGCATCGTGCTCGAGTCCGTGCTGCGCAACTACGACGGCAAGAAGATCACCGAAGAACACATCGAGCAGCTCGCGAACTGGCAGCCGACCGCGAAGCGGGTCGACGAGATTCCGTTCGTGGTGTCGCGCGTCGTGCTGCAGGACTTCACCGGCGTGCCGCTGCTCGCCGACATCGCGGCCATGCGCGGTGTCGCGCAGCGTTCGGGCAAGGATCCGAAGAAGATCGAGCCGCTGGTGCCGGTCGATCTCGTCGTCGACCACTCGGTGCAGATCGACTACTTCCGTCAGAAGGACGCGCTCGACCTGAACATGAAGCTGGAATTCCAGCGCAACAACGAGCGCTACCAGTTCATGAAGTGGGGCATGCAGGCGTTCGACACGTTCAAGGTCGTGCCGCCGGGCGTCGGCATCGTCCACCAGGTGAACCTGGAATACCTCGCGCGCGGCGTGCACAAGAAGGCCGACGGCGGCGACACCGTGTACTACCCGGACACCCTCGTCGGCACCGACAGCCACACGACGATGATCAACGGCATCGGCGTGGTCGGCTGGGGCGTGGGCGGCATCGAAGCGGAAGCCGGCATGCTCGGCCAGCCGGTGTACTTCCTGACGCCGGACGTCGTCGGCGTCGAGCTGAAGGGCAAGCTGCGCGAAGGCGTGACGGCCACCGACCTGGTGCTGACGATCACCGAAATGCTGCGCAAGGAGAAGGTCGTCGGCAAGTTCGTCGAGTTCTTCGGCGAAGGCACGAAGTCGCTGTCGTTGCCGGACCGCGCGACGATCGGCAACATGGCGCCGGAATACGGCGCGACGATGGGCTTCTTCCCGGTCGACGAAAAGACGATCGAGTACTTCGAAGGCACGGGCCGCACGAAGGCCGAAATCGCCGCGTTCGAGAACTACTTCAAGGCGCAGAAGCTGTTCGGCATCCCGAAGGCAGGCGACATCGACTACACGAAGACGGTCACGCTCGACCTCGCGACGGTCGCGCCGTCGCTGGCCGGCCCGAAGCGCCCGCAGGACCGCATCGAAATCGGCAACGTGAAGTCGACGTTCACCGAGCTGTTCTCGAAGCCGGTCGCCGAAAACGGCTTCGCGAAGAAGGCCGAGGACCTGAACGCGCAGTACACGACGAGCAACGGCGTCGACGTGAAGAACGGCGACGTGCTGATCGCCGCGATCACGTCGTGCACGAACACGTCGAACCCGAGCGTGCTGCTGGCCGCCGGCCTGCTCGCGAAGAAGGCCGTGGAAGCCGGCCTGACGGTCGCGCCGCACATCAAGACGTCGCTCGCGCCGGGATCGCGCATCGTCACCGAATACCTGACGAAGACGGGCCTGCTGCCGTACCTCGCGAAGCTCGGCTTCGAAGTCGCCGCGTACGGCTGCACGACCTGCATCGGCAACGCGGGCGACCTGACGCCGGAGCTGAACGAAGCGATCACGAAGAACGACATCGTCGCGGCGGCCGTGCTGTCGGGCAACCGTAACTTCGAGGCGCGCATCCACCCGAACATCCGCGCGAACTTCCTCGCGTCGCCGCCGCTCGTCGTCGCCTACGCGATCGCCGGCAACATCACGCGCGACCTGATGACGGAGCCGGTCGGCAAGGGCAAGGACGGCTACGACATCTACCTCGGCGACATCTGGCCGACCAGCGACGAAATCCACGCGCTGCTCAAGTTCGCGCTGGACCCGAAGAAGTTCGAGGACAACTACTCGAAGCTCACGAAGAAGGGCGACCTGTGGAGCAAGATCGAGGGCGAAACGGGCCAGGTCTACGACTGGCCGAAGTCGACCTACATCGCCGAGCCGCCGTTCTTCGGCCACGACTTCTCGATGGAGCCGGCCGCGTCGATCCCGACCGTCCAGGGCGCGCGCGCACTGGGCATCTTCGGCGATTCGGTGACGACCGACCACATCAGCCCGGCAGGCTCGATCAAGGAAGACTCGCCGGCAGGCAAGTGGCTGAAGGAGAACGGCGTGCAGAAGGCCGACTTCAACAGCTACGGCTCGCGCCGCGGCAACCATGACGTGATGATGCGCGGCACGTTCGCGAACGTCCGCATCAAGAACCTGATGATCCCGGCGAAGGCCGACGGCACGCGCGTCGAAGGCGGTCTGACGATCCACCAGCCGAGCGGCGAACAGCTGTCGATCTACGACGCCGCGATGAAGTACGTCGGCGCCGGCACGCCGACCGTCGTGTTCGCGGGCGAAGAGTACGGCACGGGCTCGTCGCGCGACTGGGCCGCGAAGGGCACCCAGCTGCTCGGCGTGAAGGCCGTGATCGCCCGCAGCTTCGAGCGCATCCACCGCTCGAACCTGGTCGGCATGGGCGTGCTGCCGCTGCAGTTCAAGGGCGCGGACAGCGTGCAGTCGCTCGGCATCACCGGCGAAGAGACCTACGACATCGAAGGCCTCGGCGACGACTTCAAGCCGCAGCAGGACGTCACGCTGGTGATCCACCGCAAGAACGGCGAAACGACCCGCGTGCCGGTGCTGCTGCGCATCGATACGCCGATCGAAGTCGACTACTACAAGCACGGCGGGATCCTGCCGTTCGTGCTGCGCTCGCTGCTCGCAGCGTAAGCGCCCTGCTTTTGCAGGTGCCGCAGCCGCCTCGCGGCGGTTGCGGCCGATTTGGATACCCGACCTCGTGTCGGGTTTTTTTTCGTCCGTACAAAGGCGCGCGCCGCAGCGGCCGGCGGCGCTAGGCTTGCTTGCCGCCGCGCGCCTTCGCACCCGCAGCGGCGCGTGCGTTCTTCTTCAGATGCGCGCGGTTGTAGTCGATCGCCGCGCGAATCAGGCGCTGCAGCGCGCGCCGGTCGAGCTTGTCGCCTTCCATGAAGTCGATCGCGCGGCGCGCGTTGCCGTCGAGGCCCGCGTTGAACAGCCCATCGGGATCGGCCAGCTGCGCGCCGTGCATGAACGTGAGCTTGACCTTGCCCTTGTGCGCGTTCGCGACCGCGATCATCCCGTCGCACGACCAGACGGGGCTGCCCATCCACTTCCATTCCTCGACGATGCCGGCGTCGGCCGCGAGGATCGTCGCGCGCAGCTCGGCAAAGACGTCGCGGCGCCAGTCGGCGATTCCGGCGATCAGCGCGTCGATGCGCGCGGACGGCGTCAGGTCGTGCCCGGCGGCGCTCATGCGTCGGCCTCCCCGCCCTCGTCCGGGCGCGCGAGCAGCTGTTCGAGCGACGCGAAGAACTGCGGCCAGCCGTGCTGCGCGCCACGGTACGCCTGCTCCTGGTCGGTGCGGAAGCCGCTTTGCTCCATTCGCAGCAGCGTGCCGTGCGGCGTGGGCGTGAGCGTCCACGTGACGACGCTTTCGAGGCCATGAGCGGCCCACGAGTACGACAGCGCGCGGTGCGGCTCGATCGTCAGCACGGTGCAGTCGACCGAACCCCAGTCGGCGCGAAAACTGAACGCGCGGCCCGCCACCGGTTCGAAATCGCTCTGCATCAGCCACGCGTCGAGCAGATGCGGTTGCGTGAGCGCACGCCAGATCTTCTCGGGCGGATGCGACAGCTCCCGTTCGACGACGACGGTACGGGTTGCGGCGGGGTTGGGGTTCATTGGTCCATTCTCCTGAGCAGATCTTCGAGCGCATCGAACCGGTTCTGCCAGAAGGCGGTCATCTGGCCGGCCCAGTCGAGCAACGGAGTCAGCGCCTGCGGCTGCGCGCTGTAGTGCGTCTGCCGGCCCGCGTGACGGTCGCTCACGAGCCCGGCCTGCTTCAGTACACCCAGATGCTTCGACACGGCCGGCTGCGACACGCCGGCGCGGGCCGTCAGCGCGGCGACCGTCAGCTCGCCTTCCGCACACAGTCGCTCGAACAGCGCGCGGCGCGTCGGATCGGCAAGTGTTCTGAACAGCAGGTCGTGCGGGCTTTGCATGCTGGAATCAATAACTTCGTGGTTATGGATTGGAGAATAGCTCGGGGACGGCGCGCGTCAAACATTGGTTGCGATCGGATGTCGCGCGGGGCACGCGCAAGCCGGGTAGACCGAATGCGCGCAAACGCCGCCGCACCGGCGCGCCGTGGACATCGGACGCTCGGCCGAACCCGGCATCCGGATGCGTTCGAGCAATTCCTCTAATCGGCTCGCGCGCTTCGCGAACCGAAAGGACGCTGCAAGGCTCGGCGATGCGACGTTCCACAGTTCGGGAAACCGGCACGTCCGAACGGGTCGAGAATTCCCGCCGTCGCGGCTCGCGCTGCACGCGTCCCGGCCCCGCGCCGTCGCGCGCCCACATAGTGCGACGCGCGCCGCATTCCGGCGCGGATGCGAACGACGCGTGCGCACACGGCAGCGCCGAGCAATTGCGCACATTCCGATGCCGCAACGAACGCGTCATGCGCTCGAACGGCGCGGACGGTCGCACCGGCGCGCCGCAAACCGGTTCCGTCCGTCCGCGCATGCCGTTGCGCGCGCACCCAACGCAGTGCCCGCGCGCGGCACGCCGGTGTCAGAACTGACAGCTATGGAAACTGCCAGCTACCTGAACGACCCCGACACCCTACGCTCGTCACCGCTCGCAGCCCCACAAGGGTTGCGGCTTCCAGCAACGTCGTCTCTCCCGAAAAAGGATTCCCGATGAAAAGGAACGCGCGGTTCGCCCTGTCCCTCCCGTCGCCCCGCCGCCTCGCGTGCGCGTGGCCGCTCGTGTTCGCCGCCGGTGCGGCGCATGCGAGCACGGATTGGGTCGATACCCACACGAAGGCCTTTCTGACCGGCCCGCAGCTGATGGCGCGCAGCACGGCGCCGTCGCTCGAACTCGCGGCCGGCGAGACGGCCGACATCGTCGTCAGCCTGAAGCTGCGCAACGCGGCGCAGCTCAAGCAGCTCGCCCGCGACGTGAACCGGCCCGGCAACGCGCATTACGGCCAGTACCTGACGCACGAGCAGTTCGTCGCGGACTACGCGCCGACCGAAGCGCAGGTGAAGTCGGTCGTCGACTATCTGCGCAAGAGCGGGTTCGTGAACATCGAGGTCGCGCCGAACCGGCTGCTGGTGTCGGCGCACGGCACGGCGGGCACCGTGAAGACCGCGTTCAACACGTCGCTCGTGCACTTCCAGTACGCGGGCCGCGCCGGGTTCGCGAACGCGTCGACGGCGCAGGTGCCGCGCGCGCTCGGCGACGTCGTCGGCTCGGTGCTCGGCTTGCAGAACGTCGCACGCGCGCGCCCGATGCTGCGCATCGGCAACGTCGCGAAGCCGCAGACGCTCGCGGCCGGCACGGCTACCGGCCACTATCCGAAGGAATTCCCCGGCCTCTACAACGCGACCGGCGTGCCGACGGCGGCCGGCGTGACGGTGGGAATCGTCACGATCGGCGGCGTATCGCAAACGCTGCAGGACCTGAAGCAGTTCACGTCGAGCAACGGCTACGGCACGGTCGCGACCCAGGCCGTGAAGACCAACGGCACCGGCACGTCGGGCAGCTACAGCGACGACCAGGACGGCCAGGGCGAATGGGATCTCGACAGCCAGTCGATCGTCGGCTCGGCGGGCGGCCAGGTCGGCAAGCTGGTGTTCTACATGGCCGACCTGAACGCGGCCGGCAACACCGGGCTCACGCAGGCGTTCAACCGCGTGGTGTCGGACAACACGGCGAAGGTGATCAACGTGTCGCTCGGCTGGTGCGAGACCGACGCGAACGCGGACGGCACGCTCGACGCCGAGGAGCAGATCTTCACGACCGCCGCGGCGCAGGGCCAGACGTTCTCGGTGTCGTCGGGCGACGAAGGCGTGTACGAATGCAACAACCGCGGCTATCCGGACGGCTCGAACTACACGGTGTCGTGGCCGGCCGCGTCGCCGCACGTGCTCGCGATCGGCGGCACGACGCTGTACACGACGTCGGCCGGTGCGTTCTCGAACGAGACGGTGTGGAACGAAGGCCTCGACGGCAACGGCAAGCTGTGGGCGACGGGCGGCGGCGTCAGCACGATCCTGCCGGCGCCGGCGTGGCAGTCGGGCAGCAACCGCCGCTTGCCGGACGTGTCGTTCGACGCCGCGCAGAGCACCGGCGCGTACATCTACAACTACGGCCAGTTGCAGCAGATCGGCGGCACCAGCCTCGCCGCGCCGATCTTCACCGGCTTCTGGGCGCGGCTGCTCGCGGCAAACGGCACCGGGCTCGGCTTCCCGGCCGCCAGGTTCTATGCGCGCATTCCGTCGAATCCGTCGCTGGTGCGCTACGACGTGGTGTCGGGCAACAACGGCTATCAGGGGTATGGCTACACGGCAGGCACCGGCTGGGATTACCCGACCGGCTTCGGCAGCCTGAACGTCACGAACCTCAACAAGCTGATCCAGTCGGGCGGCTTCTGAGCGTCGCGTGAAGGCCGGCGCGCGCCGGCCGGCGAAGCGCTCGCCGTCAGGACACCGCGCGCCGCGCATTGCGGCCGCGCAGCCATTCGAGCGCGAGCAGCAGGCTCGTCGAGAAGATGATCAGGATCGTCGCGAGCGCCGCGATCGTCGGGCTGATGTTCTCGCGGATGCCGGTGAACATCTGGCGCGGCAGCGTCGTCTGATCGGCGCCGGCGAGGAACAGCGTGACCACGACTTCGTCGAACGACGTCGCGAACGCGAACAGCGCGCCCGACATCACGCCCGGCGCGATCACCGGCAGCGTCACGCGGAAAAACGTCGTGACCGGATTCGCGCCGAGCGACAGGCTCGCGCGCACCAGGTTGTAGTTGAAGCCCTGCAGCGTCGCGGCCACCGTCGTCACGACGAACGGCACGCCGAGCGCCGCGTGTGCGGCGATCAGCCCCGTGTAGGTGTTCGCGAGCCCGAGCGGCGCGAAGAACAGGTACATGCCGACGCCGACCACCACCACCGGCACGATCATCGGCGACAGCAGGATCGCCATCAGCAGCGCCTTGCCGCGGAAGTCGGCCTTCGTGAGGCCGATCGCGGCGAGCGTGCCGAGCACGGTCGCGACGATGGTGGCCGCCGGCGCGACGATGAAGCTGTTCTTCGCGGCCATGCGCCACTCGTCCGACGCGAGCAGGTTCTCGTACCAGCGCATCGAGAAGCCCGGAATCGGATAGACGAGGAACGTGCTCGACGAAAACGACAGCGGCACGATCGCGAGCACCGGCAGGATCAAATACAGCAGCGTCAGCACGACGAGTACGCGCAGCGCGACGTACCACGCGCGTTCGACGAACGACATGTGCGGCGCGAACAGCGGCCTGGCGAGTTTCATGGTCGGACTCCCTTCCCGTTTCCCTGTGCCCGGCTCAGCCGAGGCTCACGTTGGTGCGCGTGAAGCGCCCGTATACCGCATACAGCACCAGCGTCGCCGCGAGCAGCAGCCCGCCGAGCGCACACGCCATGCCCCAGTTGATCGTCACGTTGGTGAAGTACGCGACGTAGTAGCTGACCATCTGGTCGTTCGGCCCGCCGAGCAGCGCCGGCGTGATGTAGTAGCCGATCGCGAGAATGAACACCAGCAGCGCGCCGGCGCCGATGCCCGGGTAGGTCTGCGGCACGTACACGCGCCAGAACGCGGCGAACGGATGGCTGCCGAGCGACACGGCCGCGCGCTGGTAAGTCGGCGGAATCGACTTCATCACGCTGTACAGCGGCAGGATCATGAACGGCAGCAGGATGTGCGTCATCGAGATGTACACGCCGACGCGGTTGAACAGCAGGCTCAACGGATGCGAGATCAGCCCGCTGCCGATCAGCGCGCTGTTGATGAGCCCTTCGCTCTGCAGCAGCACGATCCACGCGGCGACGCGCACCAGCACCGAGGTCCAGAACGGAATCAGCACGAGGATCATCACGAGGTTCGCGCGACGCTCGGACAGCGTCGAGATCCAGTAGGCGAGCGGATAGCCGAGCAGCAGCGCGAACAGCGTGACCGCGACGCCGATCACGAACGTGCGGCCGAAGATCGCGAGGTAGATCGACTGATCGGGGTCGGCCTGCACGATGTTGCCGAAACCGTCCTGCTTGTGGTCGAGCGACGCGAGCAGGTAGAACGGCGACAACTGGCTGCCGTTCTTCGCGATCGACTGCCAGTAAGGGAGCTCGCCCCAGCGCGAGTCGAGCTCGATCAGCTTCGCACGCGTTTGCGCAGGCGTGAGCGCCGCATCGTTGTCGCCCTTCAGCGGCATCGCGCGGGCCGTCTTCGCCACCAGCGAGCGATAGCCGGGAATTTCGGTGTTCAGGCGCCGTGCGAGTGCGCCCATCGCCTCGCTGTCGGCGACCTTCGCCATGTCGGCCGCGAGTGCGACGTAGGCGGCATCGGCGGGCGGCGCCTTGCGGTCCCAGGCCGACAGCGCGGCGATCGTGTTCGGCAGCGCGGTCGCGATCTCGGGGTTCTGCACCGCGCGCGTGAGCAGCGTGCCGATCGGCACGACGAACACGAGCAGCAGGAAAATCGCGAGCGGCGCGATCAGCAGCAACGCCATCGTGCGCTTGCGGGCCTCGGCGGACTTCAGCTCGCGCTTGAGCGCGGCGGTCGACGGTGAAGAGGGGGCGATCGTCATCGTGTTCAACGGTTCTCTCCGGCCGGGCTCGATCCGGTGGAATGCCGCGCGGCGCGCTCGACGCGCCGCGCGGCGGGTTGCATCAGGACAGCTGAACGGCCGTTACTTCGTCGCCCATGCGGCGAAGCGCTGCTCGAGCTCGTCGCTGTGGTCGGTCCAGAAGCCGATGTCTTCCAGCACTGCGTTCTTGCCGTTGGCCGGCGAGTTCGGCAGGTTCGCGAGCGTCTTCGCATCGAGAGACTTGATCGCCACGACGTTCGACGGGCCGTACGCGATGTGCTGCGCATACGCCTGCTGCGCCTTCGGCGTCAGCGTGTACGCGATGTACTGCTCGGCCAGCGCCTTGTTCGGCGTGCCCTTCGGAATCGCCCAGTAGTCGAGGTCGTAGATGCTGCCGTTCCACACGACCTTCAGGTTCTTGCCTTCCTTCTGCGCGGCGTCGATGCGGCCGTTGTACGCGGTCGACATCACGACGTCGCCGGCCACGAGGAACTGCGGCGGCTGCGCGCCCGCTTCCCACCACTGGATGTACGGCTTGAGCTCGTCGAGCTTCTTGAACGCGCGATCCTGGCCCGCCTTCGTGCCGAGCACCTTGTACACGTCCTTGGTCGGGACGCCGTCGGCCATCAGCGCGAACTCGAGGTTGTAGCGCGCGCCCTTGCGCATCCCGCGCTTGCCCGGGAATTTCTTCACGTTCCAGAAATCGGCCCAGCCCGTCGGTGCGCTCTTCAGCTTGTCCGCGTTGTAGGACAGCGCCGTCGACCACACGAAGAAGCCGACGCCGCAGGTCTGCGGTGCTTCCGGAATCAGATCGGACTTCTTCGCGATCTTCGACCAGTCGAGCTTCTCGTACAGGCCTTCGTCGCAGCCGCGATTCAGGTCGCCCGATTCGACTTCGACGACGTCCCAGCTCACGTGCTTGGCCTCGACCATCGCCTTGACCTTGGCCTGTTCGCCGTTGTACTCGACGGCCGTGACCTTGTTGCCGGACGCCTTCTCGAACGGCTGGTTGAACGCGGCTTTCTGAGCGTCGCCGTTCGCGCCGCCGAAGTTGACGACCGTGAGTTCGGCCGCGGTGGCCGATGCGCCGACGACGGCGAGCGCCAGGGCGAGCGCGGTGCGACGCGCGGTAGTGCTTGCTCCGTTCATGATGGTTCCTCTCGTGGTGGAAGTGAGGCAGTTGTTGTTGACGTCGTACTGCGGAAAAGCGGATGAACCCGGCGTCACGCGAACACGCGCAGGTGCTCGGGCGCAAAGGCGAGCGAGATCGGCGCGCCGGGCGAGAACGTGTCGAGCGCGCCCGTTCCGAGCGGCACCTTCACGAAGCATTCGTCCTGGCCCGGCAGCGCGCAGCGCATGCGCACGTGATCGCCGAAATAGATGAGGCTGCGCGCCTCGCCGGTCACGCAGTTGGCCGGGCCGCTTGCCTGACCGTTCGCGAGACTCATGCGTTCGGGTCGGATGCACGCGACGGCCGGCGCACCTTCGACCGCATCGCCGATGCGGCGGCCGACGAGTTGCGTGCCGTCGTCGAGACGGAACTCGCAGAATTCGCCGTCGACGCGCGCGATGGTGCCGCGCAGACGGTTGCTGTCGCCGATGAAGTTCGCGACGAATTCGTTGCACGGCGATTCGTACAGGCGGTCGACGGTGTCGAGCTGCTGCACGATGCCCTTGTCGAACACGGCGACGCGATCGGACATCGTCAGCGCCTCGCCCTGGTCGTGCGTCACGTAGACGAACGTGACGCCGAGCTTCTCGTGCAGCGCCTTCAGTTCGTACTGCATGTGTTCGCGCAGCTGCTTGTCGAGCGCGCCGAGCGGCTCGTCCATCAGCACGAGCTTCGGCTCGAACACGAGCGCACGCGCCAGCGCGATACGCTGCTGCTGGCCGCCCGACAGCTGCGCCGGATAGCGCTTCGCGAAGCGCTCCATCTGCACCATCTTCAGCGCATGCGCGACGCGCTCGGCGCGCTCGGCGGCGCCGAGCTTGCGCACCGTCAGCGGATACGCGACGTTCTGTTCGACCGTGAGGTGCGGAAACAGCGCGTAGTTCTGGAACACCATGCCGATGTTGCGCTTGTGCGGCGGCACGGTGTTCAGCAGATCGCCGTCGAGACGGATCTCGCCGCCCGTCGGGAACTCGAAGCCCGCCAGCATCATCAGGCAGGTGGTCTTGCCCGATCCGGACGGCCCGAGCAGCGTCAGGAATTCCCCGCGCTTGATGTCGAGGTCGAGCGATTTGACGACCAGCGTCTCGCCGTCGTAGGTCTTTCGCACGCCGCGAAAGCTGACGATCACATCATCGGACTTCATCGTGGTGGTCCCCTTGCTGCGCGACAAATGTTTTTGACATGCGAACTACTATACGGCGCGTACGGTTCTACAATAGGGAACCATTTCAATATTCCTAGTGGGACCACTTTGGATACCGTGATCCTGGCCGACTGGCTGTCCGCCCGCCTCGACCGCAGCTCGTCCGAGCCGATGTACCGGCAGCTTCTGCAGCAGATGCAGCAGGCGATCCTCACCGGGGAACTGGCGCCGGGCACCAAGCTGCCGAGCTCGCGCACGCTCGCAGCCGATCTGTCGATCGCGCGCAATACGGTGCTTCACGTATACGATCAGCTCACCGCCGAGGGCTACGTGCTGACGACCACCGGCAGCGGCACCTACGTGGCCGACACGCGACCGGACGCCGCGGCGATCCGCGTGCCGGGCGCCGCGCAGCCGTCGTGCGAAGCCGATGCGGCGCCGCAGCAGGACACGCGCCGCGACCTGTCGATGCGCGGCCGGCAATTGATCGAGCATGCGGGCGTGTCGCGGCGCCAGTGGGGCGCGTTCATGCCCGGCGTGCCGGACGTGGCGGAATTCCCGAGCCGGACCTGGAGCCGCCTCCAGGCGCGGCTGTGGAAGGAAGCCAACCCGGAGCTGCTGACCTATGCGCCGGGCGGCGGCTACCGGCCGCTGCGCCGCGCGCTCGCCGACTACCTGCGCGTCGCGCGTTCGGTCAAATGCTCGCCCGACCAGGTCATCATCACGACCGGCATTCATCAGTCGATTGATCTCGCGGTGCGGCTGCTGTCGGACATCGGCGATCGCGCATGGGTCGAGGAGCCGTGCTACTGGGGCGTGCGCAGCGTGCTGCAGGCGGCCGGCCTGACGCTCGCGCCGGTGGCGGTCGATCAGGAAGGGCTGGATCCGCGCACGAGCGACATGCAGCATCCGCCGCGGCTCGTGCTCGTCACGCCGTCGCACCAGTATCCGCTCGGGATGGTGATGAGCCTGGCGCGGCGCCGGATGCTGCTCGAATACGCGCGTCAGCATCGCTGCTGGATCATCGAGGACGACTACGACAGCGAATTCCGCTACGGCAGCCGGCCGCTCGCGTCGCTGCAGGGCCTCGACGACGGCGGCCGCGTGATCTACGTCGGCAGCCTCGGCAAGATGCTGTTCCCCGGCTTGCGGATGGGCTACATGGTCGTGCCCGAGCATCTCGTCGACACGTTTCGCACCGGGCTGTCGGAGCTGTACCGCGAAGGCCAGCTGATGCAGCAGGCCGTGCTCGCGGAATTCATCATGGATGGTCACCTGACGTCGCACGTGCGGCGCATGCGCACGCTGTACGGCGAGCGTCGGCAATTGCTGATCGATGCGATCCATGCGCGCTTCGGCGACGCGCTGCCGGTGATGGGCGACGAGGCCGGCCTGCATCTGGTGCTCGGTCTGCCCGAAGGATGCGACGATCACGCGGTCACGCAAAGCGCGTTCGACGCCGGAGTGATCGTGCGCCCGCTCACCAGTTACTACAGCAGCGAGGCCACCGCACGGCCCGGGTTGCTGCTCGGCTATGCATGCGTCGCGCACGAGCGCATCGGGCCGGCGTTCGATACGCTCGCGGCAACGATCGAACAGCATCTGCCGCGGCATTTCACGCACGCGGCGTAGCGCACGGGCGTCAGCGCGTGGCGTTGGCGCGTGCGGTTACCGCGTGCCGGCCGCGCTGCGATCGAACGCCGCGGCGCGCACCGCTTCGCCCGGCTTCGTGAAGATCCGCTGCCGCAGCGCCGCGATCTGCGCATCGCGATCCTGCTGCGACAACCCGGCCGCATCGATCTGCGCGCGCTGCGCCGCATAATCCGCGTAACGGCTTTGCCACGACGCGTCGTCCTGCTGCATCTGCACGACGCGCGCGGCCACGTCCGCACCGAGCGACTGCGTCAGTTGTGCGCGCACCGCGTCCGGCGTCGCGCCGCTCTTCTGCAATTGCGCGATCTGGTCGAGCGCCGCGCGCTGCCGCTCGGCCGGCGCGCGCGCGGCACGCTCGTCGGCCGGCATCTGCTGGTCGAGCGCCGCGAGCCGCTCCGCTTTCTGCGCATCGGTCAGCGTGCGGTCCTGCACGATCCTGAGCCGTGCGAGATCGTAGCGCTGCTGCGATTGCTCGGCACCGAAGAACGGCTGGCTCCAGTCGCCGAGCGTCTGGTGCGCGATCGACGCGCGCTGGTCGAGCGCGCGCTGCAGCGCCTCGGGATCGATCTTGTCGACCGCGCCGCCGTCCGGCAGCTTCTCGAGCGCGTCGAGATACGCACGGTAGCGGCGCCACACGTCGAGCGCCTCGGGCTGCGCGGGCGTTGCATCGAGCTGCGCGGCGATCTCGCGTGCGACCAATGCGTCGAGCGCGGCCGCAGTGAGCTCGCTGCGCGCGGTCAGGCAGTAATCGAAGAAGTCACGCACCGCGCGCACCTTCGCGAGATGCCCGCCCGAATCGAGCGGCAACCGCGGCGCGCTGGAGCCGACCAGTGGCGCCGGCAATGCGGCGCTCGCCGGCAGCGCGGCCTGACGAACTGCGGCGCTCGCGCCGTCGGCCGCGACCGCATTGGCTGGCGTGCGCGACGCATCAGCGCCGCTCTGCGATCCCGTGCCGCTCCAGATCGCGACGCCGACGATCGCGGCCAGCCCCGCCGCACCGTATGGCGCGATCCGACGCAGCAGCGGTGCGCGTGTTTGTTGTGCACTCATCGATCACACACCCGCGAGTTTCAGCCGGTTCGCATGCGTGCGGATGACCGCGACCGGGTCCTCCGCAAACGCACCGTGCACGCCGAGCGTCTGATTGATCTCGTCGACGTGATTCCACTTGTAGTGCGTGCCCAGCACCTGCCCGTACAGCGCGCTGCATTTCGACACGAGCCCGTCGTTGCGCCCCGAGCCGCGATTGATCATCACCGTGCCGGTGGCGAGCATCGCAAGCGTCGAAGAGTCGTCCTTGTACGCGGGATCGATCAACGGAATCGTGCTGACATCCTTCGCGAGCATGACGCCGGATAGCGAAAAGGCCGGCCGAATCGCGGTGCCCGTCCACGAGTACAGCAGATGCGTATGGCCGCCGATCGTCTCGGTCGACGCGCCCGTCTCGCAGCTGCCCGGCGCGCCAAGGCCCGCGCTCGGATAGTTGACGTTGTAGACGGCGGCCTGCGACGTGGTCAGCGTCTGCAGCGCGGCCAATGCGTCCTGCTTCAGGTTGAAGTTGGTGCTCGTCAGGAATGCCATCAGATTGACGAACTTCGCGATCACCGCCGACGACAGCCCCGTCGGGTCGTAGGCGAGCACGCGCTGCACGAAGTCCGCGAACTCGGAGCCGCGGTGCGGCGTGCCGATCGTCGTCACCGATGCGACGAGTTCCGGCGCGACCGCCGCGACATAGCGCGACGTGAGGCCGCCCTGGCTGTGACCGACCAGGTTCACCCGCGTCGCACCGCTCGCGGCGAGCACCCGCTTGACGTAAGCGAGCAGCTGTTCGCCGCGCCCGTTCGGACCGTCGTCGCTCTGGAACGCCGACAGATTCGCGACATAGACGCTCGCGCCGTGCTGCTGCAGATCGCCACGTATGCCGTACCACTGATCGATCGCGCCGCCGATTTTCTCGTTGCCGTTGATGCCGTGCACGAAAACGAGCGGATAACGCGTCGCCGCGTAAGTGTCCGATGGCGCGGTTGCCGCCACGGCCGTGCGCGTCGTCGCGAGCGCCATCACGGCAGTCGCTCCCGCGAACGGCGCAGCGCTCATCGCGCATGCCGCTGCACCCGCCATCACCCTGGAACGCATCGATTTAGTCATGTGTACACCCCCGAATTCATCGTCCTCAAAGGCGTGCCGCCGGCCATTGCGTTGCCGTTGCGAACACGCGTCGGCGACGCGCACGCGCCGTTGCAGACAACGGTACCGGCGTGCGCGTCGAGGCCGAGAGTGAATCACAAACCGCGAAGGTTTGACCACCCCGCGAGACCGTTCGCCGAGTGGTCGACACGTCCCGCGACGCAACGCGACGCGCGTCGCGTTGCGCGCGAGCGGAGGTCACACACCCGCGAGTTTCAGCCGGTTCGCATGCGTGCGGATGACCGCGACCGGATCCTCCGCATACGCGCCGCGCACGCCGAGCAACTGGTTGATTTCGTCGAGGTGGTTCCACTTGTAGCGCGTGCCCAGCACCTGCCCGTACAGTGCGCTGCACTTCGACACGAGGCCGTCGTTCTGCCCGGCGCCGCGGTTGATCATCACCGTGCCGGTGCCCAGCAGCGCAAGCGTGGACAGGTCGAGCGCGTTGGCTGGATCGATCAACGGAATCGTGCTGACGTCCTTCGCGCCGGTGACGCCGAACATCGACACGGTGGGCTGAATCGCGGTGCCGGCCCACGAGTACAGCAGGTGCGTATTGCCGCCGACCGTCTCCGTCGGCGCACCCGTCTGGCAGCTGCCCGGCGCGCCGAGACCCGCGCTCGGATAGTTCTGGTTGTATGCAGCGGCCTGCGAAGTCGTCAGCGTTTTCAGCGCGGCGAGCGCGTCCTGGTTCGTGTTGTTGCTGCTGCTCGTCAGGATGCCAAAAACGTTGAAGAAGGTTGCAATCACCGACGACGACAACCCCGTCGGGTCGTAGGCGAGCACGCTCTGCACGAAGTCCGCGAACTCGGAGCCGCGGTGCGGCGTGCCGATCGTCGTCACCGATGCGACCAGATCGGGCGCGACCGCCGCGACATAGCGCGACGTGAGGCCACCCTGGCTGTGACCGATCAGGTTCACCTTGGTCGCGCCGGTCGCGGCGAGCACCGTCTTCACGTAAGCGAGCAGCTGCTCGCCGCGCCCGTTCGGACCGTCGTCGCTCTGGAAACCGGACAGATTCGCGACATAGACGGTCGCGCCGTGCCGCTGCAGATCCTCCTGGATGCCGTACCAGTACTCGAGCACGCCTGCGTACTTGTCGGTGCCGGTAAGGCCGTGCACGAGGATGACCGGATAGCGCGTCGCCGCGTAGTCGTCCGTCGCCGCGGTTGCCGCGGTCGCCGCGGTCGCCGCGGTCGCCGCGTGCGTCGTCGCGAGCGTCATCACTGCGGTCGTCCCCGCGAACTGCGCGCCGCTCATCGCGCATGCCACTGCCGCTGCCACCACCCTGGAACGCATCGATCTGACCATCTATGTTCTCCTGATTATTGTGATTCTGGTGCGAATGAGATCGGATCGATGCACATTGCCCGTTGCCTCGAACGCAGCCGGCATGTGCATCGAATGCGGGAGTGAATCACGAGTGGCGAACGTTGGGTCCCGACTAGATACGGTTCTCTAATCGCTTGACGCGCCCCGCCGCTTCGGGCGGGGGCGCGCCGCTGCGCGCGCATGCTGCATCGCACACGCGCTGCGCGTTACAGCTTCGCGCTGACGCGCACCCACGCGGTACGCCCGGGCTCCATCACCGGCGCGTTCGCCGAATAACCGAAGCCCGCGTTGCCCGCGAGGTTCAGATGCTCGGTGTAGGCCTTGTTCAGCACGTTGTCGACGCCGACCGAGATCTGCACCTTCTTGCTGACGTTGTATTGCGCATGGAGCGACAGCACGCCGAACCCGCTGCTCGGACCGAAGTCCTTGCCGACCACGTTGCCCTGGTTCAACGCATAGCGATGCTGCGCCGCAACGACTCGCCACAGGCCACCGGCCGACCAGGCGCCACGGGTGTATTCGAGCCCGAAGCGCGCGTCGAGCGGCGGCATCTGCGGCAACGGATCGCCGCTCGTCGCGTTGCGCCCCCATGCATACGCGAGCGACGTCTCGACGCGCAGCGGCGCGACGGGCCGCCACGACACGCCCGCTTCGCCGCCCATGATCTGCGCGTTGACGTTGGTCGCCCGCGTGGTCGCGCCCATCATTCCGGGCGAGTAGTCGAACAGGATGTAGTCCTGTACGTAGCCCGCATAGGCCGACACCCACGCATCGAACCGGTCGCTCTTGTACTGCGCGCCGATGTCGAGCTGCGTGGTCTTCTCCGGCCGCACCGCCGAGAACGCGTTGATCGAGCCCGCCGGGCCGCGGGTCGCGGAGAACAGCTCCCAATAGTCGGGGAAGCGTTGCGCGTGGCCGATACCGGCGTACCACGTGAGCGGCAGCGACGCGAGGTCGCGTTCATAGCGCACGAAGATGCTCGGCAGCACGCGTGCGCGGTCGTCGTCGAACGTTGGATTCGGCTTGCTCGTCATCATCCCGCTCGTCGCCGCACGCTTGTCGCGCGCGCTCGCGTAGTCGATCCGCGCGCCGCCGATCACGCGCGCCGCATCGCTCGCGAACCACGTCAGCTCGCCGAACGCGCCGGCATTCCACATCGTCGCCTGCGGGTCCCAAGGCTGGTCGCCGTAGTTCTGCCGTCCCATCGCCGAGCGCGAATCGAGCCGGTTCGACTGCGCGTCGACGCCGGTCACGAGCTTGAAGTCGTCGCCGAACCGGAGCGTCGCCGCCGCGCGCGCGCCGAACGTGCGGCGCCGCACCTCGGAGGCCATCCGCATCGGCATGCTGCTGGTCGGATCCGGCTGACGCAACGTGTAGTTGTCCATCACGTGATCGGCTTCGTTGTAGTACACCCGCGCCTCGATCCGCTCGAGCACGTCGCCGAGATGCCGCTTGTCGAACGACAGGCCGAACGTTTCGCGGCGAAAATGCGCGCCGTCCATTCCGCGCCCCGCGTAGCGGGCGTAGCCGTCGCCGGTGCCCGCCGTCAGCTCCACTCGCGTATGGTCGTCGGGCGTCCAGCCGAGCGCGGCGTCCGCGTTCCACTTGTCCCATTGCGACGGCACGGTATTGCCGTTGCCGTCCTGGTAGTCCTGCGCGTGCGCGTGATTCGCGATCACGCGGCCGTAGACGTCCGGCGTGCCGGCCGTCACGTCGACGTTCTGGTCGTTGCGGCCGAACGAGCCGCCGACCACGCTGCCGTCGAAGCGCATGCCCGGCCGCTCGAAACGCGGCGTCACGCGCTCGAACAGCACGGTGCCGGCCGACGCGCCCGGCCCGTACAGCACCGTCTGCGGCCCCTTCACGACGGTGACCTTGTCATAGCTCTCCGGCGCGATGTACGAGGTCGGCGCGTCCATCCGGTTCGGGCAGGCGCCGAGCGTCGGCAGCCCGTTCGCCAGGATGTTCAACCGCGAGCCGAACATCCCGCGCAACACGGGGTCGCCGTTGGTGCCGCCGCTGCGGATCGACGTGAAACCGGGGATCGTCTTCAGATAATCGGCGCCGTCGCTTGCCGGGAGCGGCTGACGCGGCGTCTTCGGATCGGTGACGACGACGAGCGGCGTCGTCAGCGGCGACGCGACGACTTCGACGGGCGGCAACAGCCACGCTGCGTCGTCCGGCGGCGCGCCGGCGACGCGCACGGGTTCGGCCGCGACGGCGGCGGTCATCGCGCTGACGGCCAGCGCGGGAACGGTGAGAGTGAGCACGCGCGGCACGCGCCGTGCATCGGGATGGCGCGACGCGTTCGGCGCGCGCGACGAAAAATTAGTCATGAGTAAGCCCGAGTGACGCCCTCCACGCAGCCTCGACGGACTGCACGGATAGCGGCGATGAAAGAGACGGAAGACTGCGCGTCAGGCGCGCTCGGGCGGTGCGCGTGGATACGCGCGCGGATAGCGTCGTGTGGCAGCCGCAAGCGTGCGCGGTGCGGCAGCGCCCGCGAACACGGCGGGGATGAAGGCGATCGACGCGGCGACGGGGCCGCCGATCGCGGGAACGTGCGCGAAGAAGCCGCAATAGCCGCAGGCGTCGAGATGCGCCGCGTGATCGTGCGTCTGCTGCGCCGCCCGCGCCAGATGTGCGCCGTGCCCGGTGCCGCAGACGACCGCATCGGGCGATGCGGCCTGCGCGATACGCCACTGCGATACCAGCGGCGCGGCGATCGCGAGCCAGATCGCGAACACGCCGAGCCAGGCGGTCAGATGACGATGTCGATGCAGCATGCGCGGCAGTGCGTAAACGGAATGTAAAAGCAGCCGCGATGTTACAGAATGTTCAGCGCGCTGGCCAGCCGAGCGCGGCCGTAAACGACGCAGGGGCGCATGGTTGTATCGACAACCATGCGCCCCTGCAGCGTGCGCGCGTCGAACCTGTGCGGATTACGGCATCATGCGACGCAGCACGTCGTCACGCCGGACGAAATGATGATAAAGCGCTGCCAGTGCATGCAGCCCGATCACGAAGTAGAAGGCGTTGCCGATCAGCTCGTGCGCTTCCTTGATCGTGGGCCGCAGCGCCTTGTCCGGGCCGAACAGCGTGAACGACACGCCGAGCCAGTCGAGCGACACCGGCTTGCCGCCCATGTTGACCATCATGATGCCGAGCAGCGGCTGCGCGACGATGAACACGTACAGCGCCAGATGCGCGAGCGTCGACAGCCACTTCAGCAACGGCGCCTGCATGATCGCGTCCGGCGCGCGGCTCACCATGCGCCACACCACGCGCAGCACCGACAGGACGAGCACGAACGTGCCCGCAGTCAAATGCACGTTCATCCAGAACGCGCGGCTGTCGCTGCCTTTGGGGCCGCGAACCTCGATCGCCAGATAAGTCAGCGCCACCAGCAGGAACACGGCCCAGTGGAAAAAGATAGCCGGCGTGCTGTAGCGCGACTGTTTCGCGATTATGTTTTTCATCGTTGCTCTCATGTTGCTCGTGGAGTATGCGCGGCCGGCACGGGCCGCGGCTGCCCGGCGCGCGGCGGCTGTCGCGATTGTAGCGTCGCGGGCAGCGGGTGTTGCACGACTGGATCAAATATCCGACGAATCGGAGCGGCGCGGCGGCATGGCGGCCATATGGAAAGTCCGCATCGCGCGCGTGCGCGGCTGTGGCACGATGAAGCTTTGGTGCGACGTTGCGCAGGCATCATGAGCAAAGCGTTCTTCGTTGCGGCCTACCGGCTCGTCGCCGCGCTGCTCGCGGTGTCCACCACGCTGCACAGCGTCGCCGGCCGCTGGGGCATGCCCAGTTTTCATCTCGGCAACTATCTCAGCTATTTCACACAACTGAGCAGTCTGTACGCGGCGGCGATGCTGATCGCGGGGCTGTCGCGCATTCCGCGCACGGGCTCCGCGCGCTACGAGTCGATGCGCGGCGCGGCGGTGCTGTACGTGCTGATCACCGCGATCGTCTACGAGCTGCTGCTCGCGCGGCTCGATGCGTTGCGTCACGTCACGCCACCCCTGAACAACTGGGTGCTGCACCGGATCGTGCCGCTCGTCGTGCTGTGCGACTGGCTGTACGTGGGGCCGCGCTCGCCGATTCCGCGCCGCAGCACAGTCGCGTGGCTCGGCTTTCCGGTCGTCTATCTCGGCTATACGCTCGTGCGCGGCGCACTGGAAAACTGGTACCCGTATCCGTTCGTCGATCCGCGGCCGCACGGCTACCTGCCGGTCGCCGTTCAGTGTTCGCTGATCGCGCTCGGCGCCGCGGCGCTCGCGCTGGGGATTCGCTGGCTCGGCAATCGTCCGGCGCGGCTCGGCGCCGCGCAGCTCGAGGACGGGTGAAGGCGGGAACGTGTGCGCCGCGCGGCGCACACGTCGTCATGCGATGGCGTCAGCCGCCGTTGCGCGCCAGGAAGTTCATCGGATCGGCGACCTTGCCGTTCTGGCGAACTTCGAACTCGAACGTCGCGCGTCCGCTCGGATCGGTGCCCATCTCGGCGATCGGCTGCCCCGTGCGCACCGCGTCGCCTTCGTTCACGAGCAGCTTGCCGTTGTGCCCGTACGCGGTGATCAGGCCGTTTTCATGCTTCAGGATCACGAGCGGCCCATATGCCTTGACGCCCGTCCCGGCATAAACCACGCGCCCGTTCGCCGCGGCGCGCACCGAATGATCGGGCCCCGACGCGGCAATCACGATGCCGCGCGTCTTGCCGGCCGAGAACGGCATCGCGACGATGCCGGTAGCCGGCCATGCCAGCGAGCCCGGCTGCGCGGAGGCGGACGGCGCCTGCGTGAGCGACGTCGCGGCCGGCGGCGGCGCGACGCGCAGCACCTGGCCGGGCGACAGCGCGTCGTTGGGCGACATGTGGTTCCAGCTCGCGACGTCCTGCACGCGCTGCCCGTAGGCAGCCGCGACGCTCGCGAGCGTGTCGCCCGGGTTGACGCGGTAATAGCCGGCGATCACGCCGGGCGTCGCGGCCGACATCGGCGTCGACGATCGCATCGGCTGCCAGCTGTCGGTCCACGGCGTCATCGTACAGCCCGACAGCGCCGCGGCCGCGACGACCAACGCCGCCTGCGGCAGCCAGCGCGTCAGCGCCTCGTGGATCGGAATCGTTTCTCTCAAGGGTCCTCCGGGGTTTGCGTCGTTGCGCCGCCCACCGCCCTCCGGCATGCGACGCACGATGTCCGGCCGCACGGCCGGACCAACCAGTATCCGACCGCTGGCGCGGCCGGCAGTTTCCACTGCGGAACGTCGGCGCGAATGGGCTCATCGGCCCCTTTTTCGCGTCGTCCCGCCCGGCAAAGATACCATTGGTCGCGCCCATGCCCGCGACCCGTAGCCGATCCCGCAACAATCTTGCGGCTGCCGCCGCCCGCTCGCGACCGGTGCAGCCCATGAAAACAGCCCGCCGTTCCGGGATGCGGAACGGCGGGCTGTTCGTACTGCCTGAGATCGGTCAACGCGGGCCGCGGTAGCGGCCCGCCGACCGTCGGCGATCAACGACCCTTGTAGATCGGTGCGCCGTCCGACACGCGCTTCACTTGCCAGCCGGTCTTGGCTACCGGTGCACCCGACTCTTGCTGGCCGGCCGGTTGCGCGCCGTAGCCGCTGGTATCGGCAGCGGCGACGTTCTGTTGCGGGTTCACACGCGCTTCAGCTGCCTGGATGCCGACCGGGTAGTCGGTCCGGTCGCTGCCCAGCTTGTAGCCGGCCTGTTGCAGTTGGACCAGCTCGGCCTTCACTTGCGCACGGGTGACCGGCGCATTCTGTTGGGCGAACGACACGGCGGGGACGGCGAGAACGGCAGCTGCAGCGAACGTTGCGATCAGCGATTTCATGATTACCTCCGGAATTTTTTTGCTCCGCCGCACACACCATGTCTGCAGCGATGGAACCAAGTTTAGTCCGGCGAGCACCTAGGGAAAACCATGAAAGAACGAAAACACTGTTTCCGTGACGCCAACAATTCCGGGATCTGGAACCAAAAACCCTACTCAAAGAATAGAATTTCGCAACAATCGCGGCTCGCCGCCTCCCTCAGGACCAGTTCGCGTGGAAGCTGCCGGGACGGTCGGTGCGCTCGAACGTATGCGCGCCGAAGAAGTCCCGCTGCGCCTGCACGAGGTTCGCCGGCAGCCGTTCGGAACGATAGCTGTCGAAGTACGCGACCGCCGACGCGAACGCCGGCACCGGCACCCCGGCCTTCACCGCGGCCACCACGACGTCGCGCAGCGCGGTCTGGTAGTTGGCGGCGATGTCCTTGAAGTACGGGTCGAGCAACAGGTTCGCGAGCGCCGGATCCTTCGCGTAGGCGTCCGTGATCTTCTGCAGGAAGCGCGCGCGGATGATGCAGCCCGCGCGGAAGATCTTCGCGATCGTGCCGAGATCGAGATTCCAGCCGTACTCCTCGGATGCGGTGCGCAGCTGCGCGAAGCCCTGCGCATACGAGATCACCTTGCTCAGGTACAGCGCGCGGCGCACGGCTTCGACGAACGCGGCCCGATCGCCGTCGAACGGCGCGGCAGCCGGCCCCGACAGGATCTTGCTGGCCGCGACGCGCTCGGTCTTCAGCGACGACAGCACGCGCGCGAACACCGACTCGGTGATCAGCGGCAGCGGCACGCCGAGATCCAGCGCGTTCTGGCTCGTCCACTTGCCGGTGCCCTTCTGCGCGGCGCGATCGAGGATCACGTCGACGAGCTGCTTGCCGGTTTCGTCGTCCTTCTTGCCGAAGATCTTCGACGTGATCTCGATCAGGTAGCTGTCGAGCTCGCCCTGGTTCCACTCGGTGTACACCGCGCCGAGCTCGTCGTTCGTCAGGCCCGCGACGTCCTTCAGCACCGCGTAGCTCTCGGCGATCAGCTGCATGTCGCCGTATTCGATCCCGTTGTGAACCATCTTCACGTAGTGGCCCGCACCGTCCGGCCCCATGTACGCGACGCACGGCTCGCCGTCCGACGGCGCCTTCGCGGCGATCTGCTTGAGGATCGGCTCGACCAGGTCGTACGCGTCGCGCTGGCCGCCCGGCATGATCGACGGGCCGCGCAGCGCGCCCTCCTCGCCGCCCGACACGCCGGTGCCGATGAAGTGCAGGCCCGATTGCGCGAGTTCCTGGTTGCGGCGGATCGTGTCGGTGAAGTGGGTGTTGCCGCCGTCGATCAGCACGTCGCCCTTCTCGAGCAGCGGCTTGAGCGACGCGATGGTCGCATCGGTTGCTTCGCCGGCCTTCACCATCATCAGGATCCGGCGCGGCGTTTCGAGCGACGCGACGAATTCCTCGAGCGTATAGGTCGGGACCAGATTGCGACCCGGGAATTCGGCGATCAGTTCGTCGGTTTTCTCGCGGCTGCGGTTGTACACCGACACCGCGTAACCGCGGCTCTCGATATTGAGTGCGAGATTGCGCCCCATCACCGCGAGCCCGATCACACCGATTGCTTGTTTGCCCATTAGTCAATTCTCCGGAAAAAACGGTGCGCGGCCCGAATCGGGCCGCGCGCACAGGCGAAAGGATAGTGGAAACCCGGTCGCGATGCGCGACGACGTGTCATTGCTCCGCGTGCGGCAAGCGCCGGAACACGACGCTCAGATTGTTCGCCGGCATTTCGACGACCTCGACGCAGTCGAGCCCGCAATCGAGCCCGAGTGCGACGACGGCCTCCAGATCGCGCACGCCCCACGACGCGTCGCGCTCGCGCAGTTGCCGGTCGAACGCTTCGTTGGACGGCGCGGTGTGACGGCCTTCGCGCCGATACGGACCGTACAGGAACAGCACGCCGCCCGCGCGCAGCGCGCGCGCCGCGCCGGCGAACAGCGCGGCGGTGCACGCCCACGGCGAGATATGGATCATGTTGATGCAGACGACGGCGTCGAGCGCATCGGCCGGCCACGACGCGTCGCGCACGTCGAACGCGAGCGGCTCGGCGAGGTTCGCGACGCCCGCATGCGCGGCCCACGCGGCGATCGAGCGGCGCGCCCGTGGATCGGGATCGCTCGGCTGCCAGCGCAGCCCCGGCATCGCCTGCGCGAAATGCACCGCATGCTGGCCCGTGCCGCTCGCGATCTCCAGCACGCTGCCGTGCGCCGGCAGCACGCGGCGCAGCACGTCGAGAATCGGTCCGCGGTTGCGCTCGGCGGCCGGCGCCGACAACCGTTCGGCCGGATCGGGCGATGCCGTCGGCCCGCTCACGCTGCACGCTCCGGCACGCCGGCCGCAATGCCGAGCCGCGTATTCAACGCGTCGAGCGCGGGCGCGCAATGCGCCTCGACTTTCAGCGTCAGCATCGGATCGGCGCGCGTGTGGCCGAGATTCAGCGCGGCTACCGGCTTGTGCTGCGCGTGCGCCCACACGCAGAAGCGATAGCCCGAGTACACCATCAGCGACGAGCCGACCACGAGCAGCGCATCGGCCGCATCGAGCGCCTGCGACGCCAGTGCGACGCGCTCGCGGGGCACGTTTTCGCCGAAGAACACCACCGCGGGCTTCAGCAGCCCGCCGCACGCTGGGCACGCCGGCGCGCGGAACGTATCGAGCGCGGTCCATTCGAGATGCGCGTCGCCGTCGGCGGCCGGCTCCGCCTGTGCGCCGAGCAGTTCGGGGTTGTCCGTTTCGAGGATGGTCTGGATCGTCGCGCGCGCATGATCGGCGCCGCAATCGAGACACGTCACGCCGTTGATGCCGCCATGCAGTTCGATCACGTCGGCGCTGCCCGCGCGCTGGTGCAGGCCGTCGACGTTCTGCGTGACGAGGCGCTCGATCCGGCCGGCTGCGCCGAGCCGCGCGAGCGCGCGATGCGACGCGTTCGGCTGCGCGCGGCCGACCACCGGCCAGCCGATCATGCTGCGCGCCCAGTAGCGCCGGCGCGCGGCGTCGGAGCCGAGAAAGTCCTGCAGCTGGATCGGCGGCGAGCGCATCCATTTGCCGTCGCGGTCGCGATAGCCGGGAATGCCGGAATCGGTGCTGATGCCCGCGCCGGTCAGCACGAGCAGCCGCGGATGGCGCTCGACGAAGGTATGCAGCGCATCGAGCGCGGCCGGGTCGATGCCGGCAGATGGCGGGTCGTACAGGTCGTGCTGGTCGGGATCGTGCAGGCGGGTGTCGTTCATGTCGGCGGGCGGGATCGAGCGTGATCGAACGTGATGGGGCGCGCCGGAACGTCGTGCGCCCCGCAACGGCGCTCCAGCACGCCAGCACATGATACAGAACGCTGCGCGATCCGGCCGGAGGCCGGCACACGACCGCGATGGCGCAAAAAAAGACGCCCATCGGCCACATGGCGATGGGCGCTCCAACAATTGATCCATCGGGGTAGTGGATCAACTGACAGCACAAACTCGTCGGATCCGCCGCTGCTCGGCCGGCGAACCCTACCCCTGAACTGCACCTGCGATTTCCCGGTATGGCGTGGCGGCCTGCGCGTCCACACTTCGCGGTTTTTGGCGATTCGCCGCGCCGCAGCGAGCGCGTGGCGTCCGGCTCGCGCCTGCTGCGCGCGGCGGGCGGCACGACGACGCTTCGCTGCCGTCGGTCGTCCCGCAGCATGCCGCCGCGGGTCATGCCGGCCGGCAGCGGTCGATCCCGTGCGTCACGCCTGCACACTGGCTGTCGGCGTGCGTCCGGACGGAACGGACGGGCGCGCGCCTACGTCGCCACCAGCAGCGGCGACGCGCGTGCACGATCACGGACAGGACTGCGATTCATGTTTGCAACACGACAGGTTGCGCTTCGATCTGTTCTCATTGTCTTGTCCCCGTGTTCGATGCGTCCGACCCGCTGAAGCGAAGGCCGCGCGCCACGGCGGCGGCGCGCGCACTTTTGGCGTGCACAAGACATGCAAGGAGCGCACCATGCTGCGCGGCGGAAGGCTGCACGGGCCCCGATATCGCGGCGATGCAACGCGCGCAGCGACGCCAACGCGCGAATGATTCGAAAATGAAACAGCGAGGCCGTCCGCGCGAGCGGCGGACGGTGACCGCACTGTCGTGGCGATCGCTCGCGTTGGCGGGCGCGGTTCACCGGTGCCGACGCGATACCGACGATCCGCTTACAATCCTGCGATCGTCGCCGCGGCAGCACGAATCGCGCGGCGCGCTCCGCAGCCGGCCCGACGCACGATGCACGATGCGTGCTCAGCGCGATGCCCGTCGGTACATCGCCAACCCCGGACACGGTCGCACGCGTGCCCGCTTCGTCCACTCATTCGAGGAATGACCATGCCGCCGACCGCTACCGACCACACCGGCGCCGCGAGCCGGGTCTTCTCGGACGAGCGGCTGTCGATCGGCCTGACGCTGCCGCTGCTGCGCGCCGGCGACAGCGTCGCGGATTTCAACGAACAACTCGAACTCGCCGCCCTGGCCGACGCGCTCGGCTTTCGCGCGCTGTGGGTGCGCGACGTGCCGCTGAACAGTGCCGACTATCCCGACCCGGTCGGACATCTCGACCCGTGGGTGCTGCTCGGCGCGCTCGCGTCGCGCACGCGCCGGATCGTCCTTGCGAGCGGTGCGATCGTGCTGCCGCTGCGGCATCCTCTGCACATCGCGAAGGGCGCGCTGTCGGTGGCCGCGCTGTCCGGCGGGCGCTTCGTCCTCGGCCTCGGCTCCGGCGACCGGCCGTCCGAATATGCGGCGTTCGGCGTCGACGCGCAAACGCGGCGCGACCGCTATCGCCGCCATTGGGAAGTCGTCGCGGCGGGGCTCGACGTTCCGTCGCGCGTGCTGCCCGACGAGACGCCGCCCGGCGCGCCGGCGTTCGCGCTGCTGCCGCACGGCGACGCCGCGGTGCCGATGCTCGCGGTCGGCTCGGGAGGACAAAGCGTGGACTGGATCGCGCGCAACGCGATCGGCTGGATGACGTATCACCGCGATCCGGAGACGCAGCATGCGCGTCATTCGATGTGGCGAGCGGCCGTCGAGCGGCTGGCACAACCGGCGTTTCGCGCGTTCGGCGTGGCGATGCGGCTCGATCTCGATGCGAACCGCGCTGCGCCCGCCACCGCCCTGCCGCTCGGTTACGCAACCGGACGCGCGGCGCTGATCGAGGTCCTGCAACGCATGCGCGCAGCCGGCACGCATCACGTGACGCTGAACCTCGGCTCGGCGCGGCCGCTGCGCGAAGTCGTCGAGGAAATCGCGGAACACGTGCTGCCGGTTTTTCACGACGGTCGCGAATGATTCGTCAGTGATCCGGGAAGTGCCGCGCAGCACGTTGCATTCCCGGCGGATGAACCCCATGGTCGCGCAACGATCGAGCGCGCGGGCCGCACCGCGACGCTTTCATCGCCTGAGCCGATGCGCTCGCATGCGCCGCCTGGGTTGCCCCATTCGCGCCCGCTCGCCGCCGATGGAACTATTCGGTTCCGGTCGCGATCATGTTAACGTCCGTCCATCGTCCAGACCGCCGGGCCGCATCCGAATGCGCGCCCGCATGCCCATCCATGCGACATTTCCTGCTCGGCTGGCTGCTCGCCGCCGTCGTCTCCATTGCCCATGCGGCCGCCCCGGCCTCGGCTCCCGCTGCCGCGTCCGCCGCGTCGGGCGCCGTGCCTGCGTTGACGCCGCAACAGGCGCAACAGGCGCTCTCCGTGCTGCAAAACCCGCGCGAGCGCGAACAGGTCGAAACGACGCTGCGCGCGATCGCCGCCGTCGGCGTACTGAGCACGCCAGCGTTGCCGGCGAGCGCGGCGGCGCCGGCCAGCGCTGCGTCGGCGGCCGCGCCCGCCGCGCTCACGACCAACGGGCTCGCGTCGATGCTGGTGCGCCAGGGCTCGCGCTGGGCCGGCGAAATCGGCGGCGCGCTGAACGAATCGCTGCGCTCGCTGCTCGACGTCGCTTCGGTCGGCAACTGGTGGCACGAACGGATGGTACGCGCCGACGAACGTGCGGACCTGCTGCACGCGCTCCTGACCATCGTCGCCGTGCTCGTGCCGGCATTGGGCGCCGAATGGCTCGCGAGAAGGCTGCTGCGACGCACGCTGCGCGCATTGGGCGCGCGTCGCGCGGAGTCGTCGCGACGGGCCGACGCCGCGCCGTCCGACACGGAGCCGCCCGAGTCGACCGAGTTGCCCGAGTCGATCGACCCCGCCGCGTCGACACCGCTCGCGGCCGGCACCCCGAGCGCCTCGAGCGTATCGAGCACGTCCGCCACGCCCGAGACGCAAAGCCGCGGCCACGCGCGGCGCCATACGACGCTGCTGCACCGGATGCCGCGCGCGCTGGTCAGTCTGGTGGTGCGCGCGGTGCCGCTGCTGGTGTTCGCCGGCGTCGCGAGCCTGACGATGTCGGTGCTCGACGGCGACGGCACGCCGACCGACACCGCGCTCGGCTCGCTGATCGACATCTACGTGATCTGCCGTCTCGTGACGATCGTCAGTCGCTTGTTTTTCCAGCCCGATGCGCGACAACTGCGGCTGCTGCACATCAGCGACGCGTGGGCCGCGTACGCGCAGCGCGCGATCGCGCGAATCGCGATCGTCGTCGGCATCTGTACGGCCGCGATCGAGCTCGCCGCGAGCTTCGGCCTCAGCGAGGCCGGCCACGTCGCGCTGCTGAAAGCGGTCGCGCTCGTCGGCCACCTGATGATCTCCGCGCTGATCCTGCGATGCCGGCAGCCGGTCGCCGCGCGCATCCGTGCGACCGGCGACGAGCACCGCGCGTTCGCGATGTTCTCCCACGCGCTCGCCGACGCGTGGGCGCCCGTCGCGGTGTTCGCCGTGATGGCACTGTGGTTCGTGTGGGCGCTCGACGTCCACAACGGCTACCGCGTGCTGATCGCGCTCGGCGGCCGCTCGATCGCGGTGATGATCGGCATGCGGATCGTATCGATCGTCGTGTTCGGCGCGCTCGCGCGGCTGTTCCAGCGCCGCGACGACGACCGTACGCTCGTCCATTTGCACGCGTACCGCTACTACCCGCTGCTGCGCAGGATCGTGTCGACGGTGATTGCGATCGTGACCGTCGTGCTGCTGCTGCAGATCTGGGGCGTGCCGATCTTCCATGCGTTCAAGACCGGCACGATCGGCCATCGGCTGGCGTCCGCGCTGATGACGATCGCGATCGCGGCGCTCGTCGCGCTGTTCGTCTGGGAGGCCGCCAACATCGCGATCGAGCGCCGCCTGCAGCAGTGGACGCGGGAAGGCAATCTCGTGCGCGCCGCGCGGCTGCGCACGCTGCTGCCGATGCTGCGCTCGCTGCTGTTGATCATGATCGCGCTGGTCGTCGTGCTGACCGGCCTCAGCCAGATCGGCGTGAACATCGGCCCGCTGCTCGCCGGCGCCAGCATCTTCGGCGTCGCGCTCGGCTTCGGCTCACAGAAGCTCGTGCAGGACTTCATCACCGGTATCTTCCTGCTGATGGAGAACGCGATGCAGGTGGGCGACTGGGTCACGCTCGCCGGCGTATCGGGTACGGTCGAATACCTGTCGATCCGCACCGTGCGGCTGCGCGGCGGCGACGGCTCGCTGTACACGATCCCGTTCAGTTCGGTCACGACCGTCAACAATACGAATCGCGGGCTCGGCAACGCGGCCGTCAAGGTCAGCATCGCGTACGGCCAGGACATCGATCCGGCAATCGCGACGCTGAAGGAGATCGGCGCCGCGCTGCGCGACGATCCGAACTACAAGGACGGCATTCTGTCGGATTTCAGCTACTGGGGCGTCGATCAGGTCGATGGCGCGACCGTCACGCTCGCCGGGCAGATCCAGTGCAAGGATTCGGCACGCTGGGGCGTGCAGCGCGAGTTCAACCGGCGCATCGCGGTGCTGTTCCGCGAACGCGGCATCCGCATTGCGAACCCGCAGCGCAGCGTCGTCGCGTATGACGCGGGCGCACAACACGGTGGCGCTGAAGGCGCCGAAGGCCCGGATACGGCTGCCGCCCCATCGGCAGCGGTCAATCCGCCGCCGCGGCCCGCACCGCAGTGATCCGCGCCGGGCGCGACGCGCGCGTGCCCGGATGCGCGCCGTTCCGCCCGGCACTTGGCCGAGCCGGCTGTCCGTGCACGTTGCAGGCAGCCCGCGTCACAGCTGCGATTCGATCGGGAACAAGCCGAGAAACCATACCTCGACGCGTCGTGCCGTCGACACTTCCGGCTCGTGGTCGAATTCGGTCACCTTGCCGTCCTCGTCAGTCTGAATCCACTCGAGGCGCCGTGTGCCGGACGGATCGGTCGTCGCTTCGACCCGCCACGCGATGCGATCGAGCCGCGGCTCCAGGTCCGCCGCGACTTGTGCCGCGAGCGCCGGGCTCTCGCAGTAAACGCCGATCTCGGTATTGAGCCTCAGCGAGCGCGGGTCGAGATTCATCGAGCCGATGAACACGCTCTTGCGATCGAACACATAGGTCTTCGCATGCAGCGACGCGCGCGACGAGCCGATGATCAGCCGCTTCGAAATGCTCTTGTCGCCTGACGGCCGGCGCTCGTACAGCCGCACGCCCGCTTCCACCAGTTCGCGTCGATAGCGCCGGTAACCGGCGTGTACGGCCGCGACGTCGGTCGATGCGAGCGAGTTGGTCAGGATCGTCACGCGGACGCCGCGCGCGGTGAGCGCGCGCAGCCGTTCGATCATCGCCGCGCCCGGCACCAGATACGGCGACACGATCAACAGCTCGTGCTCGGGCCGCAGCGCCAGCGCGCGCAGCTGCGGCAGCAGGTGCCCTTCGCTGTCGTTCGGCGCGCGTGCGATCTTCGCCGGATCGTCATACAGCACGGTCGCGCGTCCCCACGACAGCTCCGTGCCTTCGCCATGCACGATCCGGTCGAGCCGCTCGCGCGCTTCGAGCACGTACGGGTTGTCCTCCATCGCGCGCAGATAATCGCGCAGCCGCTCGCGCTCGCGATCGAGGCTGCCCGGCGTCGCGTCGTGCCCGACCAGCGCGCCGACGGAATACGCATACGGCGAATTCCAGAACGTATCGAACTCGGTCGAGATGTCGTTGACCACGCGGCCATGCACGACCACGTCGAGATCGCCGAACTCGAGCATCGACGACGCGCCGAAATACTCGTCGCCGATATTGCGGCCGCCGATGATCGCCGCCTGGTTGTCGGCGATCATCGCCTTGTTGTGCATGCGCCGGTTGACCCGCGAGAATTCGAGCACCGTGCCGATCTTCTTGAACTCGCGCGTCGCGACCGGATTGAACAGACGGATCTCGATGTGCGGATGCGAGCTGATTTCGAGCAGCTTGCGGTCGTCGGCGTTGGTGCCGAGATCGTCGAGCAGCACACGCACGCGCACGCCGCGATCGGCGGCCCGGATGATCGCGTCCGCGAGCGCGTGACCGGTCAGATCGTCGTGCCAGATGTAGTACTGAAGGTCGAGCGAACGATCGGCACGATCGGCGAGCAGCACGCGCGCATCGAGTGCGTCGACCGGATCGCTGAGCAGATGAAACGCGTCCTGCCCAGGGTGGGCGGCGGCCTGCGCGCGGAACGCGACGCCGAGGCGCGTGTTGCCGGTATCGGTGTAGGCATGCGTCGGCGTGCGGTCGACCTGCGGCGGCAGGCTCGCGCACGCGGCAAGCATCAGCAACGAGAGAATCGCACCCCACGAACGCAGCATGGTCATGATGGACGCCCGCCGTCGGGCGAAATCGGTTTGTGTTTGTTCCGGCTGACGGATGAAACGCGGCGCCGGCTGCGTCACAGGATACTTGATTGCGATCGCGCCGCTCCCGACATTTCTCGATGGAAACGTTGCCAGCGGATGCGGTGGCGGCCGCGCGCGGCGAGCCGCCGCCGATCCCGCGAATCGTGCTTGAATACGGTCCGGGGCCAACCGTTCAGCGGCAGCAAATGCTGCCGCGCGATCGAATCGACAATGCACAATATCGAACTTTATTTCGGCAGCACCGAGGAACTGAATTCGTCGGAGCAGCAGGCGCTCGAGCGCGTCGTTCGCTGGCTCGCGGAACACGAACAGGCGGCGGTCATCCTCTGCGACATCTCGGTCAACGGGCGACAGGTCGACATCCTCGTCGGCACCGAGACGACGACGTTGCAACTCGAAGTCAAAGGCTTCCGCGCGCCCGTCACTGGTCAGGAAAACGGCGAATGGACGCTTAACTACGCCGACGGATCGACCAGGCGCGTGGGCAATGGTTACCTGCAGGCGCTACGCAACAACCAGGCATTGCGCAACGCGATGTCGGAACATCGGCCCGACGGCGAAGCGGTCTCCTATCCGAAAGGCGCGGTGTTGTTCGAACCGGAAATCCCGCCGGGATCGAATCTGCGCATTCACGTCGATCCGCGCGTCGAGATCTGCGGCGCCGACGCGCTCGAGCTCCTGCTGTCGACGCGCGGCCGCGCACCGTGGCCGCTGGCGTGGCTGCGTGCGTTCGCGCACGAGCGCGAGCTGATTCCGCGGGCGATACCGGTCGCCACGACCGCACGAACCGTCGAGCGCGCCAGCGCGCCGACTTGGGAGGTGGTCGCGATGCCGGTCGCGAGCATCGTAAAGGCCGCCGAAGTGGTGGAAGCCGCTGAGCCGGCATCATCGCGCGCACCTGCACCGGTGCGGCCCGCGTCGCGCTCAGCCGACGAAAACACAACGTTCACCGTCGCGCCGCGGCCGGCAGCCGAGCGCGGCCACGTCTCGCAGGACACCGCGCGGCACGCGCCGTTGGCGACGGCGCGCGCCGGCGGACACACGCCGTTCGGCTCCGGCGACGCAATCGCGCGGCGACCGAAACGGCGCCGCACCGTGCTGCGCTATGCGTCGGTGGCGATCGCCGCAGCCGCCATCGCCTATGCGGCCGCCCATCGGCATCGGGCCGCCACCGTCGCTGCGACGCCCGCAGCGGCGTCGCAGCCGGTCGGACACACGGCACGTGCGCCGGCGAAGGCGCCGCGCGGCGAGCGCCACGGTGCCGTGCGGCAGGCCGCGCATGAATCGCGCGCACCGGTGACGTCGGCTTCGCCGAACGATACGGTCACTGCGGCGCACACGCGCGCTGACGAGACACGCGCGCCCGTTGCGGCCGTCGCCGCGATGGCCGCGCCGGCCACGTCGGCGATCACCTGTCCCGCAGGCGTCGACCGCCTCGGATGCAACGGCAGGACCGGCACGCTCGCCGCCCCCGAATGTCCGCCCGCGTTCCACGCGCAGGGCAACACCTGTGTTCGCGATCGGGAAAACTGATCGGGCGATACCGATTTCTGAAACGGGAATTTCGGGGCCGCGATTCGTCGGCACCTCGAACCACAAGCAGGATAGCTGAGGCCAAGCGGACAGAATTCCGTCCGCCTCCGAACGCGAGCGATTTCATCGCACCTCGATCATCCCAAGCATGCCCAACCACCGATAAGCCGGCCAGGTTCGAATGTTTCAGATATACGCAATTCGATCGGCATTGTTTTAATTTCGATTGGATTTTCCTCTTTTGCACACCTTGTCATCCGGCATTTCATTTCCTATAAATCACTGGTATCAAATCGATCGACAATAAAACAGCGATACCCGAGACCATCACACCAGAAGGAAATCGAATCCTGGGCCTTCAATGAAGCCATGCTCCCGCATGTCCCGCCGTCGCGGACGTGAGCATCGGCGTCGTCCGCCGCCATGGTCGATCCGCTATTGCCGAGCCAGATCGGAGCACCACGAAATTCGCCGGAATCGCGGCCTTTGACGATGCCGGCGCGCATGCGTCCGCGGCGCATGCAGCTGTTCTCGAAGGCACGGGGAAGCATCCAACCTCTTCAAGGTGAAAAAATGAACCTCAATCCGATTGAAAAGCAGCCGCACGGGACCTTTGCCGAATTCGCCAATACCGTCCCTGTTTCTGCCCGCGCCGTCGATACATTCAAAATGGCGCTCTATCACGATGGCGTGCAGTTGGGCTGGCTGGGGCAAAACAGCGGCGAATGGGCCATTCTGGTCGATTCCGCCGCGAAAGCGCTGACGCTCGAACAGTACCCTTATAACGGCGTGACGTATTACCGGATTCTCGGCACCAGCCGGTATATGTCGGTCAGCAACAATGCCTACGTCGGTTTTTATAACTGGATCGGCGCGCGCGGCTGGACGCGGCAAGGCTCGGTTTTGATTTCCGATTTCAATCACCAGAAACTGTCGATCTATTCGAAGGACAACGCGTATTTATATGCGTGGGACGCGTACACCGTGCTCGATGTGAAATTCGACGAGCAATAACGCAGGACGCTTCGTCCGTTTGCTCGAATTTCCGGCTTCGACCCAGCGCAGGAAGCAGGCGCCCGCCCGGCGACACGGGCGGGACGCCCGCCGGGTTGCGCCGTTCACATTCATCTCACGATCGAAAAAGGCAACACCATGACCTTCAAGATTCTCAGTTGCGACGGTGGCGGTATCCGGGGATTGATCACTGCCCTGCTCATCCAGGATCTCGACCGGCGCAGTCAGATCATCGCGCGCGCCGACGGCTTTGCCGGCACCTCGACGGGCGGCCTGATCGCCCTCGGGCTCGCGAACGGCGTATCCATTTCCGAGATCGTCGACATCTACAGGACGAAGGGTTCGGTGATCTTTCAGGAAAACGACGCATGGCTCGCACAAAAGCAAGCCGTCGAACAGGGCACGGTCTTCGCCGGACCCGGCTTCTTCCAATGCCAGTATGTCAACACCGGGCTGCAGCAGATCGCCAGATCGCTGGTGGGCAACGGCAGGCTGGCCGATCTGTCGCGCTTCGTCGCAATCAACTCGGCACGCCTGTGGGATCCGTCAGTCAAGAGCTGGGCGCCGTGCACGCTGTCCAACGGAAACGGCAACACCTATCGCAATGTCAGCCTGTTCGATGCCGCCCTTGCCACGTCGGCTGCACCGACCTATTTCCCGCCGTACGAGATCGCCGGGCTCGGCTATTTCGCCGATGGCGGCGTGTTTGCCAACAATCCTTCGTTGTCGGCGATCGCCGAGGCGCTGGCCAGCCGTCGCGCAGGCAGTCTGGACGACATGCGCCTGCTGTCGCTCGGCACCGGAACCAGCCCGGCGGGCATTCCGCCGAGTGCGGTCGGCAACCCGTTGGACTGGGGCGTTTCGACATGGCTGTGGCCGGCCGAAAGCGGGAACGTACCGGCAGCCGCGCTGCTCGGGCTGACGATGGATACGACGGCGATGGTCGCCGCACAACAGGCCGGGCAGATCCTGAACGCCAACTACCAGCGCGGCAATTTCGTGCTCAGTCAATTCATCGGCCTCGACGACTGGCATAAGGCGCCGGAGCTGGAGAAGGAAACCCAGGCGTACATGCGCACGGCCGAGTGGCAGCGTGTTTGCCAATGGGTGGAGCAATTCTGGCGCTGACGATGGCGGCTCGATAGTCAGGCCTCGCCGCGATGCTTCCGGGGTTCGCAGAGATGTGGACTGAAACCGGGACGATCGGCGGCGGGCCTGCATCGGCATCTCGTTCGTCGCGAAGACCGGTCAGGCGACGCCGCGACGCAACATCGCCGCAAACACATCCTTCAGAATCCGCGCGGCCAATGAATCGGGCACTGCGTCCGGCATCGACATGCTGAAGTGCCACAGGCCATCCAAGATGCGCGATCACGACGAGCGCGTGATCGGTGGACGAAGCTGCTGTTTCATGGAATCGAGAAGCGGTGGCATGGAGCAAGCGCAGCAGGCGAAGTCGAGGTGGAAGCACTGTCACTATTCGACATGAGAGCGTCCGTCGACACACCTCCGTCGACGAGACAAAAGCGATGCTCGTGCATGCGGTGTTCGGGCTGCTCGCCCGCTGCATCGAGCAGTTGCCCGAGAGTGCCAGCGCCACGCGGCGGCGCTTCACCGTTCGTCCTTTTTTATCGTTGGTAAAACCCGTCAAGCTTCGCCGAGGCGGAATACCGCCACGGCGGCCTTCATCGATTGCGCCTGATGCTCCAGCGCATCCGCGGCGGCGGCGGCCTGCTCGACGAGCGCCGCATTCTGCTGCGTGACTTGATCCATCTGGCTCACGGCGATGCCCACCTGCTGTATGCCGGCGCTCTGCTCGCTCGTCGCCGACGTCATTTCCACCAAGATGGTCGCCACGTTGCGCACGGCGCCCACGATCTCCTCCATCGCCGCGCCCGCTTCGGCCGCGAGCACGTTGCCGTTTTGCACCTCGTTCATCGAGGCGCCGATCAGTTCCTTGATCTCGCGCGCCGCGTTCGCGCTGCGCTGCGCGAGCGTTCGCACCTCGCCCGCGACCACCGCGAAGCCACGCCCCTGTTCGCCCGCACGCGCCGATTCGACGGCCGCGTTCAGCGCGAGAATGTTGGTCTGGAACGCGATGCTGTCGATCATGTTCGTGATCTCGGCGATCTTGAGCGCGCTTGCGCTGATGTCCTGCATGGTCCGGACCACGCGGCCGACCACGTCGCCTCCCCGGCGCGCGAGGTCCGCCGTGCCGCTCGCGAGCGCGCTCGCCTCGGTGGCGTTCGCCGCGTTCTGTCTGACCGTCGAGGTCAGTTCCTCCATGCTCGCGGCGGTTTCCTCGAGCGACGCCGATTGCTGCTCCGTGCGGCTCGACAGATCGAGATTGCCGGCGGCGATCTCGCGCGCGGCAGTGTGGATCGCGTCGCAGCTGTCTCGCACGCCGCTCACGGTGCGCGAGAGTCCGTCGAGCATGCGCCGCATGGCCGCGAAAAGCAGGCCGATTTCGTTGCGGCCCGCCTCCGGCACACGCACGGTCAAATCGTTCGACGCGATGCGGTCGAGCACCGCCACCGCTTCGCCGAGCGGGCGCGTCACGATGCGCGCGAGCGCGACGTGCGTGATGACCACCAGCGCAAGCGCCAGCCCGACGCCGACCACCACGAAGCCCACAATCCACTGGTAGCGCGCGTTGCCGTCGTTGAGCGCCTGTTCGGTGAGGGTGTTCGCGAGTGTCTGCAGCTTCTCGACGTTTTGCGAGTACACCATGCCCGCGCGGGTGACGTCGCGGTCATTGATGGTCACGTAGGCGGCAGTGTCGTTATTGCGCAGCGCGTCGGCCGCGCGCGCGAGCAGCGCGGCGAGCCCGTCCGACGACGCCACGAGCTGGCGCTTGAGCTCCGCATCCATGCCGTCGAACGCACTTGCGTCGCGATACGCGCGGGTTTCGCTCGCGGAGCGTTCCAAGGTGCGGTTCGCGCTCTGCAAGGCCGAATCGCGCGTCGCCGTGTCGTTACGCTCTTTCAGCGCGCTATAGGCGCGCACCAGCGCCGAACGCGTGCGGGTGCTGTCCTTGTAGGCGTCGTTGACGAGGATGGTTTGCCGCGCAATCTCGTGCAGGCGCTGCGCGTTCGCATTGGCCATCCGCAGCGACACGACGCCGGCGATGCCGCCAATCACGATCACCACCCCAAACATCGTCAGTGCCACGAGCAGACTGGCTCGTACCGTCATGTTGCGCATCTTGCTTTCCTGTCTCTGCTTGGTCATTGGCCGCTTGACGGCATGTCGTAGGACGTCCCGGGCATCGGGCCTGTACGTTCCGGGCATTTTTGGGCGGATTGCGAGTGTGTTACGTGGCGCCCGACGCATCGGTCGCGCATTTTAACGTATGACATCGTACTTTTAATACAGGATTTTTGCGCTGCCCCATAGGAAATTCGTGCCCTTTGAGGCAAACCAAAAGGGCACAAAAGACCCCAATACCCTCATATACTGCGTGGAATACACTAGTAACTCTGACGGCTTAGCCTCTGGCAGACACGGACGGGAGCGCTGGTGCATACCGCGATAATATCATCGTGTCATCGTATGACATAAATCCTGCCAATGGTATCGCCTCGTCGACAAGATCACAAGACCAGGACGGAGACAGCAGTGACCGACACCAATTTCGATACGCAACCGGGGCGGACGTCGACTTTTCACCTGAGCGCGAAGTGTGCGATCTTCTTTCGCCCCGGCCGACTACGCGAAGGACGGCCCCGTCGACTGCGGCGCCAACGGCGAGCTGTTCTACAGCCGCTGGCAGGCCAACGACTGCCTGAACTTCGCGCGCCGGTGTACGCCCGCAACGCCAGCCATATCCCGCTCACCGACGAAGGCAACACCTCGCGATCCTGAACGTGCACGCGATGCCGCCGTTTGCCCGCTCGGGCAACACGGCCACCTGCTCGTCGACCGACAAAGGCAACACGGGCGTCTACGATTGCGCTGGCGGGTGCACGCCGTCGCAGGCCTATACGACCCGAACAACGTCGCCCTGAAAACGGCCATCGTCGAGCAACTGCTGCGTGCCGGTCGATCAGTCGCCGGCGCAGTCGTTCAACCCGGATGCCCGTGAGGCCATGACCGGCATCCGAGGCATCATGGACAGACGTCAGAGGGGCTAGAAGGTGCCCGGACTGAACTGGGCATGCCGATTTATCAGAAACGAAAAAGCCGACCCACTGGGTCGGCTTTTTCGCGTCGAATCGCGGTCGATTGCCACCGCGAACCAAACCTTCAAACGTACAGCCAATTTCCGATAAAGCTGAAGCGAAACGTGTCCAGGTGGACAACTTGTGCTCAACGGCACAACGCAACGCATCGACCGGAAAGGAAATCTGGTGGGCCCCCCGGGAGTCGAACCCGGCACCAACGAATTATGAGTTCGCTGCTCTAACCAAGCATGAGCTAGGGGCCCCGATGTGAAACCAGGCGTGCGGCGCGCAGTTGCGGCGACGACGCCGGGCCGGCATTGTAACAACAAAGCGGCGGGGAGAGGACAAACGCCACCGGCATCGCGTGGATGCCGGAGGCGTTCGCAAGTGAAACGCTGGCGATCAGTTCCCTTCGAGGAACGACTTCAGCTTGTCGGAACGGCTCGGATGACGCAGCTTGCGCAGCGCCTTGGCTTCGATCTGACGGATCCGCTCACGCGTGACGTCGAACTGCTTGCCGACTTCCTCGAGCGTATGGTCGGTGCTCATCTCGATGCCGAAGCGCATCCGCAGCACCTTCGCCTCGCGCGGCGTCAGCGAATCGAGCACGTCCTTCACGACGTCGCGCATGCTGGCATGCAGCGCGGCGTCCGCCGGCGCGACCGTGTTGTTGTCCTCGATGAAGTCGCCGAGGTGGGAATCGTCGTCGTCGCCGATCGGCGTTTCCATCGAGATCGGCTCCTTCGCGATCTTCATGATCTTGCGGATCTTGTCTTCCGGCATCTCCATCTTTTCGGCGAGCGTTGCCGGATCCGGCTCGAGACCGGTTTCCTGCAGGATCTGCCGCGAGATGCGGTTCATCTTGTTGATCGTCTCGATCATGTGAACCGGAATACGGATCGTGCGCGCCTGGTCCGCGATCGAGCGCGTGATGGCCTGACGGATCCACCACGTCGCATAGGTCGAGAACTTGTAGCCACGACGGTATTCGAACTTGTCCACCGCCTTCATCAGGCCGATGTTGCCTTCCTGGATCAGATCGAGGAACTGCAGGCCACGGTTCGTGTACTTCTTCGCGATCGAGATCACGAGACGCAGGTTCGCCTCGGTCATTTCGCGCTTCGCCTGACGCGCCTTCAATTCGCCGGCCGCCATCTGACGGTTGGTTTCCTTCAGGTCCTTCAGCGGCAGCACGACGCGCGCCTGCAGGTCGAGCAGACGCTGCTGCTGTTCGCGGATCGCCGGGATGTTGCGCGACAGCACCGCGCTGTACGAATGACCTTCGGCCGCGATCTTCTCGGCCCAGTCGAGGTCCGTCTCGCTGCCGGGGAAGCGCGCGATGAATTCCGAACGCGGCATCCCGCACTTGTCGACGACGATGTGCAGGATCTGACGCTCGACCTGACGCACTTCGTCCACTTGCGCACGCAACGTGTCGCACAGACGCTCGACGGTACGCGCGGTGAAGCGGATCGTCATCAGCTCGGTCTGGATCGTTTCCTGCGCCTTCAGGTAGGACTTCGACTTGTAGCCTTCCTTTTCGAACGCACGGCGCATCTTGTCGAACCACTCGCTGATCTGCGAGAACTTCTCGAGCGACGCGCGCTTCAAGGCTTCGAGCTGGGCGGCGTTGGCGGTTGCCTGAGCGGCGCCGTCATCGTCCTCCTCTTCCTCTTCTTCCTCTTCCTCTTCGGCTTCTTCGTCCTCGTTCTCGATCGCTTCCGCTTCCTTCGCGGAGAAACCGTCGGTATCGGCGGCGTCTGCGGCGTTCGGATCGAGCAGGCCGTCGACGAGCTCGTCGACGCGGATCTCTTCGTTCGCGACGCGCTCGGCCATCGCGAGGATGTCGGCGATCGTCGTCGGGCACGCGGAAATCGCCATCACCATGTGGCGCAGGCCGTCCTCGATCCGCTTCGCGATCTCGATTTCGCCTTCACGCGTGAGCAGCTCGACCGTGCCCATCTCGCGCATGTACATCCGGACCGGATCGGTCGTGCGACCGAATTCCGAATCGACCGTCGACAGCGCGACTTCCGCTTCTTCCTCGACTTCGTCGTCCGACGACGCGGCCGGCGCGTTGTCGTTCAGGAGCAGCGTTTCCGCGTCCGGCGCCTGCTCGTAAACCGCCACGCCCATGTCGTTGAACGTGCCGATGATCCCTTCCAGGGCTTCCGTCTCGGTGAAGTTGTCCGGCAGGTGGTCGTTGATTTCGGCATACGTGAGGAAGCCGCGCTCCTTGCCGAGCTTGATCAGCGCGCGCAGCTTCACGCGGCGCTCTTCGAGCTCCTCGGCCGTGCCGGGCGTGCTCGTCGCGAACGCTTCCTTCAGCAGCGCCTTTTCCTTGGCGCGACGGTCGCGCACCTTGGATTTGCCCGGAGCCGCGGCCGCCGCTGCTGCTGCGGGCTGCTGCTCGTCGCTCTGATTTGCGTCGTCATCGACGGATACTTCGTTCAGCTTTTTGGTCATGGAGTTCGCCGTACCGGCTATATCGACTCGCGGCTGCTGGACGACAGCCGGTTGAACCGTGGGTGCATGAGTAGTACGTACTGCCGTTTCGTCCGCGGCGGCAGTCGTGTCCCTTGCGCTTTTCGCACTTGCCCGCTTCGCCGCCGGCTTGGCCGGCCCGGAGTCGGGTCTCGCGGCAGCTCGTGATCCGGCTGCCGGCGCCGGCGCAGCCTGAGCAGTGCCGGCCGCGGTTTTCTTTCCTGCAGGGGCCGACGTGGCCGAAGACGTTGCCCTGGTGGAAGAAGCAGACTTGGCCGCTGTGACCTTTTTGGTCGGCTCCGTCGAGCCCTTGCCCGTTGCTTTCTTTCCGCCTGTCGTCTTTGCCATCGCGATTCTCGCCTCTGCTTGGAAAACAAACCGCTGGAAACCTTATATTATAGCACGCTGGGTAGCCCTCTCCTGACGCCCCGGCCGCCTACAGCCCGAGCCGACGTTTCATGTCGGTTCGCTGCTGGTTCAATTCCGTCAACTCGGTCAGCTCCTCGGGCGTGAACGTCGATTGCCGCGCCAGCCGGTCGAGCCGGTCGCAGCAGGCGTCGTAGCGCATCTTCAGCACGGCCGCCTGCAATTCCTCCCCGGCGATCCGCTCCTGTTCGCGCTGTCGCTCGAACACCGTCTCGTCCTCCGGATTCTGTAACAGCAGATCGCGGACGTTTTCATCATAGTCCAGAATTTCGCGGAAGATTTCGTCGTAAGTCGCGCTGTTCGACGAGGCTCGCAGCACATCGGACAGCAGCCGGAACTCCGCGCCGTCGCCCAGCGCGCGCGCGTGCTCGGCCACTTCGGCGAACAGCTCGCCGATCCGCGGCAGCGTCCGCAGGGTCGCAAGCTGCTCGTCGTCGAGCGCGGTCGCGATCCGCGGGTACATCACCAGCGTACGCAACGCACGCTTTTCGCTGTCGGTCACGCGCCGCCGCTCGCTGCGCGCGGGCGCCTGGCGCGGCGCCGCCGCGATGCGCGCGTCGACCTCCGACAGCGCCGCGACTTCCTCGAACGGGATGTGCAGGCGGTCAGCGAACATGTGCATGATCTGCGCGCGCAACGCGTTGGCCGGCAGCGCCTGCAGCAACGGCTTTGCGTCGAACAGCGCCTTCGCGCGGCCTTCCGGCTGGTCGAGCGCCTTGCCGGCGATCGCTTCGTTCAACAGAAATTGCGACAGCGGCATCGCACGCTCGACCTGCTCCGAGAATGCATCGGCGCCGAATTCGCGCACATAGCTGTCCGGATCGTGCTCGGGCGGCAGGAACAGGAAGCGGATCGTCCGGTTGTCGGCCGCATGCGGCAGGCACGCTTCGAGCGCGCGGCGCGCGGCGCGCCGGCCGGCCGAATCGCCGTCGAAGCTGAAGATCACCGTATCGGTCTGGCGCAGCAGCTTCTGCACGTGGATCGGCGTGCAGGCCGTGCCGAGCGTCGCGACCGCGTTCGGAAAACCGAGCTGCGCGAGCGCGACGACGTCCATGTAGCCTTCGACGACGAGCACGTACTTGCGCTCGCGGATCGCGAGGCGCGCCTCGAACAGCCCGTACAGTTCGCTGCCCTTGTTGAACAGCGGCGTTTCGGGCGAGTTCAGGTACTTCGGCTCGCCGCTGCCGAGCACGCGCCCGCCGAAGCCGATCACCTGCCCCTTCACGTTGCGGATCGGGAACATGATGCGCTCGCGGAACCGGTCGTAGCGTCGCGCGGCGCCTTGCGCGTCGGTCTTTTCGCTGACGATCACGAGCCCCGATTCGACGAGCGAGTCGTCGCGGTAGTCGGGGAACGCGCTTTCGAGGTTCTGCCAGCCGTCCGGCGCATAGCCGAGGCCGAAGCGGGCGGCGATCTCGCCGGTCAGGCCCCGGTTCTTCAGATACTGGATCGCGACGGTCGCACCGCGCAACTGCTTGCGGTAGTAGTCGCACGCGACGGACATCACGTCGGACAGCGCGGTCGCGACCGATTTCGACACCGGCGCCGGATAGTCGCCACCGCCGCCGCCCGCACCGCCGCGCATCGACGGCTCGTGCGGCACGGTCAGCCCGACCGACTGCGCGAGCTCCTGCACGGCTTCCGGGAAGGTCAGCCCCGCGTGCTCCATCAGAAAGCCGATCGCGGTGCCGTGCGCGCCGCAGCCGAAGCAGTGATAGAACTGCTTGGTCGGGCTGACGGTGAACGACGGGCTCTTCTCGTTGTGGAACGGGCACAAGCCCATGAAGTTCGCGCCGCCCTTCTTGAGCTGCACGTAACGCCCCACCACGTCGACGATATCGACGCGGTTCAGCAAGTCCTGCAGGAACGAATGCGGAATCACCGTGGGATCGAGCGAGAAAGGGCCATACGACGCCCGGCGCGCGCGTGGCGACGCGCGCGCCGGGATGTGGGTGTCAGCTGGACAGCGCGGCCTTGACCAGGGCGGAAACGGCCGTCATGTCGGCACGGCCGGCGAGCTTGCCCTTCAGCACGCCCATCACCTTGCCCATGTCCTGCGGGCCGGCTGCGCCCGTGGCGGCGACGGCGGCCTGCACTTCGGCGGCCACCTCGGCGTCCGACAGCTGCGCGGGCATGTACGCGCCCAGCACGTCGAGCTCGGCTTGTTCCTTCGCGACGAGATCGTCGCGGCCGGCGGCCTGGAACTGGCTGATCGAGTCCTTGCGCTGCTTGATCATCTTGTCGATCACCGCGGTGATGCCCGCGTCGTCGAGCGTCACCCGATCGTCGACTTCGCGCTGCTTGATCGCGGCCATCAGCAGGCGAATCGTCGCGAGACGCTCGCTGTCCTTGGCGCGCATCGCGGTCTTCATGTCTTCGCTGATCTGCTCTTTCAAACTCATCTTGCACCCGGGATGAAAACGTGACTTCGACGCCCGCAACCGGGCGTCAACACAAAAACCCGCTTGGGAACATGTCTCAAGCGGGTTGCTCGAATCCTGCATCGGCGACTCGCGACCCCGGACCGGGGCCGAGCGTGCGAAGCTCGCCGGTGCGCCGCTCAGCGAACCGCGCGGCGCTCAATCGTTCAGTACAGCTTCTTCGGCAGCGTCTGGCTGCGGATGCGCTTGTAGTGGCGCTTCACCGCTGCAGCCTTCTTGCGCTTGCGCTCAGCCGTCGGCTTTTCGTAAAACTCCCGCGCACGAAGCTCGGTCAGCAGACCGTTCTTCTCGATCGTGCGCTTGAAGCGGCGCATGGCGACTTCGAACGGCTCGTTTTCTTTAACGCGAATGATCGTCATGATCCGACACGAATAAAGGTTTGCAGGGAAGATTCACGAGTATAGCAGAGCGACCTCGCGAGGGATAAGGGCCGGGCCCCGCAGCGCGCGGCGCTGCGCCGCACGTCACGCGGCGCGGCTGAACTCCGCCGCGGCTTGTCCCGCGGCCGTCCCCGACGCCCATGCCCACTGAAAGTTGTAGCCGCCGAGCCAGCCCGTCACGTCGACGACCTCGCCGATGAAGAACAGCCCGGGCACCCGCGCGCTCATCATCGTCGCCGACGACAGCTCGCGCGTATCGACGCCGCCCTTCGTCACCTCCGCCTTCTTGTAGCCTTCGGTGCCGTTGGGCGTCAGCGTCCAGCCGGCCAGCGCGTCGCCGATCTGGCGCAGCGTCCGGTCGGGCAAGTCGGCGAGCCGCGCATCGGCCGCCACGCGATGCGTGTCGAGCCACACGTGCGCAAGGCGCGACGGCACCCAGTCGGCGAGCAGCGAGCCGATCTGACGCTTCGACGTGCGCTTCGCGTCGAGCAGCTCCGCGACGGCGTCGCGCTGCGGAAGCAGGTCGATGCGGATCGGATCGCCGGGCTGCCAGTAGCTCGAGATCTGCAGGATACCGGGGCCGGACAGGCCGCGATGCGTCAGCAGCAGGTCTTCGACGAATTCGCCGCCGCGCTTCTTGTCGCCGGTCGACACGCGCACCTCGAGCGACACACCGGACAGCGCCGCGAACGGCTCCCAATCCTGCGATGCGAACGTCATCGGCACGAGGGCCGGCCGCGTGTCGATCAGCTTGTGGCCGAACTGCTTCGCGAGCCGGTAGCCGAAATCGGTCGCGCCGATCTTCGGGATCGACAGGCCGCCGGTCGCGACGATCAACGCCCTGGCGCGGATCGCCCCCGCCTGCTGCGTGTCGAGCGTGAAACCGTCGTCCGGCGCGTGGCGCACGGCGTCGACGACCACCGGGCGGCGCCACGCGATGCCGCCGGCGTCGCATTCGTGCTTGAGCACGTCGATGATTGCGTCGCTGCCGTGATCGCAGAACAGCTGCCCTTTGTGCTTCTCGTGCCAGCTCACTTGATGGCGCTTGAGCAGGCCGACGAAGTCGCGCGGCGTGTAGCGCGCCAGCGCCGAGCGCGCGAAATGCGGATTCGACGACAGGTAGTTGTCGGGCCCCGCGTAGAGATTCGTGAAGTTGCAGCGGCCGCCGCCCGAGATGCGGATTTTCTCGGCGAGACGCGGCGCGTGATCGACCAGCACGACGCGGCGGCCGAGCTGCCCGGCCACCGCGGCGCTCATCATCCCGGCGGCGCCCGCGCCGATCACGGCGATATCGTAAGTTTCCATGGCGCGGATTGTACCTGTCCGACCTCGCACCCGGGCCGCGGAGCCGGCGCGCAGCCTTCGCCTGCTATAATTTCGGGTTACGTTTACCTCCCGCTGCGCGCCGCTACGGCACGCGCCTTCCCGACCCATGCTCGTTCTCGGCATCGAAAGCTCCTGCGACGAAACCGGCCTCGCGCTCTACGACACGCAGCGCGGCCTGCTCGCACACGCGCTCCATTCGCAGATCGCGATGCACCGCGAATACGGCGGCGTCGTGCCCGAGCTCGCATCGCGCGACCACATTCGCCGCGCGCTGCCGCTGCTCGACGAAGTCATGACCCAGAGCGGCACGCATCGCGACGACATCGACGCGATCGCATTCACGCAAGGGCCGGGCCTCGCCGGCGCGCTGCTGGTGGGCGCAAGCATCGCGAACGCGCTCGCGCTCGCATGGAACAAGCCGACGATCGGCATCCATCATCTCGAAGGCCATCTGCTGTCGCCGCTGCTCGTCGACGCACCGCCGCCGTTCCCGTTCATCGCGCTGCTGGTGTCGGGCGGCCACACGCAACTGATGCGCGTGACCGACGTCGGCGTGTATGAAACGCTCGGCGAGACGCTCGACGACGCGGCCGGCGAAGCGTTCGACAAGACGGCGAAGCTGATCGGCCTCGGCTATCCGGGCGGCCCGGAAGTATCGCGGCTCGCGGAAACCGGCACGCCCGGCGCGGTCGTGCTGCCGCGCCCGATGCTGCATTCGGGCGACCTCGATTTCAGCTTCAGCGGCCTGAAGACGGCCGTGCTCACACAGATGAAGAAATTCGAAGCAGCGAAGCTGGAAGGCGACGCGCTCGAACGCGCGAAGGCTGACCTCGCACGCGGCTTCGTCGACGCGGCGGTCGACGTGCTCGTCGCAAAGTCGCTCGCCGCGCTGAAGCAGACGAAGCTCAAGCGACTGGTGGTGGCCGGCGGCGTCGGCGCGAACCGCCAGTTGCGCGCGGCGCTGTCGGCCGCGGCCGCGAAGCGCGGCTTCGACGTGCACTACCCCGACCTCGCGCTGTGCACCGACAACGGCGCGATGATCGCGCTGGCCGGCGCGCTGCGGCTCGGCCGCTGGCCGGAGCAGGCGAACACCGACTATGCGTTCACGGTGAAACCGCGCTGGGATCTCGCATCGCTCGCACGCTGACGCACGCAACGCCCGGCGCATCGCGCCGATAGACGCCGCAAAACAAACAGGCTGCCCGATCGCGAGCAGCCTGTTTTCATTTCAGCGCCGATACGAACCGGCGAACCGGCGAACCGATACGGACAACCCGGCGTTACGCCGCGAGCCGCTTGTCGCGCTCGATCAGCGCATATGCGCTGTGATTGTGGATCGATTCGAAGTTCTCGGCTTCGAGCACGTAGGCGATCACGCGCTCGTCCGCATCGAGACGCTGCGCAACGTCGCGCACCAGATCCTCGACGAACTTCGGATTCTCGTATGCGCGCTCCGTGACGAACTTCTCGTCCGGACGCTTCAGCAAACCCCACAGCTCGCACGACGCCTCTTCCTCCGCGATGCGGATCAGCGCCTCGACCGGCAGGTCGCCCGCGAGTTCGGCATCGATCGTCACGTGCGAGCGCTGGTTGTGCGCACCGTACTGCGAGATCTTCTTCGAGCACGGGCACAGGCTCGTCACCGGCACCAGCACCTTCAGAAACACGCGCGTGTGGCCGTCGCGGCTTTCGCCCGCGAGCGTGACTTCATAGTCGAGCAGGCTCTGCACGCCCGACACCGGCGCCGTCTTGTTCACGAAGTACGGAAACGTCACTTCGATGCGGCCGGCCTGCGCCTCCAGCTTCTCCAGCATCGACGCGAGCATCGCGCGAAAACGCTCGACCGTCAGCGGCGCACGGTTCTCTTCGAGCAGCGCGACGAAGCGCGACATGTGCGTACCCTTCTGATCGGCCGGCAGGCGAACGTCGAGGTTCCAGACACCGACGCTCGGCTGCACGTCGCCGCTCTCGGTGCAGACCGTCAACGGATGCCGGACCGCCTTCACGCCCACGCGCTGAATCGGAATCTGACGGGTATCGACCGTGCTTTGCACGTCGGGCATCACGAAGGCGGGGTTCATCTGGTTCATCTTGTTCAATCCTTGTTGTCCGCGCGTCCGACGACGCGCACGCCGCGTCATGCGGCAGCACAAAAGCAACATGGGCCCGCAGGCCCATGTTTGTCGCATCAGTGAAGACCGGTTGCGCCAGTTTATGCGACGCGCTTCGCCTCGCCGGCGAGATCGGCTACCGGGCTGAGGAAGCGTTCGCGAATCGACTTCGCGATGCCCGCGCTGTCGAGGCCGCATTGCGACAGCAGCTTCGCGGGGTCGCCGTGATCGATGAACTGGTCAGGGAGGCCCAATTGTAGTACGGGTCGGATAACCCCACTCTCCATCAGGGCTTCGACGCACGCGGAACCTGCGCCACCCATCAGGCAGCCTTCCTCGACCGTGACGAGATAGTCGTGCGTCTCGGCGAGCTCACGCACGAGCGCCGCGTCGATCGGCTTCACGAAGCGCATGTTCGCGACCGTTGCGTCGAGCTCGTCGGCCGCCGCGAGCGACGGCGCGACCATCGTGCCGAACGCGAGGATCGCGACGCGCTTGCCTTCCGGCTGCGACGAACGGCGGCGCACTTCGCCCTTGCCGATCGGAAGCGCGGTGAACTCCTTGACCGTCGCCACGCCGGTGCCCGAGCCGCGCGGATAGCGCACGGCGGTCGGGTTCGGCTGCTGAAGCGCCGTGTGCAGCATCTGCCGGCATTCGTTCTCGTCGGACGCGGCCATGATCGTCATGTTCGGGATGCAGCGCATGAACGCGAGATCGTATGCACCCGCGTGCGTCGCACCGTCGGCGCCGACGAGGCCCGCGCGGTCGATCGCGAACACGACCGGCAGGTTCTGCAGCGCGACGTCGTGGATCAGCTGGTCGTACGCACGCTGCAGGAACGTCGAGTAGATCGCGACGACCGGCTTGAGCCCTTCGGTCGCGAGCCCGCCAGCGAACGTCACCGCGTGCTGCTCGGCGATGCCGACGTCGTAGTAGCGATCCTTGAAGCGCTTCTCGAACTCGACCATGCCGGAGCCTTCGCGCATGGCCGGCGTGATGCCGACGACGCGTGAATCGCGCTCGGCTTCGTCGCACAGCCATTCGCCGAACACCTGCGTGTAGGTCTTCTTCGCCGGCGTGGCGGACGGCTTGATGCCTTCGGCCGGATTGAACTTGCCGGGGCCGTGGTAGAGCACCGGATCGGCTTCGGCGAGCTTGTAGCCCTGGCCTTTCTTCGTGACCACGTGCAGGAACTGCGGACCGCGCAGCTCGCGGATGTTCTGCAGCGTCGGGATCAGCGAATCGAGATCGTGACCGTCGATCGGGCCGATGTAGTTGAAGCCGAATTCCTCGAACAACGTGGCCGGCACGACCATGCCCTTCGCGTGCTCCTCGAGCTTGCGCGCAAGCTCGAGCACCGGCGGCGCCACGCTCAGCACGCGCTCGACGCCCGCGCGCGCGGCCGCGTAGAAGCGGCCCGACATCAGGCGTGCGAGATGGCGGTTCAGCGCGCCGACCGGCGGCGAAATCGACATGTCGTTGTCGTTGAGGATCACGAGCAGCTTCGCATCCTCCGACACGCCCGCGTTGTTCATCGCCTCGAACGCCATGCCGGCCGTCATCGCGCCGTCGCCGATCACCGCGATCGAGAAGCGGTCGTCGCCGTTCAGCTGGCTGCCGATCGCCATCCCGAGCGCCGCCGAGATCGACGTGCTCGAATGCGCGGTGCCGAACGTGTCGTACTCGGACTCGCTGCGGCGCGGGAAGCCCGAGATGCCGTCGTACTGGCGCAGCGTGTGCATCTGGTCGCGGCGGCCGGTCAGGATCTTGTGCGGGTAGGTCTGATGACCCACGTCCCAGACGATCCGGTCGTTCGGCGTGTTGAACACGTAGTGCAACGCGATCGTCAGCTCGACCGTCCCGAGGTTGGACGACAGATGGCCGCCCGTCTTCGACACGCTGTCGAGCACGAACGCGCGCAGTTCATCCGCGAGCGGTTGCAGTTGGCGACGATCGAGGCGGCGCAGATCCGCCGGGTCGTCGATGGTTTTCAGCAAGTCGTACATCGTCGTTCCATTGTAGGAAATCAAACGCGCCCGCATTCTATTGCACGCACCGTAGCGTGTGCGCAGCGGCGGGCTTCGCGTCAGCTGACCCGGTTCACTACCAGGTCGGCAAGTTCGGCGAGACGCTGTGCGCGCGCGCCGAACGGTTTCAGCGCATCGTGCGCTTCAGCGCGCAGCTGCGCTGCGAGCTCACGCGATGCGTCGAGGCCGAGGATCGATACGTAGGTCGGCTTGTCGTTCGCTGCATCCTTGCCAGCCGTCTTGCCGAGCGTCGCCGAATCGGTCGTGACGTCGAGAATGTCGTCGACGACCTGGAACGCCAGGCCCACGGCCCCCGCGTACACATCGAGTGCGGCCATCGCATCCGCCGACGGCGTCTCGCCTGCCAGCGCGCCCATCCGCACAGCGGCGCGCAACAGCGCGCCGGTCTTCATCCGGTGCATCGTCTCGAGCTGCTCGCGCGTCAGCTTCAGGCCGACGCTCGCCAGATCGATCGCCTGCCCGCCGGCCATGCCGATCGAGCCGCTCGCGAGCGCCAGCTCGCGCACCAGCGCGGCCTGCTGCACGGGCGACAGCGCGTCGGCATCCGTCAGCGCGACGAATGCCTGCGACTGCAGCGCATCGCCGACCAGCAGCGCCGTCGGCTCGTCGTACTGCACGTGCACGGTCGGCTTGCCGCGACGCAGCGCGTCGTCGTCCATGCACGGCATGTCGTCGTGCACCAGCGAGTAGACGTGGATCATCTCCAGCGCCGCCGCCGCCGCGTTGCGCGCCGCTTCGGTCGCGCCCGTCAGCTCACCCGCTGCATGGCACAGCAGCGGGCGAACGCGTTTGCCCCCACCGAGGACCGCGTAGCGCATCGCCTCGTGGAGTTGCGTGGGCACCACGTTGTCGGCCGGCAAATAGTGGCCGAGTGCGTCCTCGACACGGTCAAGTACGGACCGCATCCATTGTTCGAATGTCATAGATCGTCGTCGTCGCCGTCCGTGGCGGCCGTTCCGGAGGAAAGCGGCTTCAGCGTCGCGCCGTCGAGCACGCGGACCTGTTGCTCCACTTTCTCGAGCTGCTGTTGGCAAAACGCAACGAGGGCCGCGCCGCGGCGATACGCGGCAAGCGAATCCTCGAGGCTCAACGCGCCGCCTTCCATCCGGGCAACCAGCGATTCGAGTTCCGCCAGCGCCGTTTCGTACTTGTCCGGCAACGGTTCGGTGCCGTTACCGGCCGCGGTGTCGCCGGGGGATGCGGTTTTCGCCATGGACGAGGGTGTCAAATTGCAAAACAAGTCGGACATTCTACGGCAAAAGAGAAATTTCCGACCTGCCGACGTGGGTACCCGGCCCCACATGCGACCCCGTATCGGGCGCCGACCATGCGCGGGCCCATCGACGCCCGACAAAAAATTGACACAAATCAGGCACTTAATCCTGGCCTTACGAGGGGATCCGGGTATAATTCCCCGTTTCCCTAAATCGATTTTTCGATGGTTGGGTTGTTCACTGCTTTCACGCTATCACCGGGAGTGGGAATGTCCAATCTGAGCGATGCGCTTCAGTTGAAGTCGGCTCATAGCCAGCTTCCAGTCACTGCTTACTTCGATGAGGCGCTGCTTGAGCGCGAGATCGAAACCCTCTTCAAGAAAGGACCTCGTTACATCGGGCACGAGTTGATGGTGCCCGAAGCGGGGGATTATTTTGCGCTGCCGTCCGAACAGGAAGGCCGCGTGCTGGTACGCAATCAGGCGAACCAGGTCGAGTTGCTGTCGAACGTCTGCCGTCACCGTCAGGCGATCATGCTCAATGGGCGCGGCCGCACCCAGAACATCGTATGCCCGCTGCATCGCTGGACTTACGACCTGGACGGCCAGCTGCTCGGCGCGCCGCACTTCCCCGACAAGCCGTGCCTGAATCTCGGCAAGAGCCCGCTGCAGAACTGGCAGGGGCTGCTGTTCGAGGCCGAAGGCCGCAACGTCGCGCGCGATCTCGCGAATCTCGGCACGAAACATCATTTCGACTTCGCCGAATATCAGTTCGATCACGTCGAAGTGCACGAGTGCGATTACAACTGGAAGACGTTCATCGAGGTCTACCTCGAGGACTACCACGTCGTCCCGTTCCACCCGGGCCTCGGCAGCTTCGTGTCGTGCGACGATCTCAAATGGGAGTTCGGCGAATGGTACAGCGTGCAGACGGTCGGCGTGCACAACGCGCTCGCGAAGCCGGGCAGCGCGACTTACCAGAAGTGGCACGAGCAGGTGCTCAAGTTCCGCAACGGCGTACCGCCTGAGTTCGGGGCGATCTGGATGGTCTATTACCCGGGCCTGATGATCGAGTGGTATCCGCACGTGCTCGTGGTGTCGTGGCTGATTCCGCGCGGCCCGCAGAAGACGACCAACATCGTCGAGTTCTATTACCCCGAGGAAATCGCACTGTTCGAGCGCGAATTCGTCGAGGCGGAGCGCGCCGCATATATGGAGACGGCCGTCGAGGACGATGAAATCGCCATGCGGATGGACGCAGGCCGTCGTGCGCTGATGGCGCGCGGCGAATCGCAGGTCGGCCCGTATCAGAGCCCGATGGAAGACGGCATGCAGCACTTCCACGAGTTCCTGCGCCGCCATCTCGGCGATCTCTGATCGCCCACGCGACGGCCAGCCGCGCAACGCATCCGGCATCATGAAAAGACGGGCTTCGGCCCGTCTTTTTTTGTTTAGACTTCGGGTATCGGGCCGTTCGCACTCCAGGGAGCCGTCATGCCACACACTCACTACACCACGCTCATCTCCGCCGCCAATCTCGCCGAGCGGCTGGCCGCGGCACCGGGCAGCGTCGCCGTGTTCGACTGCCGCTTCGATCTCGCCGATCCGGCAGCGGGCGAAGCCGCTTACGCAGCCGGCCATATTCCCGGCGCACAGTATCTGCACCTCGATCGCGACCTGTCCGGGCGCAAGACCGGCACCAACGGCCGCCATCCGCTGCCGAGCCGCGACGCACTGGCCTCGCTGATGGCCAGCCGCGGCGTCAAGCAGGGCCAGCAGGTGGTTGCGTATGACGCGCACGGCGGCGCCTATGCGGCGCGCCTGTGGTGGTTGCTGCGCTGGCTCGGGCACGACTCCGTGGCGGTGCTCGACGGCGGTCTGCAGGCATGGGAGGCGTCCGGCCAGCCGCTGACGACGGACGTGCAGCATCCGGCTGCCGGCGACTTCCGCGCGGCCGCGCCGCTCGAGTCGACCGTCGATGCTGCGGCCGTGCTCGCGAACATCGCGTCGGGCGCGCGGATCGTGATCGACGCTCGGGCACCGGACCGCTATCGCGGCGAAAACGAAACGATCGATCGTGTCGGCGGCCATATTCCCGGCGCGCGCAACCGCTTCTTCAAGGACAATCTCTCGACCGACGGCCGCTTCAAGACGGGCCACGAGCTGCGCGAGACGTTCACCGCCCTGCTGGCCGGCGTCCAGCCGAACAGCGTGATCCTGCAATGCGGGTCGGGCGTGACCGCATGCCACAACGCGCTCGCGCTCGAAATCGCGGGGCTGCACGGCGCGTCGCTGTATCCGGGCTCGTGGAGCGAATGGAGCGCCGATCCGGCGCGGCCGATCGCGACCGGCCCCACGCCGTAAGCGCCGACACGGCACGACGAACGGGCGGCTCCCGACGCCGCCCGTTCGCTTACATCACGCCGTACTTCTGGAACCACTCGATCGCGCGTTTCCACCCGTCTTCGGCGTCGGCCTTCACGTAGCTCGGCCGGTAATCGGCGAAGAACGCGTGGCCGGCATCCGGATACACGACGATCTCCGACTGGCGCGCGCGCTTCGAATCGCTCGTCTGGATCGCATTACGCATGTCGGCGAGCGACGCCTGCGTGATGTTGGCGTCCTTCTCGCCATAGAGGCCGAGCACCGGCACCTTCAGCAACGACGCATGATCGACCGGATTGAACGGCGTCATCTCGTCGGTCTTGCCCTCGACGAAGCCGTACCACGCCACCGCCGCGAGCACGTGCGGGTTGTGCTCCGCATAGAGCCACGCCTGGCGGCCGCCCCAGCAGAACCCCGTCACGCCGAGCCGCGCCGGATCGCCGCCGTTCCTGCCGGCCCACGCGACGGTCGCATCGAGATCCTCGGTCACCTGCCGGTCGGGCACCTTGCTGATGATGTGCTCGTAGAGATCCTTCATCGTCGGATACTTCGCCGCATTGCCCTGCCGCGCGAACAGGTCGGGCGCGATCGCGAGATAGCCGAGCTTCGCAAAGCGCCGGCACACATCGGCGATATGCGCATGCACGCCGAAGATCTCGTGGATCACGATGACGATCGGCAGATTCGTCTTGTCGACCGGCTGCGCGCGATACGCGGGGATGCTCGCATCGCCGGAACGGATTTCGATCGTGTCGACGTCGAGCCCCGCGCTGTCGGTCGTGATCGTCTGCGCCGACACGGGCAGCACGGCCGCCGCGAAGGCGCTGCCGAGCGCGGCCTGCATGAACTTGCGGCGCGAGAACGGAACGTGGGGGACCAAGCTGTCGACTTCGGGTTTCAACATGAATGCACTCCTCGATTGGGCACCGCCGTCATGGCCGCGAACGGAACCGGACGGAGCGTCGCGCCGTCGAACGACGCGGATGTCGCGGCGGCTGGCACACCGCCGCAACCGGAAACCCGCACAAGATGCCCAATAATCCGTTGTCGCGTCAACTGTCGGAGATGTAAGACTCGATTACCGACGTGGCTGTCCCGCTCGTCGGCGGGCGCGCGACCCACCGCGTCGCGCGAATGAAACGGCGTGTCGTCATGCGTGCGCGGCTGGTCGGAGGCGGACCTCGCAGCGCGGCAATCGCACGTGCCGCGGGCATCGACGCAGCCGGTCACGCGCTGCCCGCTCGATGCCCGCATCCACCGCGCGCGACTAGTGCAGCTTCACACGCGGCAGCGTCGTCCGCCGCAGCCAGTGCGCGACCGTATCGAGCACCATGCGCGGATAGCCGTGCAGCGCCGCGACGTGCAGCCGGTACAACGACATGTACATGAACCGCGCGAACAACCCTTCGATCAGCATGTTGCCGCCGATCAACCCGCCCATCAGGTTGCCGACCGCGCTGAAGTGGCCGAGCGACACGAGCGAACCGAAATCGCGATACGTGAACTCGGGCAGCGGCCGGCCGTCGAGCCGGCATCCGATCGCCTTCAGCAGGAAGCTCGCCTGCTGATGCGCGGCCTGCGCGCGCGGCGGCACGTTGCGTTCGTGGCCGGGCCATGCGCATGCCGCGCAGTCGCCGAGTGCGAACACGTTGTCGTCGATGACGGTCTGCAGCGTACGGCGCACGTCGAGCTGGCCGAGCTTGTTGACCTGCAGGCCGTCCAGTTGCCCGAGCACGGCCGGCGCCTTGATGCCGGCCGCCCACACCGTGAGGTCGGCGCGCACGGCCTTGCCGCTCGCGGTATGCACGAATCCCGGCGCGACTTCGGTCACGCGCTCGGCCAGCATCAGGCGAACACCGAGCTTCTCGAGCAGTTCGGCCGTCGCCGACGACACGCGCTCCTGCAGCGCGGGGAGAATGCGCGGGCCCGATTCGATCAGCACGATGCCGACGTCATGCCGCGGATCAAGCTTGTGCAGCCCATACACGGACAGCACCTGCGCGGTGTTGCGCAGTTCGGCCGACAATTCGACGCCCGTCGCCCCGCCGCCGACGATCACGACCTGGATGCGCGGCTCGGCGGCCGCGCCCGGTGCGGGCTCAGCCGGTGCCTGGTGCTCGGCGCGCATGCACGCAGCAATCAGGCGCTTGCGGAAGCGCTCGGCTTCGCCGACCGTATCGAGCGCGATCGCGTTTTCCGCCGCGCCCTGCACGCCGAAGAAGTGCGTCGTGCTGCCGATCGCGACCACCAGCGTGTCATATTCCAGATTGCGCGCGGGCAGCAGTTCCGCGCCGTCGCTGTCGTTGACCGGCGCCAGCGCGATGCGCTTCGCGGTGCGATCGAGCGCGGTCAGCTCGCCCTGCTGAAACTCGAAGCCATGCCAGCGCGCCTGCGCCGCATATTCGAGCTCCTGCGTGAACGGGTCCATGCTGCCGGCCGCGACCTCGTGCAGCAACGGCTTCCAGATGTGAGTCGGATTGCGGTCGACGAGCGTGACGAGCGCACGCGCGGGACGATTGCCGCTCGCACCGTAACGATCGCCGAGCCGGGTCGCCAGTTCGAGGCCGCCCGCGCCTCCGCCTACGATGATGATCCGATGCATCCGATTCCCCCTTTGCGATTCGACACTGCTGCCGCCGGACGAGGCAGACGCGATGCCTTCGCGCCGCCCGCTGGATTAACCGGTTCGGACACCATCGATGTGCAGTTCGAAACACACTCCGATGCGTCCAAGCCAGGGAACGCGGGGCGCGCAGCCCCGAAACAATCAATTGCTGATCTGCATTGTCCGGAGCTTGCGCGTCGATCACAAGCAAACCATCTCGATATTCAGCATCCCCGCAACAATATGCCGAAGGGAGCGGGAATCGCGCGATGCGTCAGTGGGCCTCTTCCCAGTTCGCGCCGGCGCCGACTTCCGCGACCAGCGGCACCTTCAGCTTCGCGACGCCGCACATCATTTCGGGCAGCTTCTCGCGCACCAGCGACAGCTCGTCGTCGGGCACCTCGAGCACCAGTTCATCGTGCACCTGCATGATCATGCGCGATGCAAGCCGGTCGCGCGTGAGCCAGTCGTCGACCGCGATCATCGACAGCTTGATCAGATCGGCTGCCGTGCCCTGCATCGGTGCATTGATTGCGGCACGCTCGGCCGCCTGCCGGCGCGGCCCGTTGCCGCCGTTGATTTCCGGCAGCCACAGGCGACGGCCGAACACCGTTTCGACATAGCCCTGGTCCTTCGCCGCCGCACGGGTGTCTTCCATGTACTGCGCGACCCCCGGGTAGCGCGCGAAATAGCGGTCGATGTACAGCTTCGCCGCATCGCGCGTGATGCCGAGATTCGATGCGAGTCCGAACGCGCTCATCCCGTAGATCAACCCGAAGTTGATCACCTTCGCGATGCGGCGCTGATCCGAATTCACCTCGAGCGGCGTCACGCCGAACACTTCGGCCGCGGTCGCGCGGTGGATGTCCTCGCCGTGCGCGAACGCGCGCAGCAACGACGCATCGCCGGAGATGTGCGCCATGATCCGCAATTCGATCTGCGAATAGTCGGCCGACACGATCCGATGGCCCGGCGACGCGATGAACGCTTCGCGAATGCGCCGGCCTTCGGCCGTGCGCACGGGGATGTTCTGCAGGTTCGGCTCGTTCGACGCGAGCCGGCCGGTGACCGCCACGGCCTGCGCATAGTTCGTGTGTACGCGGCCTGTGGCGGGGTTCACCATGCGCGGCAGCTTGTCGGTGTAGGTCGACTTCAGCTTCGACAGCCCGCGATGCTCGAGCAGCAGCTTCGGCAGCGGGTAATCCTCGGCGAGCTTCTGCAGCACTTCTTCGTCGGTGGACGGCGCGCCGCTCGGCGTCTTCTTCACGACCGGCAACTGCAGCTTCTCGAAGAAGATCTGGCCGATCTGCTTCGGCGAGCCGAGATTGAATTCGCCGCCGGCCAGCTCGTACGCCTGCCCTTCGAGCTCGATGAGCCGCGTCGCGATCTCGTTGCTTTGCGCGTGCAACAGCGCGTCGTCGATCAGCACGCCGGTGCGCTCCATCTTGCGCAGCACCAGCGACACCGGCATCTCGATCTCGCGATACACGCGCTCGAGGCCCGCTTCGCGTGCGATCTGCGGATAGAGCACGTGATGCAGCTGCAGCGTGATGTCGGCGTCTTCGGCCGCGTACGCGGCGGCCTGGTCGAGCGCCACCTCGTCGAAGCCGATCTGCTTCGCGCCCTTGCCTGCGACGTCTTCGTACTTGATCGTCTTGACGCCCAGATGGCGCAGCGCGAGGCTGTCCATGTCGTGCGTGCGGTGCGATTCGAGCACGTACGACTCGAGCAGCGTGTCGTGCTCGATGCCGTTCAGCGCGATGTCGTAGTTCGCGAGCACCTGCGCGTCGTACTTCAGATGCTGGCCGACCTTCTTGCGGTCGGCCGCTTCGAGCCACGGCTTCAGGCGCGCGAGCACGTCGTCGAGCGGCAGTTGCTCGGGCAGATCGGGCCCGCGATGCGCGACCGGCAGATACGCGGCCTTGCCCGGCTCGACCGAAAACGACAGCCCGACGAGTCGTGCGGTCATCGGATCGAGCGACGTGGTTTCGGTGTCGAACGCCGTCAGTGCGGCTGCATCGATCTTCGCGAACCACGCGTCGAATTGCGCCCAGGTCTGGATCGTCTCGTACTCGCGCACGATGTCGGTTGAGACCACCGGCGCCGGCTCGCCGTCGCGCGCGTCGGCGCCGCCGCCTTCCGGCGGTGCGCTGTCGACCTCGCGCAGCCATGTCTTGAAGCCGTAACGCGCGAAGATGTCGCGCAGCAGGTCGCGTGCTTCGCCGTCGGTCTTCAGCGACGCCTCGATCGATTCGAGATGCGGTGCGAGATCGCAGGCCGTGTCGACGGTCACGAGCTTGCGGCCGAGCGGCAGGAAGTCGAGCGCGCGGCGCAGGTTGTCGCCGACCACGCCCTTGATCTCGCCTGCGTGCTCGATCACGCCGTCGAGGCTGTCGTATTGCGACAGCCACTTCACGGCCGTCTTCGGCCCGCACTTCTCGACGCCCGGCACGTTGTCGACGGTGTCGCCGATCAGCGCGAGGTAATCGATGATGCGCTCGGGCGGCACGCCGAACTTCGCGATCACGCCGTCGCGATCGAGCGTCTCGTTCGTCATCGTGTTGACGAGCGTGACGCGCTCGGTCACGAGCTGTGCGAGATCCTTGTCGCCGGTCGACACGATCACGTTCATGCCGCGCTGCTCGGCCTCGCGCGCGAGCGTGCCGATCACGTCGTCGGCCTCGACGCCCTCGACCATCAGCAGCGGCCAGCCGAGCGCGCGCACCGCGCCGTGAATCGGCTCGACCTGCAAGGCGAGATCGGGCGGCATCGACGGACGGTTTGCCTTATAGTCGGCATAAAGGTCGTCGCGGAACGTCTTGCCCTTTGCATCGAACACGCAAGCGCTATACTCTGCACTGACTTCCTTGCGCATACGGCGCAGCATGTTGATGATTCCGTAGAGCGCTCCGGTCGGCTCCCCGCCAGGGCCACGCAGATCAGGCATCGCATGGTAAGCCCGATACAGATAGCTCGAACCGTCAACCAATAGCAGGGTCTTACCTTCCAGATTTCGTTCTTCAGGCATTATGAACAAGAGAAAAGTGATTCCGAGTCTGCGTTCGCTCGCAGATCAAGAACGCGCGACGGCCAAGAAGGCGCGCGCATCGTGGCAGATGTTCACGATTATGGCAGAGTTTATCGAGGCAACCGAGTACCTGTCGGAGATCCGTCCGGCCGTCAGCATCTACGGTTCTGCCCGCCTCAAGCCCGACACGCCGCACTACAAGCTCGCCGCGCAAATCGCCCGCAAACTGTCCGACGCCGGCTTCGCGGTGATCTCCGGCGGCGGCCCCGGCATCATGGAAGCGGCGAACAAGGGCGCGCACGCCGGCAAGGCGCCGTCGGTCGGCCTGAACATCGAATTGCCGCATGAGCAGGCCGGCAACCATTACCAGGACATCTCGCTGCGCTTTCGCCACTTCTTCACGCGCAAGGTCACGTTCGTCAAGAACTCCGACGCGGTGATCGTGATGCCGGGCGGCTTCGGCACGCTCGACGAACTGTCCGAAGTGCTCACGCTGATCCAGACGAAGAAGTCGCGGCTCGTGCCGATCATCCTCGTCGGCAGCGAGTTCTGGAAGGGGCTGCTGCAGTGGTTCCGCGACCAGCTGATTCCGATGGGCCTGATCAATCCCGAAGACATGGACCTGATGCAGGTGATCGACGATCCCGACCAGGTGCTCGACGCCGTGCTCGCCTTCTACGAGGACAGCGGCGAAGAAGAAGGCCCGGAAGGCGACGACGAACCGCCGCGCCCCGAAGAAGACCGCATGTTCTATCTGTAACGCGGGCGCTGCCGCTGCCGGCGCATTGCCGGCAGCGCGCGGTCCACACGCGGCAGGCGGCGCGATTGCGCTGCCTGCCGCGTGTCATTTTGTAACCTCGCATTAATCGGCGCCGCGCGGCCGCGTGCGGTCGAATGTCAAATTCGCGCGCAACGTCGCACGACGTTGCTTGGCCGTGAACCTTCATTGTCAAATCGCGCCGAACGTGGTGGCCGACACGGCCGCGCCCGGCGCCAATCAGCCGTTACAAACGCGGCTCGCATTTTTCGTCGCGCGCCAGCACACTGCATCTCGTCGGCGCGGCGTCCCCCCGGTGGAAACGATTCCCCCTCGCGTCCATCGCGTCGCACCGGCATCTGATCACGACATCACGGAAAACAACATGAAACCCACGCTGCTCGCCCTTTCTCTCGCCGGCCTCGGTCTCACGGTGTCCGGCCTCGCCCACGCCGTCAACGTCGACGTGAACATCGGCACCGCGGCGCCGGTGATCGTCGCCCCCGCGCCTGCGGTGATCGTCGGCTGGCATGGCGACCGCTATTGGGACGGCCGTCGCTACTGGGAGCGCCGCGAATGGGAAGACCACGAACGCGGCTATCGGCACGAACCGCGCGGCGGCTATCACTGCCCGCCGGGACACGCGAAGAAGGGCGAGTGCTGAGCATCCGCGCGGCGCGCTGATCGCGCCGTGTAACGTACCAACAAGAAGGCCGCTTGCGAACCATGGTTCGCATGCGGCCTTCGTCGTTGCACGCGCAACTGCGCTGCGACGTGAGGTTACTGGAACGCCACCTCGGCAAAGCTCCGCAGCTTGCGACTGTGCAGCTTGTCGAGTCCGTTGGTGCGGAGGATTTCCATCGCCTTCACGCCGATCTGCAGATGCTGATCGACCTGACCGCGATAGAACGTATCGGCCATGCCCGGCAGCTTCAGCTCGCCGTGCAACGGCTTGTCCGACACGCACAGCAACGTGCCGTACGGCACGCGGAACCGGAACCCGTTCGCGGCGATCGTCGCGCTTTCCATGTCGAGCGCGATCGCGCGGCTCTGCGACAGCCGCTGCACGGGCTCGCGATGATCGCGCAATTCCCAGTTGCGGTTGTCGACGCTCGCGACCGTACCCGTGCGCATCACGCGCTTGAGCTCGGCGCCGTCGAGCTGCGTGACCTCGGCCACCGCGCGCTCCAGCGCGAGTTGCACTTCGGCGAGCGCGGGGATCGGCACCCACAGCGGCAGGTCGGCGTCGAGCACGTGGTCCTCGCGCACGTAGCCGTGCGCGAGCACGTAGTCGCCGAGGCGCTGCGTGTTGCGCAGGCCCGCGCAATGGCCGAGCATCACCCACGCGTGCGGACGCAGCACCGCGATGTGATCGGTGATCGTCTTCGCGTTCGACGGGCCGACGCCGATGTTGACCATCGTGATGCCGCTGCCGTCCGCGCGCTTCAGGTGGTACGCGGGCATCTGCGGCAGCCGCGGCGGCGCGGCGCCCTCGACCGGCTCGCTGCCGAGGTTCGCGTTGTACGTGACCACATCGCCCGGCTCCACGAACGAACTGTATTGACTGCGGTACGCACGCACGTCGGGATCGCTGCTTTCCGTCATCAGCGTGCGGCCGAGCTTCACGAACTCGTCGATGTAGAACTGGTAGTTCGTATACAGCACGTAATTCTGGAAGTGCGTCGGCGACGTGGCCGTGTAATGACGCAGCCGGTGCAGCGAGAAGTCGACGCGCGCCGCGGTGAACAGCGCGAGCGGATGCGGCTCGCCGGGCGCCGGCTCGAACGTGCCGTTGACGATGCGATCGTCGAGATACGACAGATCGGGCGTGTCGAAGATGTCGCGCATCGCGAGCAGGCGGTCGCGGTCGAGTTCGCCTTCGAGGTGGATGCCCTCGGGAAACGCGAAGTGCACGGGAATCGGCTGCGACGAAACGCCGATCTCGATCTTCACGTGATGGTTTTTCGACAACAGGCGAAGTTGCTCGCGATAGTAGTTCGCGAACAGGTCGGGGCGCGTGACGGTCGTCTCGAACACGCCGGGGCCGGCGACGAAGCCGTACGAGCGGCGCGAATCGACGTGCGTGTTGACGTCGGTGCGAATCCGCACGAACGGATAGCACGCGCGCACGTGCTCGGTGATCGGTTCGTGGCGCCGGTAGCGCGCGAACGCATCGCGCAGGAAGCCAGTATTGGTGTCGTAGATGGCCGACAGTCGCGCGACGGCGGCGATGGAATCGTCGAAGGCTTCGACGGGTGGGCTTTCGGGCGTCAGCACGCGGTGCCGGCGGCTCAAATCGTTCTTCATTTTCGTCACCTCATCTGATCGGACCACATTACCACGGAACCCGGTCACGCTCATGGCTCCGCGCAGCCACGGCGGTCGCACGCGACGGGCGGGCTGCACGCAGTAATTTGCTAAAATCGGCGGGTTCACTGGAGACTCATCATGAAGCCGCTCATTCTCGTCGTCGCCGCCGCGCTTGCTGGCACGTTTGCCGCCGCCGGAGCCGCGTACGCGGCCGGCAGCACGTCGGACGCCGACGCGCAGGCGCGCGCCGAGGCCAACGAAGCCGCCGGCCTGCCCGATCTCCGCAAGATCAACCGGCCGGGCGCCGAAGTCACGTCCAAGGTCGACTTCGCCGACATCCGCCGCACGCCGAGCTTTCACGAAAAAAGCAAGAACGGCACCGAAGTCACCGAGTATCGCGATCGCGGCAAGCCGGTCGAGATCGACGTGAAGTCGAATTTCGGCACGCGCTATCAGATGAGCTCGTCGATCGACACGTCGCCGAAGCCGCACGACGCCGGCGTGCCGATCACGCGCCTGCCGTCGGTGAACCTGCACTATTGATTTGCGCGACGCCGCGCCGGTTTCGGCGCGGCGCGCCGCGCTCCCTCCATTCCCGTCGCGCCGCACGCCGCGCGCGTCGACAACTGACCAGACGCATCTCGCATGGCCGTTTTCACCGCTGTTTCCGACTCCGATCTCGCGCAATGGATGCGCCACTACGAACTGGGCGACGTGCTGGCGTTCCGCGGCATTCCGTCCGGCATCGAAAACAGCAACTTCTTCCTGACGACGACGCGCGGCGAATACGTGCTGACGATCTTCGAGAAGCTGACGGCCGAACAGCTGCCGTTCTATCTGGACCTGATGCGCCACCTGGCAAGCCATCGCGTGCCGGTGCCCGACCCGGTGCCGCGCGACGACGGCGCCCTGTTCGGCCTGCTGCACGGCAAGCCGGCCGCGATCGTGACCAAGCTCGACGGCGCCGCGGAGCTCGCGCCCGGTGTCGAACACTGCATCGAAGTCGGCCAGATGCTGGCGCGCATGCACCTGGCGGGGCGCGACTACGCGCGCCAGCAGCCGAACCTGCGCAGCCTGCCGTGGTGGCAGGAAAACGTGCCGGCGATCGTGCCGTTCATTTCCGACGCGCAGCGCGCGCTGCTCGAAAGCGAACTCGCGCACCAGGCCGCGTTCTTCGCATCGGACGACTACGCGGCGCTGCCGAGCGGCCCGTGCCACTGCGATCTGTTCCGCGACAACGTGCTGTTCGCGCACGCGGCGCCCGGCACCGGCCACGACGTACGGCTCGGCGGCTTCTTCGACTTCTATTTCGCCGGCTGCGACAAATGGCTGTTCGACGTCGCGGTGACCGTCAACGACTGGTGCGTCGACCTCGCGACCGGCGTGCTCGACACCGCGCGCGCCGACGCGCTGCTGCGCGCATACCAGACCGTGCGGCCGTTCACCGCCGAGGAGCGCCGCCACTGGAGCGACATGCTGCGCGCCGGCGCGTACCGGTTCTGGGTGTCCCGCCTGTACGACTTCTACCTGCCGCGCGCGGCCGAAATGCTGAAGCCGCACGATCCCGGTCATTTCGAACGCATTCTCCGTGAGCGGATCGCCCACACGCCCGCGCTTCCCGAGACCCACACCGCATGCAACTGATCGAAGTACCCGCGAAAGCGGGCTATGTCTGGTTCCGTCAAGGCATCTGGCTGTTCCGCCGGAACCCACTCGCGTTCATCACGCTGTTCTTCACGTACCTGCTCGCGATCACGCTGGTGTCGATGGTGCCAGTGGTCGGCGCGGCGCTGCCGCTGGTGTTCATCCCCGGCATCGCGGTCGGCTTCATGGCCGCGTGCCGCGACACCGTGGCCGGCAAGCCGGTGATGCCGACGATACTCGTCGACGGCTTCCGGTCGTACGGCGCAGCCGCGACTCAGCGGCTGCTGGTGCTCGGCGTCGTCTACGTCGCGCTGATGGTGCTGGTGTTCGCCGCGTCGTCGCTGGTCGACGGCGGCGGCCTGCTCCACATGATGCTTGGCACGACCGGCGACACGAATCCGACGCCGGAATCGCTCGCCGCGCAGCGCACGCTCGGTGCGCTGCTCCTCGCCACGCTGCTCTACACGCCGGTCGCGATGCTGTTCTGGTTCGCGCCGGTGCTCACCGCATGGCACGACATCCCGCCGGCGAAGGCGCTGTTCTTCAGCATCGTCAGCTGCTGGCGCAATCGCGGCGCGTTCATGGTGTACGGGCTGCTGTGGTTCGGCGTCGCGCTCGGCACGTCGTTCGGCCTGTCGCTGCTGTTGCAGGCGCTCGGCGCCGGCGCCTACGTGCTGACGATCATGATGCCGGTGACGATCGTGATCGTTACGATGATGTACTGCTCGTTCTACGCGACCTATCGCGGCTGCTTCGGCGTGCAGGAGCCGGGCACGGCGACGCCGATGTCGGGTCGCTGAAACGGCGGTCGGCCGGCTTGCTCGGCCGGCCCTATCCCGTCCTTGGCGGTCGCCCGACCGCCTCATCCAGCCCCGCTGCCCGCGCGCTGTTCAAGCAAGCCGTTTGGGCGCAAAATAATTTGCGTGCAAATCGTCAGCGCCGTTTCGCGCCCCATCGGATCATGGACCGCACGCCTTCCCTGCCTCAGACCCTCGACGAGCAACTCTGCTTCGCGCTCTATTCGACTTCGCATGCGATGACGAAGGCGTACAAGCCGTTGCTCGACAAGCTGTCGCTGACCTATCCCCAATATCTGGCGATGCTGGTGCTGTGGGAGCGCGACGACATCGCGGTGAAGGACATCGCGGCGCGACTCGACCTCGATCCGGCCACCGTCACGCCGCTGCTGAAGCGGCTGGAGGCGCTCGGCTACGTCGAACGCGCGCGCAGCACCACCGACGAGCGCGTCGTGAACGTGCGGGTGACGCCGGAAGGCCGCGCGCTGAAGGACCAGGCGCGCTCGGTCCCCGCCGATCTTTTTTGCGCAATGCAGCAGACGCCCGAATTCCTCATGAGGCTGCGCGCGGATCTGCAGCAGCTGCACGATGCACTGGCGGCCGCCAACGGCGATTGACGAAGCGACCGCACGATGTTCGTGCTCAGCCCGACCGTGTCGCCGAAATTAATTTGCACACTAATCATTTGTGTTCTATATTGATCGGGTGGCTGGCGGCAGCATGTCGCCGGTCCGCTCTCCTCACTTCTACCGACAGGAGTTGCACGATGAACGTTCTATACAAGACGGGCGCCACGAGTACCGGCGGCCGCGACGGCCGCGCCGTTTCGGCCGACAACAAGCTGGACGTGAAGCTGGCCGCACCGCGCGAGCTGGGCGGCACGGGCGCGGAAGGCACGAATCCGGAACAGCTGTTCGCGGCAGGCTACTCCGCATGTTTCCTGAGCGCGATGAAGTTCGTCGCCGGCCAGAACAAGCAGACGCTGCCGGCCGACACGCAAGTGACCGCCGAAGTGGGGATCGGCCCGAACGATGCGGGCGGCTTCGGCCTCGACATCGAACTGCGCGTGTCGCTGCCGGGCCTCGACAAGGCCGACGCGCAAGCGCTCATCGACAAGGCGCACCACGTGTGCCCGTACTCGAACGCAACCCGCAACAACGTGCCGGTGCGTCTCACGGTCATCTGACGCAGCGCGCCGCAGCGGATGCAAAAAGGGCGTGTGCGGCCCGATGGCCGCACACGCCCTTCTTCGCGTGGTTCTCCGTGCCGGCGGCGACGCCGGCACGCGTCGCGCCGCTTAGCGGGCGCCGATCGAGAACGGACGGTTCATCGCCGCTTCGCGATCGATCTTGCGCATACGGAATTCGAGGTCGTAAATGTCGGTCGCTTCCGCCAGGTATGCGTCGGCGCGCTCTTTCGCGGCCCGGTCGGCGTTCTTGGTCAGCATCAGGAAGAGGTGGCTCAGCAGGTACATGTTCGATCTCGCTATCGGAAAGGTCTTTGACTAGGGTTTTCCCGTATTATAGGGAAAACCCTAGTTCCTTGCCAGCATCGATCACACCACCCGTCGTTCCGTCGCCACAGTGCGGCGATTGCTTTCGAAAAACGACCAGATCATCGCGCTCGCGTCGGGACCAACGGCCGCGTGAAACGGCACCGCTTCGTCGCCGCCGGCCCATGCATGATCGAGCCCTTTCACGTGACACAGGCGCACGACCGGCACGCCTTCCCGTCGCACCTCGGTGATTTGCGCGCCGGCCGACCGCGTTTCCACGCGCTCGCCGCCGCGCAGCGCGCCGCGGCTGTCCGCCAGCCCGTTCAGACGCATGAACTGGACGGCCAGCTGATCGGCATTCTTCGGCGCGACGACGTGATCTCCATCGCCCTGAACGATCAGCGCCGGCATGCCCGGATACGCGCCGGCATCGACGAGCGCATCGACCGCCGCGGCCGGGTTCTGCCGCAGGCCGCGGCGCATCACGTCCATTGCGCTGATCCCGGAATTGGCTTCGCCGAGCGCCGGCCCGGAGTGCAGCGCGACCGCCGCGAAGCGCTCCGGATGGTGCAGCGCCAGCAACGTCGCGAGGCCGGCACCGGCCGACAGGCCGGCCACGTATACGCGCGAGGCGTTGAAGCCGTGCTCGTCGACGACGGCATCGACCAGCGACGCGACGGCATCGGCTTCGCCGCGGCCCGCCCGGTCGGTATCCTCATACCAGTGCCAGCAACCGTGCGCATGGGCGCGCATCGACTGCTCCGGATACAGCACGGCGAACCCGTGCTGATCGGCCAGCAGATTCATCCGCGTGCCTTGCGCGAATTCGTCGGCCGATTGCTGGCAGCCGTGCAGCATCACGACGAGCGGCATCGGACCGCGCCGGCGGCCCTGCGGCACGTACAGCGCGTACGCAAGCTGCTGGACCAGCCGGCCGAGCGCGGGCGCCATCGGATGCTCGCCGCGCGTCCATTCGCCGGTTGCCCATGCCGCCGCGCGCGGACGCACGCGCGACTCGCGCACCGGCGACAGCTCGGCCGCAATGGGCGCCGCGGCGGCCTCCAGCGTTTCACGTGCGATCCGCTGCGCATCGCGCGCAGCGCGCTGCGCAGCCGGAGACAGCATGCGTTTCATGCCGCCCAGCCATACCTTCGTCAGACTTTTGGTCATCGATCGAGCTCGCATTCAGTAAAAAAGGGCACGACGCAGGAGCGCATCGTTTAAGTTTGTGCAATGCACCATAACACTGTTCATGAGATTTTTCCTGCGCCGCGGTAGTTCCATCGACCGGCGAAAAACGGGCCTCGATCAGGCGCGGCGCTATACTGGGGTTTGGCCGCACGTATCCGTTGTAGTCGTTCTGCCCGGCTCGCGCGTTGATTCAAGCATTCGTCCCGCCTCAGCTCGTTCCCTTCCCGATGTTCGACCTGCCCGCTCACTTGTGGATCACGATCACCGCGTTCGGTGGCGCCGGCCTGACGTTGCCGCTCGCGATCACGATCGCCGTATGGCTCGCGCTCGGCTACTCGTGGCAGCGCTCGGCCGCGTGGCTCGGCGTGCTCGCGGGCGCGATCGGCGTCGTCGCGCTGACCAAGATCGCATTCCTCGGCTGGGGTATCGGCATCCGCGCGTGGGATTTCACCGGGTTCAGCGGCCATGCAATGCTGTCGACGTCGGTCTATCCGGTCGCAATGTTCCTCGCGCTGATCCGCATGCGCACCGCCGTGCGGATCGCCGGCGTCGCGCTCGGCCTCGCGGCCGGCATTGCGGTCGGCGTGTCGCGCGTCGCGCTCGCCGCGCATTCGCCGTCCGAAGCCATCACGGGCTGCATCGTCGGCGCGCTCGCCGCGCTGGCGTTCATCGCGGGCTCGTGGCACGCCGTGCCGCATCGCTGGTCGGTGCCGGCCGTGGTCGCCAGCCTCGCGCTCGTAACCGTTGCGCTGCACGGCATCACGGTGCCGTCGCACCGCTGGGTCACGCGCGTCGCGCTCGAGCTGTCGGGGCACGAGCGGCCGTTCGTGCGCGCACGCTGGAAGGCCAATCCGAACTATCGGCCGGCGTCGCAGCCGTCCACGCTGCACCGCACCGCCGCGTCGGCGCCGCTGCACGCCTGAGTCCGCACGCAGCCGTCGTTCCAGCGCCTTTTTCCACGTTCCGTCCCGTCATGCGCAGCGCCGCATCTGCAGTATGCCGAGCGTTATAACCGGCGCTATATTACGATTACGGTTTTCGACCGTTCAGACGACCCGACCATGCGCCCGACCGCCCGCCCGCTTCGCCGTACCCTGCTCCGCCTGCTGCCGTGCGCCGCGCTCGGCGTCGCCATCGCGTTCAGCGCGCCGGCCCGCGCCGCCGACGAGCTCGTCGTGTCGGCCGCGGCCAGCCTGACGAACGCGTTCAAGGCGGTCGGCGACGCCTACCAGAAGCAGCACCCCGAAACCAGAGTGCTGTTCAACTTCGGCGCGTCGGACGTGCTGATGCAGCAGATCGCCAAGGGCGCGCCGGCCGACGTGTTCGCGTCGGCCGATCAGAAGGCGATGGATCGCGCGGTCGGCGAAAAGGTCATCGTGCCCGGCACGCGCCGCGATTTCGCCGCGAACTCGCTCGTGCTGATCGTGCCGGCCGACAGCCGCACGCCGGCACCGACCACGCTCAAAGATCTGAGTGGGCCCGGCGTGAAGCGCATCGCGTACGGCGACCCGGCGTCGGTGCCGGTCGGCCGCTACACCGAAGGCGCGCTGCGTGCGGCGGGCGTATGGGACGCCGTCAGCGCGAAGGGCGTACTGGCCGCCAACGTGCGCCAGAGTCTCGACTACGTCGCGCGCGGTGAAGTCGATGCCGGCTTCGTGTTCGGCACCGACGCGGCGATCATGCCCGGTCGCGTGAAGGTCGCGCTGACCGTGCCGACGCAGACGCCCATCACCTATCCGATCGCGGTCGTCAAGGACAGCCGCCATGCCGCGCAGGCGCAGTCGTTCATCGATTTCGTCGTGTCGCCGCAGGGGCAGGCCGTGCTGTCGACGTTCGGCTTCAAGCCCGCGGGCAAGTGAGCGCCGCATGATGCAGGACGCGTGGGTGCCGCTGCTGTTGTCGCTGAAAGTGGCCGGCTGGGCGACGGCGCTCGACATCGTCCTCGGCGTCGCGGCTGCCTTCATGCTCGCCCGCTGGCGCTCGCCGCTGCGGGATCTGCTCGATTCGCTGCTGACGCTGCCGCTGGTGCTGCCGCCGACGGTGCTCGGCTATTACCTGCTCGTGCTGCTCGGCCGGCGCGGCTGGCTCGGCGCCTGGCTCGACCGGCTCGGCATCGAGCTGGTGTTCACGTGGCGGGGCGCGGTGATCGCGTCGATGGTCGTGGCCTTTCCGCTCATTCTGAAATCGGCGCGCGCCGCGTTCGAGGGTGTCGATCCGCATCTCGAACGCGCGGCGCGCACGCTCGGGCTCGGCGAAGCCGCGGTGTTCTTCCGCGTGACGCTGCCGCTCGCCGCGCGCGGCATTCTGGCCGGCGCACTGCTCGCGTTCGCGCGCGCACTGGGCGAATTCGGCGCGACGCTGATGATCGCCGGCAACCTGCCCGGCCGCACGCAGACGCTGTCGGTCGCGATCTATGCGGCGGTGCAGGCCGGCGACGACGGCACGGCCAACTTCCTGGTGATCGTGACGTCGATCACCTGCGTGCTCGTACTGCTCGCAGCCGGCTGGCTCGTGCCCGCGCGCGCGGCCCGGAGCGAACCGACATGACACGCACGCCGCATCCGCATCGCAGTACGGCGCCGCGCGCGACGGGCGCTCGAACGGCTACGCGTGCGCGACGGAGGCTTGCATGAGCCTCGCCGTGGCTATCCGCAAGACCTACGCGAACACGGAGCGCCGCTTCACGCTCGACGTGTCGTTCACGGCCGATACGCAGCGCGTCGTGCTGTTCGGGCCTTCGGGCGCCGGCAAGAGCATGACGCTGCAGGCGATCGCCGGCTTGCTCGCGCCCGACGAAGGCACGATCACGCTGAACGGCGAAGCGCTGTTCGACGCCGCGCGCGGCATCGACGTGCCGACCCGCGCGCGCCGCGTCGCCTATCTGTTCCAGGACTACGCGCTGTTCCCGCATCTGAACGTGCGTCAGAACATCGCGTTCGGGCTCACCGGCGGGCTGCGCAACCCGCGCGCGAACGCGGTGCCGCCGGAAGTCGCGTACTGGCTGCACGCGTTCGAGCTCGACGCGCTAGCCGGGCAGTTTCCGGCGCAGCTGTCGGGCGGGCAGAAACAGCGCGTCGCGCTCGCGCGCGCGCTGGTCTCGCAGCCGCGCATCCTGCTGCTCGACGAGCCGTTCGCCGCGCTCGACCGCACGATGCGTCAGCGCATGCGTCACGAGCTGGCCGAGCTACAGGCGCGGCTCGATATCCCGATGGTGCTGATTTCGCACGATCCCGACGACGTCGCCGCCTTCGGCGATCAGGTCGTGCAACTCAGCGACGGGCGCGTGCAGGCCGCGACGCCGCCCGCGGCGTGGCCATCGCGCGTGACGTGAGCATGCCGACGCACGAGCGCGCGAGGCGCGGTGTGCGCGCGACCGGAGTCGCAGCGGCGGCATGAGGCGCAATGCTACGAACGCGCGAGCGCAGCGCGCATGTGGCGGGTGAGCGGCGCGGCTGCTATCGCACGGTTAGTCTGTAACGCCGCCGGCGATCGCGCGCCGCCCGAAGTCGAGGCGCAACGCGCCGACACTCTCGTTCGCGATCACGGCAGTGAGCGTGCCGCCGCCATCCCGCTCAGCCCGTCACCGCCAGAATCACGCTCGATGCCTTGAACAGCGCGATCGCGCGCCGTCCGGCCTCGAGCCGCAACGCGCCGGCACTGTCGTTCGTGATCACGGCGGCGAGCATGCCGCCGCCGTCGAGCGCAAGCGTCACCTCGCCGCCATCCCGCTCAGCCCGTCACCGCCAGAATCACGCTCGACGCCTTGAACAGCGCGATCGCGCGCCGCCCGGCCTCGAGCTGCAACGCGCCGACACTCTCGTTCGTGATCACGGCGGTGAGCGTGCCGCCGCCGTCGAGCGCAAGCGTCACCTCGCTGTTGACCGCGCCCGCCGCGATGGTGTCGACGGTACCGTGCAGCTGGTTGCGCGCCGATATTTTCGAGATGGCGCCAGCCTCGCGATCTGCGTCGTCGTCGACGGCCAACACGACCCACGACGCCTTCACGAGCGCACAGGCATCGGCGCCCGGCCGCAACGCGAGCGCATCGGCGCTTTCGTGCGTGAGCACGGCGACGATCGTCTGGCCGCCCGGCAGCGCGAGCGTCACCTCGTCGTTCACCGTGCCGCGCACGATCGCCGCGACCTTGCCGAACAGCTGATTGCGCGCGCTCGTCTTCATCCCGATCCGCCCGATCAGCGCCCAGTCGACGTCGAAACCGGACACCGCCGCGCTGGCGGCCTCGATGAAGCGCCGATGCTCGCGCTCGATGGTGCGGTACGCGGCGATCAGCGATGCGGCACGCGGCGTCAGTGTCGTGCCGCCGCCGCCCTTGCCGCCGGTCGAACGCGTGACGAGCGGCTCGCCGGCCAGGTTGTTCATCGTGTCGATCGCATCCCAGGCGGCCTTGTAGCTGAGCCCGACGGCCTTCGCCGCGCGCGTGATCGAGCCGGTTTCGCCGATCGCCGCGAGCAGCGCGATGCGGTTCGCGCCGCCGAGCGTCTGCGGCCCGGCGCGCAGCCAAAGTTCGCCGCCCAGTGCGAGCGGTTCGGCGGAGGAAGAAGGAGGCGACGCGTCGGTCATCGGTCTGTCGGAAGAATACGGGCGGCCATTATAGGAACGCGAATAGGGACGCGGGCGCGCGCCGCTCAGCGCGCCCGGCCGTCGAGCTTCGGCGCGCGCAGGCTGGCGAGCAGCGTCTCGGCGTCGGCCGCCGCGCGCCGTTCGAGCGCGGCGCCGTAACCGCGCACGAAGCCCAGCTGGTAGGCGGGCGCGCCCAGCTGCTCGAGATGACGCAGCGCGCCGATCATGTCGTTCGCGTCGCCCAGCACGCTCTGCACGCGCGCGAGCGTCTTCACCGTTTCGTTGCGCGTGCGGCGCGACGCGAGCGACGCGAAGAATTCGAGCGCATAGCGCAGCCGCTTCGCGTCGATCCGCACGCGATGCCGCGCAGCCGTATCGAGCGAGCCGAGCGACGGCACCGCGTAGAGGTGACCGAACAGCCGCCGCACGCGCTTGGTCGCGTGACGCCGCAGCGACGGCGCATCGTCGTCGGCGTCCGGCGGCAGCGCGAGCGTGCCGAGCCATTCGAGCCAGCCGAGCGTCAGCCGCGCATAGCGCGCCGAATGCAGCGCCTGACGCAGCTCGGCACGCGCGCTGCGCGCGTGCGCGCGCGACGCGTCGAGCGTGCCGTCCCAGTCGGCGCCGCCGCCATCGGCCGCGGCCAGCGCAGGCAGCGTTTCGGTCGAAAACACGTCCCAGTCGCGCACCGTGCCGAGCAGCGCGGCAAGCCAGCGCAGGTCCGCGCCGAAGGCGTCCTTCCAGCGCTCGTCCGCGAAGCGCGGAAACAGCCGCGCGAGCGTACGCAAACGCCGCAACGCGACGCGCATTTGATGGACGAATTCGGGATCGTCGCGTTCGAGCACGCCGCTCTCGTTGCCGAGCCATTGCGCGGCGATGTCGCCGCACAACGCGAACAGCGCGGCGCGCTGCGTACGCAGGCCGGTCAGGTCGACCGATTGCGCCTTGACCGGCCCGGCGATCGCCGGCTCGCCGGCGCAGGTGCGGTCGATCACGCTCGCCAGTTGCACGAAGGCGGGCCACGCGCCGCTCAGTTCGCGCGCCGCCGCGAACAGCGCATGCAGCGCCGCGGTGCGCGCGGCAGGCGTTTCCCAGTCGGGCGCCGCGAGGCGCAACTCGACGTGGCGGCGCGGCGGCGCGCCGCCGTCGTCGGCGCCGTGCAGCGTCACGTCGTCGAGCGTCATCTCGACCACCACGCCGCTGTCGTCGGCCCAGCGCCCGCGACGGCGTTCGCTGACGAGCCGCAGCGGGCCGGCCCCGGACGCGGCGGCGCGCGCCGCTTCGTCGACGGCGGTGGCCGTCGCGCCGTCGTCTGCGGCGCCCGGCTGGGCGTCATTCTCCGCATCCGCTTCCGCTTCCGCATCTGCCGGCCGCGCGTCGGCGCACTGCGCGGCGACGGCAATCCCCGCATGCTCCGCGTCGAACAGCTCGCGCTCGACGACGCCCGGCGCGAACGGCCTCGTGCGCGACGCGACGACCCGCGGCCCGTGCGCCGTCGACTCGACCCACGTGCACCAGCGCCCGCCGGCGTCCGGCTCGGCCTCGTCGATCCGGCACGGCTCGATCGTCACGCGCTCGTGGCCGCGACGCATCCGCACTTGCGGGCAGATTCGCCACGCGCGCACCAGCTCCGCGCCGAAGTCGCGCGATCCGCCGCGGACGCGGCTTGCGGCCTTCACCGGCCAGCTTTCCAGCGACAAGGACAACACGATTTCCAGCACACGCGACATGGAAGCTCCTGCACATGAAAAACCGCCGGCGCATCGTGCGCCGGCGTCGTCCGTGAAGCAGCTTCCATAGTACACGGCACGAACGGGCGCGGACGACGATCCGGTCCCGCCGCGATGCCGCAGGTCAAACGACGTATTGCGCGATGCCGTTGCCGAACGACCAGTCCTCCTTCAGCACTTCGACCAGGCTGATGAATACGTCCTGCGGGCGCACGCCGGGCTGCTGCGCGAGGTTCGCGACGATGGTCCGATACAGCGCCTGCTTCTGTTCGAGCGTGCGCGTGTTGTTGGCGGTGATCTGGATCATGACCAGGTCGTCGCTGCGCTCGATGTCGAGATAGCGGCGGCCGAACACGAAGTTCTCCGCCGCGTGCTCGGTCACGACCATGAAGATGTCGTCCTCGGGCACGTTGAACGTGTGCATCAGCGCGCGATGCACGCCGTCGACGAGCGCCGCGCGATATGCGGCCGGTTTGCCTTCGCGCAACGCGATACGGGTGAATGGCATGGTCCTGCTCCTTTCGATGACGTTGAACAAGCGAAAACGCCACGTCAGGTTAGGGGCCGCGAACTATAATGAACAGTCATTTCCGAATATTTCATCCATTTACACTTGAAATGAAAGTTCTCGACCTTGATGCAGTGCGTGCGTTCGTGCTGGTGGCCGATCTCGCGAGCTTCACGCGCGCCGCGGACGCGCTCGGCACCACCCAATCGGCCGTCAGCCTGAAGCTGAAACGGCTCGAAGCGCACCTCGGCAAGCCGCTGCTCGCGCGCACGCCGCGCGTCGTGAAGCTCGCGCCCGACGGCGAGAATTTCCTGCCGGCCGCGCGCACGCTGCTCGATGCGCACGAACGGGCGCTCGGCGCGATTTCGGCGGGTACGCATCGGCTGTCGCTGGGCGTCAGCGAGCACGTGGCCGTGCCCGACCTGCCGGCCGTGCTGACGAGCCTGCACCGGCAAGATCCCGGGTTGATGCTGGAAATGCACCTGGGGACGTCGACGAGCCTGCTCGCGCAATACGACGAACGGCGACTCGACGCGGCGATCGTCCGCCATGAACCGGGGGAGGATCCGCCGCGCGACGACGCGACGCTGCTGTTCACCGAGCCGCTGTCGTGGCTCGCCGCGCCCGACTGGGCGCCGCGCGCCGGCGAGCCGCTGCCGCTCGCGGTGCTGGCCGGCCCGTGCGGCGTGCGCGCGGCCGCGCTGCGCGCGCTCGATCATGCGGGGCTGCCTTGGCGCGAGCGCTTCACGGGCGGCGGCATTGCGGCGGTCACGGCCGCGGCGGCGGCCGGGCTGGCCGTCTGCCCGCTCGCGCGGCGCGTGGCGCCGCGCACGCTGGCCGACGTCGGCGCGAAATTCGGGCTGCCGCCGCTGCCGCATTCGCAGGTGGTGCTGTATTCGCGGGTGCGCGACGCGCGCGCCGCCGTCGCGCTCCGCAGGTTTGCCGACAGCCTTGCAATCTCGGCGTAAACTAGCGGGTTTCGCCCGCCGCACGCCTCCGCCCTATTCCGATGACACCCGAAGCCCGCAAGCATGTCCGTGCCAACCTGTTGATGCTCGCAGCCGCCGCGATCTGGGGCTCCGCCTTCGTCGCGCAGCGCTTGAGCCTCGACGTGATCGGCCCGTTCCTGTTCACGGGGCTGCGGTTCCTGCTCGGCGCGCTGGTGCTGGTCCCGCTGCTCGCGCTGAACGCCGCGTCGCGCGCGCAGTGCGCGTCGATACGCCGCACGCCCGCGCAATTGCTGCCCGGCGTCGCGCTGGGCGCGCTGCTCGCGGTATCGATCTCGCTGCAGCAGGTCGGCCTGCAGTACACGCGGATCGCGAATGCGGGCTTCATCAGCTCGCTGTACGTCGTGATCGTGCCGCTGATGGGCGTGTTCGCCCGCCACCGGATCGGCACAGGCACCTGGTTCGGCGCGTTGCTGGCGGCGATCGGCCTGTACTTCCTCAGCATCGACGAGCATTTCGCGGTGCTGTACGGCGACTGGTTCCAGCTCGCCGGCGCGGTGATCATCGCCGCGCACGTGATGGCCGTCGGCCATTTCGCGAAGCGCTACGATCCGCTCGTGCTCGCGTTCCTGCAGTTCGCCACCTGCGGCGCGGCGTGCCTGGCGGTCGGGCTCGCGATCGAGCCGCTCAGCGCGGCGACGCTCGCGCACGCGCTGCCGACGCTGCTGTACGGCGGGCTGCTGTCGGTCGGCGTCGGCTATACGCTGCAGGTCGTCGCGCAGCGCGATGCGGCACCCGCGCACGCGGCCGTGATCTTCAGCATGGAAGGCGTGTTCGCGGCGATCGCCGGCTGGGCCGCGCTCGGCGAAACGCTGACGCTGCGCGCGCTGCTCGGCTGCGCGCTGATGCTGGCCGGCCTGCTCGCGTGCCAGCTGCTGCCGAACGGCGACGCGCGGAAAAAGGACGAGGACGCGCTGCCGGCATGACGCGAGCGATCCCTATAATGTGGGCTCGTATCTCGTTCATGCCAACCGCTTCCGACAGGCCCGCTCCGTGACGTCCCTTCCCGTCGAACCCGCCGCCGACCTGCTGCGCGAACGCGCAGCGCACTACGCCGCCGAGGCCGCGCTGTTCCTGCGCGACCAGGCGCTTTCGACCGCGTCGCACGATCTGCGCAGCCCGCTGAATGCGATGCACAGCTGGGCGTACGTGCTCGAGCGTCAGCTCGCCGGCGCCGATGCGAACGTGCAGCGCGCGCTCGCGGGCATCCGCACCGGGATCGAACAGCAGGTCGCGCTGCTCGACGACGTGCTCGACGCGCCGCGCGCGCAAACCCGCGCGCTGCCGATCGCGCCGCATTCGTTCGCGCTGCGCGCGTTGCTCGACGACACGCTCGAGCTGACGCGCTTCGCGCTCGCCGACGCCCGGCAGGTGAGCATCGACGCAACGCTGCCCGACGGCGAACCGACGCTGCGCGCGGACCGCGCGCGGCTCGCACAGGCGCTGTGGACGATGCTGACCACGGCCGTCGAAGCCAGCGCCGCGGGCGGCCGCGTGACGGCCGCCTGCACGCGCGACGGCGCCCAGTACGTCGTGCGCGCCGAGTGCACGGTGCATGCCGCCGCGCTCGCCGATCCGGCGCTGCCGCACGCATTCGAAGCGTTCGCGCGCCAAGAGATGCTGCGCACGCGCGACGCAAAGCGCGTCGCATGGACGCTCGCGCTGTGCCAGCGCGTCGCACTCGCTCACGGCGGCACGTTCACGCATACGCCGTTCGCCGACGGCGCGGCCGTCACCCTGACGCTGTCGATCCCCTGCGAGGCGCCGGTGTAATCGATCGGCAGCCCGACACATTACGGTTTCCTTTCCGGCCCTATACTGACGGGCCTGTCATGTCCGGAGCAATTCCTTGTTACAAATCTTCGCGCTGATCGGCGCGTTGTTGCTGGTGGCCCTGAACGGCTTTTTCGTTGCGGCCGAATTCGGCCTCGTCAAGCTGCGCGGCACGCGCGTCAAGACGCTCGCACGCAAGCACGGCCTGAGCGGGCGCATCCTCGCGATCGTGCACGGCCGGCTCGACGCGTACCTGTCGGCGTGCCAGCTCGGCATCACGCTCGCGTCGCTCGGCCTCGGCTGGGTCGGCGAGCCCGCCTTCGCCGAGTTGCTCGGCCCGCTGCTCGACCTGCTCGGCGTGCATTCCGAACGCATCGTGCATCTGATTTCCCTGGTGTTCGCATTCTCGCTGATCTCGTTCCTGCACATCGTGGTCGGCGAGCTTGCGCCGAAGTCGATGGCGATCCGGCAGCCGGAGAAGATCGGCCTGTGGGTGGCGCTGCCGCTCTACGCGTTCTACTGGGCGATGTATCCGGCGATCTGGGTGCTCAACACCAGCGCGAACGCGGTGCTGCGGCTCGCGGGGCTGTCGGCCGATCACGGCGGCGATGCGCACTATTCGACCGACGAGCTGAAGCTGATCCTGCGCAGCCGCCGCAGCGCGGCCGGCAATGCCGCGCAGCCGGCGCGCGGCGCCTACACCAACGACGAATGGAACACGCTCGCGCATTCGCTCGACTTCTCGTCGATGACGGTGTCGGACCTGATGCGTCCCGCGCACGAAATGATCGGCCTGCGGCGCGACCTGCCGCTGCCCGACAACATGGAGATCGTCGCGCGGCACCGCTTCAGCCGCTATCCGCTGTTCGAGGATGCGGCGCGCGAGCAGGTGAGCGGGCTGATCCACCTGAAGGACCTGCTGCTCGCGCGTCACGCCGGCGCGGCGCTGGAGGATCTGTCCGATTACGTGCGTCCGGTGCAGTACGTGAAGCCCGACACGCCGGCGCTCGAGCTGTTTCGCCGCTTCCGCAAGGGCGCGCCGCACTTCGCGCTGGTGGGGGACAAGGGCGCAAAGCCGATCGGCTTCCTGACGCTCGACAACCTGCTCGGCGCGCTGGTCGGCCAGATTCACGACGAGTTCCGCCAGGGCGACGCGGACTGGAGCCGCCTCGACGACGGCACGCTGATGGGCAAGGGCAGCCTGCCGGTCGTGTCGCTCGAGCAGGCGCTCGGCATCGACATCGACGAGGGCCGCGCGGAATCGGTCGGCGGCCTGGTGATCCAGGCGTTGAGCGATCTGCCGACCGAAGGCCAGCGCGTGTCGTTCGACCGCTTCGACGTCGTCGTGAAGAAGATGAACGGGCCGCGCATCGTGCTGGTGCGCGTCTATCCGAAGCTCGCGAAAGAGGCCGACGAATGACGGCCCGCGCGCGCGGCGCGCGATGAGCGTCGCGCTGCCCCGCTGCTGCGTGATCACGCCGGAGCCGGCGTCCGCGTCGGCGGCCGCTTGCCGCGCGTTGCTCGAGCGGCTGTCGGCCGTGCTCGCGCGCGGCGAGACGCTCGTGCAGCTGCGCGTCAAATCGCTCGACGCGGCCGCGTTCGCGCGTCTCGCGGCCGATGCGCTCGCGCGCTGCGATGCCGCCGGCGCGCAGCTGATGCTCAACGGCCCGATCGACGCCGCCGGCGTCATGCGGCTCGACGGCGCGGGCTGGCACCTCGACGGCGCCGCGCTGCGCGCCGTCGCGCGGCGGCCGCTGCCGCCCGCGCGCCGCGTGTCGGCCGCGTGTCATACGGCGCACGACCTCGCACTGGCCGCACGCGTCGGCGCGGATTTCGTCACGTTGTCGCCCGTGCTGCCGACGCTCAGCCATCCCGGCGCGCCGACGCTCGGCTGGAGCGCGTTCGCCGCGCTGGCCGCGCAGGCGGCGATGCCCGTCTATGCGCTCGGCGGCATGACGCGCGCGCATCTGGACGACGCACGCCGCCACGGCGCCCACGGCGTCGCCGGCATTCGGGGCTTCTGGTAGGTCGGCCGCGCGCCGCTGCGCGCGTCAGCCGTGGTTCGGCTCGGCAGGCCGCGTGCGCCATGCGCCGCGGTCGATTCGCCGTACGTCGTGCGTGAGCGCATAGCCGTTGACGTCGCCCGTCAGCCAGGCGACGAGCGAGTACGGCGGCAACTCGCCTTCATCGATGCGATCGCGCGCGCGTGCCGGCGTCTCGAACACGACGCGCCCGCACGGCGCGTCGAACGGCACCGCCTCGGGCGACAGGTTCAGCGCGATCGTCAGCGTCTCGTCGTCGGCCAGACGCCACGACGCGAGCAGCGCATCGGCTTCGCCGTCGCCGCCCGCCTTCAGCGTACGCGCGTCCTGCGGGCGGCAATCGGACAAGCGCGGCGCGATCAGCTTCGCACGCACCGCCAGCGCCGACTGCACGAAATGCGCGCGCTCGGTATCGCGCGCGGTTTCGTCGAAGATCAGCGGAATCTGCGGCGTGAGCAGCGACAGCGCGAGCGCCGCGAGGCCGGCCGCCTGCCCTTGCTCGCCGGATGCGGCGCCCTGCCACGCGCCATCGGTGAGCACCAGCGACGTCAGCGACAAGCCGTCGAGCATCGCGCCGCCGTCGGGCGTGGCCGGCTGGAACGCCGCGCCCGACGCCGTCAGCGCGCGCGCGAGCGTGTGGATCGACTGGTGCATCGAGATGCCGTCGTGAGCGACCGCGTCGCGGCACGTCAGCCGATGCAGCGCTCGTTCGCCGCAACCGTTCCACTGCGCATCGAAGTGCGTGTCGGCCAGATGCACCGGATGACGCTCGCTGCCGAGCACGAGATGGATCAGCCGGTCGGCCGGCTCCGCGGCGTGCACGCGATCGGCGATCTCGCGCAGCCAGGACGCGCCGATCCGGTCGGCTTCGCGCAGCCGCAGGCCGTCGCAGCGGTACTCGTCGAGCCAGTACAGCGCGTTGTCGCAGAAGAAGTCGCAGACGTCCGGATGGTCGAGCGCGAGCGGCGCCGCCTGCAGCGGATCGTCGCGCATATGGAAGAACGGCGCGGCGTAATGGCGCAGCGCGTCGGTGCCGCTGCCGAAGCGCGAGTAGTCGAGCTCGAGCAGCACCGCGAGGCCGTAGCCGTGCGCGTCGTCGATCAGCGCCTTCAGCGCGTGCGGGCCGCCGTCCGCCGCGAGCGGCGCGAACGGCAGGCTGTCGTGCGGCGACGCCAGCAGCTCCAGCGCCGTGATGCCGAGCCGTGCGAGCTGCGGCAGCCGGCGGCGCACGCCGTCGAAGCCGCCCGCCGCGTGCGGCCGGATCGCATAGAGCGCGATGTCCTCCCAGGGACGCCCGCGCCAGAACGTGTTGCGCCACGTGAAAGCGCGCGCATCGACGACTTCGCTCGGGCCGTTGAGCCCGTCGGGCTGCGAACGCGATGCGGGATCGGGGATCGACACGGCATCGTCGAGGCGGTAGCGATAACGTGCGCCCGCGCCGCATTCGACGAACGCTTCGAACCAGTTCGGACCGGCCGCCGTCATCGGGACGAGCGTCGGGCCGTGGCCGGTATCGAGTTCGAGCTGGACCTCGGTACTGCCCGGCGCCCACACGCGGAAATGCGTGCGCGGCGGCGCGCCATGCGCACCGCAGGGCTGCGCACCGAACGGCAGGCAGTGGATGTAGTGCTGCGCATACGGATCGTGCGAACAATCTGACATCGTGCGCTCCTCGTGCGGGCCGAGCAGCATGGCCGCATTCGACGCGGCGCATGGCGCCCGGCATGCGACGGCCAGGCAGGGGGGGATGAAAAGTATGCGCCGTTTTGGCGACTGCGACGCAATCCGAACGATCCATTTTTAATACGAATCGACCCTGAGCGAACGCGGGGCGATCGGCCCCGATGGCGGGTAGTCTGCATACCGGAATGGCCGCTGGTCTTGTTGGGCCGCGGCCCGCCCGCTTACGCTCGGGCCAACGCGCGCGGGCAGGTCGTCCGCGCCACGAACCCGAGGAATCCGCGATGTCGCTCCCCGCCAGCGCCGCAAAATTCGATCCTGCCCGCGCGCACGAATACGCCGAACAGTCGCGCATCGCGCTCGCCGGTTACGACGCGTGCCACGAACTGTCCACATGCATGCTCGCGGCGGCGATCGGCGCGCCCGATGCGCGGATCCTCATCGCAGGAGCGGGCGGCACGGGCCGCGAGATCTGCGTGACCGGTGCGCTCGAGCCGGGCTGGCAATTCACGGCCGTCGATCCGTCGGCGCCGATGCTCGCGCTCGCGCGCGCCGGCGTCGAAGCGGCCGGTTGCGGCGCGCGCACGCAGTTCGTCGAAGCCGGGGTCGACGCGCTGCCGGATGCTCCCGCGTTCGACGGCGCGACGCTGATCGGCGTCCTGCATCACGTCCCGGGCGACGCGGCGAAGGCCGCGCTGCTGGATGCGATCGCACGTCGCCTGAAGCCGGGCGCGCCGCTCGTCATCGCGGGCAACCATCGCCGTTACGCCGACCACCCTCGCCTGCTCGATGCCTGGCAGCAACGCTGGCGCATGGCCGGAGCGACACCCGACGCGGTGCGCGCGCAGCTCGCGAAGATCCTGCAAGGCGCGGACCCGCCGGCGTCCGAGGAAGCCGTGTTTGCGCTGCTGCACGACGCCGGGTTCGATGCGCCGCTGCGCTTCTTTTCGAGCCTGTTCTGGGGCGCGTGGATCGCGCTGCGGCGAGCCGCGTGAGCGCGCGCCTCAGCCCAACAACCCCGCCGCGACGTTGATCGACAGCCCGAGCACGGCCATGTTGAAGTAGAACGACAGGATCGACTGCGCGAGCGCCGAGCGGCGCGCGGCGCGGCTCGCGAGCGACACGTCGGCCGTCTGCGACGCGACCGCGAGGGTGAACGCGAAATAGAGGAAGTCCCAGTAGTCGGGCTCCGGATGGTCGTCGGGAAAGCGCAGCGCGCGGTCGGCGCACGGCGAGCCGTAATAGAGCCGCGCGTAATGCAGCGTGAAGATGGTCGGGATCAGGAACCATGCGCCGAACAGCGTCGCGCCGGTGATCGCGTAATGGCCGAGCCCGACGCGAAAGCCGACGCTCTTCGCGGTCGCAAGCTCGAACGCGATCGCGGCGATGCTCGCGACCGTCGCGATGCACACGACCGTCAGCACGGTCGTCGCATTCTCGTCCTCGCGGATCGCGATTTCGCGCACCTTGTGGTGGTGCGCCGTGATCATGCGCGCCCACATCAGCGCGAGATACAGCCACACCGCGCAGTCCCAGCCGATCAGCACGCGCGCGGCCGACCGCAGCGGAAACGGCAGCAATACGGCGCACAGCACGCCCGCGACGAAGGCGGCCACCATGCGCGGCCGGTTGCGTAATACCTGCGGATAAAGCGTCATCGTTGCATTCCGAAAGCGGATGGAAAGGGTTCGGCCGGCACGCGGCTGCCCGCTGCGCACGCGCCGGGGCGCACGGCGCCGATTATCGCCATTCCGGCACCAGGTTGCGATGGTCGCGAGCGCCTAAGATATCTGGATGACTTCCTCCCTGTGCCGCCATCCCGCCAATACGACGGGCCGCGACTTCGTCGTCGGCGATCTGCACGGCTGCGTGGACGTGCTGCGCGCGCTGCTGTACGACGTCGGCTTCGATGCGGCGCGCGACCGGCTGTTTTCGGTCGGCGATCTGGTCGACCGCGGCCCCGCGTCGGAAACCGCGCTCGAGCTGCTCGATCGTCCGTGGTGCCATGCGGTGCGCGGCAATCATGAGGAAGTGCTGAGCCTCGTCGCACGCGGCAAGCTGTCGGCCGACGCGTGGCGCGGCATCGGCGGCGACTGGGGCGCCGACTTGCCGCCGCAACTGCTGCAGGCGCATGCCGCGCGCGTCGACGCGCTGCCGCTCGTGCGCGTGATCGGCGACGGTCCCGAGCGTTTCAACGTGCTGCACGCGGAATTCTTCGGCAGCGACGACGAGCTCGACACGGGCAGCTACTCGCACGACGTGCGCGAGCGGCTGATCTGGGGGCGCGATCTGGTCCAGGGCCTCGCCGACCCGGCGTTGCAGGCCGGGCTGTCGCTGACCTGCACCGGCCACACGCCGGTGCGCGACCTGCAGCGCATCGGCGCGCAATGGTTCATCGACACGGGCGCGTTCGCGCCGTCCGGGCGGCTGACGATCGTCGAGCCGCACACCGGCCGGAGCTGGTCGCTCAGTCAGGCCGACGCACGCGCACGTCGCGCGGCCGATCTGCCGCTGCCGTGACGCCGCGGTTCCCGTGCGCACGCAGCGCGTTGCGCTAACCGACCTGATTCAGTTCGAACACCGCATCGACCGCGCTGCCGTTCCAGTTGTATTCGAGGTACGCGGCGTGATGACAGTCGCGCAGCAGCGTCGTGCGCAACGCGGCGATACATTCGCCGTCCGGGTCGCGCACCGACGGATAGACGATGCCCGCGCCGCCCGCATTGCGCACGGCGCGGCCGAGCGCCTGCCCCGCGCTGTAGTCGAGCGGATCGAGCAGCTGCGGGTGGCGCTGCGGCCAGCTGCGCACGTCGACGACGTCGCCGTGCGCATACACCGTGTAGAGCCGCATCTGCTGGCGCATCGGCGGCTCCTTCGTCGCCGCGAGGAACAGCCCGCTGTGATAGCGCGTCTCCGCGATCGCCGTCGCGCGCGAACGGCCGCAGTAGAACACGCCGTAGGTGCCGTCCGAAAACCGGCTGCCCTGCGGGTTCAGATGCGTGAACGCGGCCATGATCGGCCCCCAGCCGGGGCCATAGCGGCGTTCGGCCGGCGGCACGAGCGCCAGCGTGCCGACTTCCTGACGTATCCGGTCGTTGGTCAGCGATTCGAGCGCATACAGCGCGTCGAAGTCGTCGGCCGATGCGACGCGGTCGAACAGGTTGATCGCGGGAAAGCGGGTGGGTATCACACGATAGGCAGGCGCCCAGTCGACGACGGTCGTCGGCCAGGGTTGCACGTCGATCGGCATCGTCACGCCCAGCCACCTCGCATCGCGTCGAGGTATTGGCGCACGGCGACCAGATCGCCGACGTTGCCGGCCAGCATCCGGTCGAGCGCGCGCTTGCCGCCGAACGGCGCCGCGTCGTTGGGCCGCTTGACCCACGCGTCGGCCGCGGCCGGCTGCGGCAGCAGAATCTGCAAGGCCTTGTAGATGCCGAGCAGCAGCGATAGGCGCTCGAGCGTGTCGCGCGGCAGGCGCGCCGAGCCGGGCGACGCCTTCCACTTGAAGAACGTCGAGCGGCCGGGCGACCCGAGCAGCACGAGCTGCTCGTCGATCGTCAGCTCCCAGTCGCGCGCGATGTTGAAGAACGCACGCAGGCCGGCCGCCGACATCTGCGCAACCGAGGCCTGCGGCGGGGCGAGATCCGGATTCTGTGGGTCGAAGGCGGGCTGTGACATGATCGTTAGTCTCAAAACGAATTTACTAACAAGATTAGTCCATTTTCGCATTTATGCAAGGGTCGTCCCCTTTGCGGCGGCGCCTCTGCGCCGATCATTCCGATATTTTTTGTCCATTCTGGACTGATATTTTATTTTCTGCGTTAATGGGTGGGCGGACAGTCGGCGGCATGCGATGCGGCCATGCACCCACCGCGCCGTCGCGGAACCGGATCGACCACGCCAAGGAACCACCATGAAGAGACTGATTGCCGCCGTTTCGATCGCCCTGCTCGCGGTATCGGCCGGCCCCGCCGTCGCGAAGGACTGGACCACGCTGCGGTTCGGCACCGATGCCAGCTACGCGCCGTTCGAATCGAAGGCGCCCGACGGCAAGCTCGTCGGCTTCGACATCGACCTCGGCAACGAGATCTGCGCGCGGCTGAAGGCGAAGTGCGTGTGGCTCGAGAACGATTTCGACGGGATGATCCCCGCGCTGAAGGCGAAGAAGTTCGATGCGGTGCTGTCGTCGATGTCGATCACGCCGCAGCGCGCGGAACAGATCGGCTTCACGACGAAGATCTACAACCAGCCGACCCGTCTCGTCGTGAAGAAGGGCTCGCCGTTGCTGCCGACCGCCGAATCGCTGAAGGGCAAGTCGATCGGCGTCGAACAGGGCACCACGCAGGAGGCGTATGCGAAGGCGTACTGGGCGAAGCAGGGTGCGAACGTCGTGTCGTACCAGAACCAGGACGGCGTCTATGCGGACCTGACCGCCGGCCGCCTCGATGCCGCGCTGCAGGACGAGGTGCAGGCGGCGATCGGCTTCCTGAAGTCGCCGCGCGGCGCGGGTTATCAGTTCGTCGGGCCGGAGCTGGTCGACGAGAAGGTGCTCGGCATCGGCGCCGGCATCGGGCTGCGCAAGGAAGACACCGACCTGAAGGCGAAGATCGACCGCGCGATCCTCGACATGGTCAAGGACGGCACCTACAAACGGCTGGCGTCGAAGTACTTCGACTTCGATATCTACGGCGGGTGATGGGGCTGATGCGGCGGCGCGCAGCACGCCGCCGCGTATCGCAGGCATCGCGGACAGTTCGTTCCCGCCAGCAAGCACGGACGCTCGACGTCAAAACATGAAGGCAGCGCGCTACTGCCGTCCACTGCCGCACCGGTTTCGTCGCTCGTCTCGCGCGGCACGCTGCCGCGTATCGCCGGCATCGCGGACGATTCCCCCACGCCGCGAGCGCTCGACGTCAGAACGTGAAGATCGGGCGTCGCGGCACCCGCGCGCGCGCACACATGCCCATCCGGATCGGATTGGCGAGCGTGAAAGCACCGGCGCGACGCGGATGGCCGGGAATCAGCCGGATCCGCCTCGCGCCGAGCGCGCAAAGCTGGCCTGTCGATGCATGGCGGCCGGCCGCGCGCTGCGCGCTCGAGCGGCGATGCAACGCATCGCTGCGATCGCGGCCAGCCGGCAGCGGCGTGTGACGATGGTTCATTTTTGGTACCCCGTAGTCGCTGTGCTGCTTGTTTCGGCGTCCGGAAGACCCCGGCGCTCCGGCGACTCGACGACGGCCCTTGCCGCGCGGCGCGCGCCTGTCGCGCGCGCCGCCGCCCTCCCCGTGAGCTCGATTCCGGCCGTGTTCGTCCGTCGTGCTGCCGAACCGGCCGGATGCCCGTCGTCGACTTTCGCACCTCGACATTCGCAAGGAGCGCGCCAGGCGCGCGCAGGCCCGTCGCCACGGGGCTTTCGTCGGACGACTTGCGCCGCGAACCGGCGCCAGCAGGCCTGACGTTTCAAAACTGAAACACGCGATAGGGGAACGGCGACCGCACGGCGACGCGGAATACGCCGCAGGCCGATGCTCGGCGCGGGTGTGGAAAATTTGCCCGGCGCGTGCGGCGCGCCATGGCGGGCGATCGCCGCGCCGGTTCGCGCGCACGCCGGCACGAAACGTTTCACGGGCTTTACACAGAACCGCGAATCGCCCGCGCACGGGCGCACGGCCGGGACCCGCCGCAGCGCCGTTACGCGCCGCGTTCAGCCGACGCGCTGGTTGTCCGCGTCGCCGGCCGGCGAGCCGTCCTTGCCGTTTTCGCCGCCGTTGTCGTGATCGTTGAGCCCGTGCTCGATCATCATCCGGTACAGCGTCACGCGCGAAATGCCGAGTTCGGCGGCCGCCTTGTTGATCCGGTGATCGTTGCGCAGCAGCGCGTTCTCGATCGCCGTGCGCTCGGCGAGCGAGCGCGCCTGCTCGAGCGTCACGGGCTCCGTTTCGCCCGGCACGTCGAGCCCGAGATCGTGCGGCGTCAGCAGCCGGCTCTCGGCCATCACGATCGCGCGCCGCACGCGGTTGATCAGCTCGCGCACGTTGCCCGGCCACTCGTAGCGGCGCATCGCGTCGAGCGCCGCCGACGTGAAGCCGCTGATCTTGCGGCCGCTGTCGGCCTTGTATTTCTGCAGCACGTAATGCGCGAGGATGTCGATGTCCTTGCCGCGCGCGCGCAGCGGCGGCTCGTGGATGCGCAGCACGCAGAGCCGGTGATAGAGATCCGCGCGGAAGCGTCCGGCCTCGACCGCGCCGTCGAGATCGACGTGCGTCGCGGAGATGATCCGCACGTCGACCGGAATCGATTCCTGCCCGCCGAGACGCTCGATCTTCCCTTCCTGCAGGAACCGCAACAGGCTCGCCTGGCTCTCGACCGGCATGTCGCCGATTTCGTCGAGGAACAGCGTGCCGCCGTTCGCCGACTCGATCCGCCCGGCGCGCCGCTGGTTCGCGCCGGTGAACGCGCCGCGCTCGTAGCCGAACAGCTCGGATTGCAGCAGATGATGCGGAATCGCGCCGCAGTTGATCGCGACGAACGGCCCCTTGCCGCGCACCGAGCGCTCGTGGATCGCGAGCGCGGTCAGCTCCTTGCCGGTGCCCGACTCGCCGGAGATGAACACGCTCGCGTCCGTCTTCGCGACCTTGCGAATCGTGCTGAACAACTGCTGCATCGCCTCGCAGTTGCCGATCATCCCGTGCTCGCCGATCGACGCCGCATACGCGGCGCCGTCGACGCGATCGAGCGCGGCCATCCCGCGCGCATGGCCGAGCACGTGCGAAATCCATTCGTACGGCAACGGCAGCGTCACGTAGTCGAAGCAGTAGCTGCGAATCATCTCGCGCACCGCGGCGCTGATCGTGACGCCGCCCTGCGCGACGGAAATCCAGCCGATCGCGGGCTGGCTCAGACACGCCTTCAGCGCCGGATAGTCGCGCGACGTGAAGCCGGTGAAATCGATGAGCCCGGCCGCGACGTTGACGCCGGATGTCATGTTCTGCGCGGCGCCGGCCGTCTTCGCGACCGAGACTTCCCAGCCAAGGTCGCGTAGTTGCGCGAGCAACGGTTCGTCGGGCGAACGCATGATCACGAACAGCTTGCGTCCTGCCTCGGGTGCGGTAACGGACAAGAGCGGCGTTTCGGCCGCCGTCGGGTTTGCATCGGGTGATTTTGCAACCATCGTTGTTCCCCGCTTGGCGTTGGTATCGTGCGCCGGCTCGTCGCGGCGTGCGACGCAGCTGTTCGAACCCACATATTGGCCGCATTTCCGTCCGAATAGAATCCCCCAAGGCAATAATCGCGCGGCCTGCGAATCGGTCGATGAACGGTATATCGATACCGCCGAGGGGCGGCTGGATGGGGGTTATCCCGATTGGTGGGATTTTCCGGGGCGCGCGCGAGCGGTCCGGGAGTGCGCCGGTCGGGAGCGGGCCAGGCGCTGGACGGATGCGGGACGGGCGTGGGTCGGACCGACGCGGGCGCGGCGGCGCTCGCAGTGCGCAGCGCGGGCCGCGCATGCGTAACCGTTTTCCGATTGACCTCGGTCAATCGTCGGATGAAGGCGTCGATGATGCAGGAACGCAACACGCGCCGGTCAGGGCGCCGCAGCGCACCCGTTCGCGCCCCAAAGCGCCCCTCACCCCGCGTCAGCGCGTCGAAGCGATCGGCCCGAGCGCACCGGCGCGGCCGCGGCCGACCGACGGGAGGCTGGCCGCGCGCGATGCGGCGACGAGCCCATCCACCCGGGCGAGATGATGGCGGTTGTCGTGGTCCCACGGATGGAAGCCCGGCCGGAAATAGCTGAGCCATTCGCGCGCGATGCGCGGAAACAGCCCGCGGCGCGGCCCGTACAGGAACGCGATCATCCGCAGCATCCCGCGCAACCGGTGCCGGATCGCTCGATCGCGCGACAACAGCGTGACGTGCAGCAGGAACACGGTCGGCCAGAACGTCAGCGTCGTCAGCAGATAGGCGCCGATCCGGATCAGATAGCGACGCGGGCCGGGGCGGATCGCCGCGTTCCAGACATCGAACGACACGGCCTTGTGCTCGGTTTCCTCGAGCGCGTGCCACAGCCACATCTGCCGATAGCCGTCGACCGAGCCGTCGAGGCGCGTCGGGTCGCTCAGCAGCCAGTCGGCGAGCATCGCCGTGTAGTGCTCGGCGGCCACCGTATGCGCGAGCTGCATCGAATGCGGCAGCTTGCGCTTCAGGTACCCGAGCACGGTCCAGATGCGCTTGTCGAGCTTGCGCGCCGGCAGCCGGTTCGCCTGCATCAGCTCGTTGTATTCGACGTGTTCGCGCGTGTGCATCGCCTCCTGGCCGATGAAGCCGAGCACCTGCTGCTTGAGCAGCGGATCGTCGATGCGGTCGCGGTAGTTGCGCACCGAGTCCATGAAAAAGCGTTCGCCGGCCGGAAACAGCAGCGACAGCGCGTTGAAGAAGTGGGTCACGTGCGGGCCCATTGCGTGCCAATCCTTTGCGCGCTCGACCGCCAGCTCGAAGCGCAGGTCGCGGCGCACCGGCATCACGTCGGCCGCGATGGCGGCGGCGGAAGCGGCTGACTTCATGTTGGTCGTTCTCCTTGCTGCGGGCAGCCTCGAAGGCCGTGCGGCGCGCACGCCGTCCCGCAACGTACTGATCTTGACATCGATAGATGTAAAGATAGGCGCCGTCCGGTGGCGCGGGCAAGCCGAACGGTAGACGCGCGCTTCCAAACGGCGCACCGGGCGCGGCGTCGCAAAAACGGCGTTCGTGCAGCGTGTGGATGGACCGCGATTCGAACGCGCGAACCGTTGCGCGACCGGCACGCGCGGCACCCACGCGCGTGGCGGTATCGCCGCGAAAGCCCCGTGCGGCGGACGCTCCCGACGATCGCAACGCGGCTTGCGACGCGCCGCGGTACGCGCGTGCCGCCACGATTCATACGCGAGCTGCGACCGCCCGGTGCAGCGCGATCGATCGGATCGCAGCCGAATTCAAACGCGCGTTCCATTCGGGTTTCGCGCGCGCCGACGTCAGCGGCCGTGCCGGGCGCGCGGCGCCCGCCCGGCCATGCGCGCGCCGCGTCCGGTAACGCGCGGCGCGCTCGCCTACAATAGCGGTCTTACTCAACCCCTCTCAGGAGAAGTCATGTCCGTCACCACGACCGCATCGGGCCTCAAAATCGAAGACCTGACCGAAGGCACCGGCGCGGAAGCCGCCGCGGGCCAGACCGTCAGCGTCCACTACACGGGCTGGCTGACCGACGGTCAGAAATTCGATTCGAGCAAGGACCGCAACGACCCGTTCGCGTTCGTGCTCGGCGGCGGCATGGTCATCAAGGGCTGGGACGAAGGCGTGCAGGGCATGAAGGTGGGCGGCGTGCGTCGCCTGACGATTCCGCCCCAACTCGGCTACGGCCCGCGCGGCGCAGGCGGCGTGATTCCGCCGAACGCGACGCTCGTGTTCGAAGTCGAGCTGCTCGCCGTCTGACACAGCTGCCGACGCCCTCCCGATGGAACGCGTGCCGTCTCCCGCCATCGCGCTGCGCCGTTACGACACGTGCGAGGCGTCGGACGTGCACGATTTCCATCAGGTCGTGCTGGGCGTCGACGGCGCGATGGTGATGGCGGTCGACGGCGTCGGCCGCCGCATCGACCGGCATGCGGCATGGTTGATCCCGGCGGGCGCGCGCCACGAGTACGCCGGGCTCGGCGAGAATCGCCAGCTCGTGCTCGACCTGCCCGCCGCGTCGCTGGCGCTGCCGCAGCGTCTGTTCGACCGCGCACGCGCGGTGTCGATCGATCCGGCGCTGACGTCGCTTGTCGCGCAGCTCGCGACGGCCGCCGCGCAGCTCGACGGGCCGGCCGACGCCGCGCGCGCGCATCGCTTCCAGTGGCACGCTGCGGCGCGCCTGTGCGATGCGCTGCTCGACGACGCCAGCCTCGCCGCGCCCGCTGTGGGCCTCGATTTCGCGCGCATCGACCGCTGGCTGCGCGCGCGGCTCGCCGAGCCGCTGCGCATCGCGGATCTCGCCGCGCACTGCGGTTACGGGATGCGCCGCTTTCATCAACTGTTCGTCGACGCATTCGGCGAAACGCCGCACCGCTACCTGCAGCGGCTACGGCTCGACGCGGCCGTCGTGCTGCTCGCCGACGGCCGTCATCCGCTCGTCGACATCGCCGGCATGGTCGGCTTCGCCGATCAGAGCACCTTCACGCACGCGTTCACGAAGCGCTTCGGCGTCGCGCCCGGGCGCTGGCGCAGCGAGCGGCACTGAAAGGTTTGGGGCGCGGCTCGGGCGCTGCTGCTGTCACGCTGCCGCATCGCGCGACATCCGCATGGCGTTGCGTGCTTCACGTCCTGATCGGCGGTGGCGTCGGGCACACGCGCTGCCGTCAAGCCGTCGCATCGCGCGGCCACCCGCATGGCGTTGCTTGCTTCACGTCCTCATCGGCGGTGGCGTCGGACACACGCGCTGCCCTCACACAGCCGCATCGCGCGGCCACCCGCCTCGCATCCTCATCCTCAGCAACATCGATACTTCACCGCAGGCCGAAACATCCCGCACCCGACGCGTCCTACGATACGCGCATGGACACGTCACGCTCCCCCGCCCTGCCGCCCGCGCTCGCACGCGTCGTGGCGACCGTCAGCGTCGGCTTCGTCGTCACGCAGCTCGACGTCACGATCGTCAACATCGCGCTCGCGCATCTCGCCGGCGATCTGCACCTGCCGGTCGCCGCGCTGCAGTGGGTCGTCGATGCGTACACGCTCGCCTTCGCGGTGCTGATGCTGACGGGCGGCGCGCTCGGCGACCGCTTCGGCGCGCGCCGCCTGTACGTCGCAGGCCTCATGCTGTTCTCGGTCGCGTCGCTCGCGTGCGGCGCTGCCGTCTCGCCCGCGATGCTGATCGCCGCCCGCGCGGCGCAGGGCATCGGCGCGGCGGCAATGCTGCCGAATTCGCTCGCCTTGCTCAACGACGCGTGCCGGCACGACCCGCGGCTACGCGCGCGCGCCGTCGGTGCATGGACGGCCGCGGGATCGATCTCGATCGCCGCCGGCCCGGTGGTGGGCGGGCTGCTGATCGCCGCCTGGGGCTGGCGGGGCATCTTCCTCGTGAATCTGCCGCTGTGTGCGGCGGGGCTCGCGGCCACGTTCGCGTGGGTGCCCGCGCGGCGCGCCGATGCGGCGCCGCCGCCGGCCGCCGCGCGCCCGCTCGACGTGCGCGGCCAACTGATCGCGATCGCGATGCTCACCGCGCTGACCGCCGCCGTGATCGAATGGCGGCCGCTCGGCTTCGTGCATCCGGTCGTCGCGGGCGGCTTCGCGGTGGCGGCACTCGCCGCGCTCGCGTTCGTCGCGGTCGAGGCGCGCAGCACGGCGCCGATGCTGCCGCTGTCGCTGTTCCGTCGCCGCACGTTCAGCGCGGCCGTGCTGTTCGGCGTCTGCGTGAACCTCACCTATTACGGCACCGTGTTCGTGCTCGCGCTGTATCTGCAGCGCGTGCGCGGCGAAACGGCGCTGCAGGCGGGCCTCGCGTTCCTGCCGCTGACGGGCGGCTTCCTGCTGTCGAATCTGGCGAGCGGCCGCGCGGTCGCGCATGACGGCCCGCGCATGCCGATGTTGGCCGGTGCGCTGGTCGCGGCCGTCGGCTACGGATCGCTGCATTTCGTCGACGCCCAGACGCCGCTGCCGCTGCTGCTCGTGCCGTTCCTGCTGATCCCGGCCGGCATGGGCTTCGCGGTGCCGGCGATGACGACGGCCGTGCTCGCGTCGGTCGAGCCCGCGCGCGCGGGCATCGCGTCGGCCGTGTTGAACACCGCGCGTCAGGCGGGCGGCGCGATGGGCGTCGCCGCCTTCGGCGCGCTCACCGGCGCGGGCGGCGCAGCGCAGACCGTCCACGGCCTGCGCGTCGAAACCGCCGTGTCGGTAGCGCTGCTGATCGCCGCCGCGTTGCTCGCGACGCTGGTGCGGCGCGACGCGCATCGCGACCCACATCGTGACGCGGCGGCCGCACGTCGGCCGGTGTCGGCCGCGGACTGATCGGCAGGTCCATCGTCGGCGCACGACGAGCCGGCCGATCGCAGACGCCAACCGCGATTGCGCGATGCGCAGCCGCGCGTCAGCGCGGCCCGTTCGAATCGTCGACGACCTTGCGCACGAACGTTTCCGCCGCCTTCACCGCGCGCCCGTCGTCGTGCCGCAACGCGATCTTGCGCAGCGCGCGGCCGGTGTTGCGATCGATCAGCACCGAACGCGGCTCGCCACGCTCGAACAGATTCGCCTCGCCCCACTGCCGCAGCATCACGATGACGGGGAACAGCCCCTCGCCCTTCTTCGTCAACGCGTACTCCTGATATGCGCTGCCGTCCGATGCGGGCACGACTTCGAACACGCCGGCGTCCACCAGCATCCTGAGCCGGTCGGACAGGATGTTGCTCGCGACGCCGAGGCTCGCACGGAAATCGCCGAACCGCCGCACGCCGTCGAACGCGTCGCGCACGATCAGCAACGCCCAGCGATCGCCGACGATATCGGTCGCGCGCGCCACCGGGCACGGCGAATCCGCAAGACTTCTCTGTCTGGCCATATTGCTCTCCGCTTTCCTTTCGGCCACGTGGGCCGCTCTCGATGCGCGGTCCCGTCGCCCGACGCTTTTCGGTTGCATTTTAAAACTTGTCTTCCTACACTCCAACACGTTTCTATTTGCAACTACTTTCATGAGAACGTCGATGGAATCGTCCTGCTGTTCCGACCTGGCCGCGTCGGCTGCGCCGCCGCGCGCCGCGAACCAGGCCCGCGTGCCGACCGCGACCGTCGCGTTGCTCGCGGTCTGCTGCGCGGCGAGCGTCGCGAACGTGTACTACGCGCAACCGCTGCTCGATTCGATCGCGCGCGAGTTCCGCGTCGCGCCGGCCGCGATCGGCGGCGTCATCACCGCGACGCAGCTCGGCTGCGCGCTCGCGCTGCTGTTCGTCGTGCCGCTCGGCGATCTGCTGAACCGCAAGCGCCTGATCGCCGTGCAACTCGTCCTGCTGGCGGCGGCATGCGCGTGCGTGGCCACGGCGTCGACACGCATCGCGTTGCTGGCCGGCATGGTCGCGCTCGGCCTGCTCGGCACCGCGATGACGCAAGGACTGATCGCATGCGCGGCCGCGCTCGCGGCGCCCGGCGAGCGCGGCCGCGTGGTCGGCGCAGCACAGGGCGGCGTCGTGATCGGCCTGCTCGCCGCACGCTCGCTCGCGGGTGTGGTGACGGACCTCGCCGGCTGGCGCGCGGTGTATCTGGTGTCGGGCGCGGCCGCGCTCGCGATGCTCGCGGCGCTCGCCCGCCTGTTGCCGGCCATCGACGCGCCGCGCGAGCGGATCGGCTATGCGGCGCTGCTCGGCTCGATGGTCACGCTGCTGCGCACCGAGCGCGTGCTGCGCGTGCGCGGCGCGATCGCGCTGCTGATGTTCGCCGCGTTCAGCATCTTCTGGAGCGCGCTGGTGTTGCCGCTCAGCGCGGGACCGGAGCCGATGTCGCATACGCAGATCGGCGCCTTCGGGCTGGTGGGCGCGCTCGGCGCCGCTGCGGCCGCACGCGCGGGCCGGCTCGCCGATCGCGGGCGCGGCGAGCCGACGACGGGCGCCGCGCTGCTGCTGCTCGCGTGCGCGTGGCTGCCGCTCGCGTTCGCGGGCACGTCGATCGCGTGGCTGATCGTCGGCATCGTGCTGCTCGACGTCGGCGGGCAGGCCGTCCACGTCGTGAACCAGAGCATGATCCTCGGCGCGCGGCCCGATGCGCACGCGCGCGTGGTCGGCTGCTACATGCTGTTCTATTCGGCGGGCAGCGGGCTCGGCGCGATCGCCTCGACGATCGCGTATGCGCACGCGGGCTGGCTCGGCGTCTGCGCGCTCGGCGCGGCGGTCAGCGTAGCCGCGTCGTGCGTATGGGTCGCGACGCTCGAGCGCCGATAGCACACGCCGAACACGGCGCGCAGCCCGCGCGGCGGCCATGCAACGAACGAAAAAAACGGCTCGCCGAAGTCGGGCGAGCCGGTCCGTGCCCCGGCGCGAGGTCGCCCTGCGCGCCGGTCGCGGTGCGTCACGCGCTCAGCTGGCCGCGCGGATCGCCTCCTCATAGACGCCGGCGACGCGCCGCGCGATCACCGCATTGTCGAAGTGCTCGCGCGCATAGCGCTTGCATGCGACTTCGTCGGGCAGCGCGATCGCGCCCGACAGCGCGCCGCCGATCCCTTCCGCGATCGCGTCGGCGCCGGTCGACGGCAGCACGAGGTCGCTCGACAGCCCCGCGACGGCCTCCGGCAGCCCGCCCACCGGCGTCACCAGCACCGGCGTGCCGGACGCCAGCGATTCGACGGTGATCAGCCCGAAGCCTTCGAGCGCGACCGTCGGCACGACGCTGACCGTCGCCGCGCGGTACAGCGCCGCGAGATGGTTGTCCGGCACGAACCCGAGCAGTTTGACGTTGTCCTGAAGCCCCGCGGCGTCGATGCGCTGCTGCAGCTCCTCGCCGATCTTGCCCTTGCCGGCGATCAGCAGCAGCACGTCGGGATGACGGCGCTTCACGATGCCGATCGCGTCGATCAGGTCTTCCAGCCCCATGCGCCGCACGAGCCGCCGCACCGCCAGCACGATCGGGCGGTCCTGCGGCAATTGCAGCTTGTGGCGCGCATCGGCCGGCGTGAGCGGCGTGTCGAACTGCGCGGTGTCGACGCAGCCGGGAATCACGCGCACGCGCGACGGATCGATGCCGTAGCGGTTCGTCAGGATCTGGCCGAACGCCTGCGACAGCACGATCAGGCGCGACGAGCGCACGTAGACGGCCTGTTCGAGATAGCGCTTCGCTCGCTGTCCCAGCGACGCGGCGCCCTCTACCTGACTTTCGTCGGCCCACGGCCCCTGGAAGTGCGACACCTGCGGAATCCCCCGCGTGACGTCGAGGCCCGGGAACGTATAGAGGGCGAAGTGCGACGAGATCACGTCGGGCCGCGCGCTGCGGATTTCGTCGCGCAACGCGCGGCGCGCGGCGAGCATGCGGCGCGCGAGCGGCTGCGATGCGGGCCCGAAGCCCTGGATCGCGCCGCCCGTGTCGTTGGCGACCTTCGGCGAGCCGGCCACCAGCCCGCGCACCTCGACGCCCGCACCGGGCAGCGCGCCGACGAGCGAGTAGTACATCCGGTCGAGGCCGCCCGCACGTTCGGGGAACCAGTGCATGCCGATCTGCAACGATTTGATCGGCCGGGAAGATTGATTCATCAGTTGCTCCGAGAAACTCGCCAGGTCCGCCGCACGCATGCGTGCACCGGATCGCGCGATCAGCTGTGGGAATGCGCCGCGGTCAGGCGGCGGAACACGTCAACACGATTGCTCCTGCGTGAGCGCATCGTCGGCGCGCTCGAACGCAACCGGCTGCGACGGTTCGCCGATGCGCCGGTACAGCGCGACGTACTGCGCGCCCATGTGCGCCCAGCCGAAGCGCGTCATCAGTTCGCGCGCGGCTTCACCCATCGCGCGGCAGGTCTCGCGCGACGCGGCGAGCGAGCCGATCGCCTGCGCGAGCGCGGCCGGATCGTCCGGGTCCTCCAGCACGATCCCGCAGTCGCGCGTGATGATCTCCGCGCCGCCGGCGGTGCGCGCGGTGACGACCGGCAGCCCGGCCGCCATCGCCTCGAGCAGCGACAGGCTCATCGCTTCGTAGCGCGACGGGAACACGTACGCGTCGACCGAGCGCATCAGCGTCGGCATGTTCTTCACCAGCCCGAGGAAATGCACGCGCGCGTCGATGCCGAGCGCGCGCGCCTCGTCCGGATACGGGCTGCCCGGCAGATAGCCGGCCACCGCCAGATGCACGTTCGCCGGCAGCTGCGTCAGCGCCTTCAGCACGGTGCCGAGGTTCTTGCGCGGCGTGCGCAGGTCGCCGACGAACAGCAGCAGGAACGCGTCGTCCGGCAGCTTGAAGGCCGCGCGGTCGGCCTGCGCGTGCGCGAACGCGCCGGCGTCGACGCCGTTGTAGATCACGCTGATCTTGCGGCTGTCGATGCCGAGCCCGGCGATCTCGTCGGCCACCTTCTGCGACACGGCCGTGATCGCGCGCGAGCGCCGGTATGCCCAGCGCTCGAGCGCCGTGTTCACGCGCGTATAGACGTACTGGTACGCGGACCACAGCCCCTTGGTCAGCCCGAACGGGTAGTACGGGCTCTTGAACCAGCCGCCGTGCACGAAGTGCGCGGTGTTCACGTCCGCGCGGACCCACGAGATGAAGCCGTTCACGTGCAGCACGTCGTACTCGGCGCGATGCGTGCGCAGCCACCACGCGCTCTTGAGCGCGAACACCTGCTGCTTGACGAGATTCGACGGCCACCAGCGCCCGGCCTTCACCGGCACCCAGCGCACGCGCGGTTCGGCCAGCAGCTCGGGCGCGACGTGCGACGCGACCAGCGTGACCTCGTAGCCCTCGGCCAGCGCGGCGCGCGCGATTTCGTAATTGACGCGGCCCTGCCCGTCGTTATGACGCACGACATGCGTGACGATCGCGATTCTCAATGGTCGCCTCCCCGTGAACGCGCGGCGGCCAGCAGGCGCTGCGCCTTCTGCCAGTGCGCCGCGGATAGTATGGAAAAAATGGCCGTGTACATCAGCAGCCCGCCCGTGCCGATCAGCGAGTTCGTGAAGACCAGCATCGCGAACGTCGACAGACACAGGCTCAGGCACGCGCCGACGAACTTGTCCTTGCGCAGCTTGAACGCGGCGCGCAACGTGCGGCCGAACAGCATCACCACGCCGGCGAGATACAGCAGCGTGCCGGGCCAGCCGAGCACGAACGGCACGTTCATCACGCCGCTGTCGAAGCTGCCGTACTTGCCGAGCTCACCGCTGTCGCTCGACAGCTTCGTCGAGGCGCCGGTCGCGCCCATCCCTTCGCCGGCGACGTCGGTGAACGCGGTCTGCGCGAAGGTCGCGTAGAACTTGTTCCGGTCGTCGTAGCTGCGGTCGTCCTTCAGGTTCGTGATCGATTCCAGACGCTGACCCAGCCGGTCGGCCACCGGCCCGACGGTCAGCAGCGGCACGCACAGCCCGACCAGCACGACGCCGCTGATCAGGATGCGCATCCGCACGCGATTGCTCGACTGCACGAGCTGGATCGCGAGCGCGATCACCCAGCCGCCCCACGTCGAGCGCACCAGGCACAGCGCGAACGACACGAAGCCGGCCGCGCCGGCGACCCAGCGAATCCGCTGCGGCGCGACCAGCACGAACACGAGCGCGCCCATCATCGCGAACGCGAACGGCCCCGACGAGTTCATCGTGCTGAACACCCGCACGCCGTACGGCACCGGCTCGCCCTGCGAGCCCATCTGCGAGCCGACCATCCACAGCACGTCCCACTGCGGCATCACGAAGTACTGCACGACGCCGTACACGCCCATCACGAGCATGCCCCACATGAAGGTGGCGAGCAGCACGTCGCGGTACTCGGGATAGTTGCGCGCGTTGACCATGATGTGAAAGCCGATCAGGATCGGGTACAGCCAGTTCGCGAGGTCGTAGGTCGCGGCCATCACGCCGCTCGACACGATGCCGACCAGATACGCGTACACGAGCCCGAACAGCATCAGCAGCACCGGAATCCCGCGCCGCTGCGCGAGCACGCGGTAATGCCGGGTCAGGCCGAGGCCGGCGATCATCGTGACCGCGAGCGGCGCGACCTGGATCAGGCTCGTCGGCGTGAACGCGCCCTTCGACCAGTCGGCCAGCCGCCGCACCTCGGGGCTCAGGAACCACACCCACCACATGAAGCCGACGTAGCGCGCCGGGCTCTTGAAATACAGCCAGATGCCGACCGCGATGGCGAGCACCGGGAACGCGAGCGTCAGCACCTTGCCCTGGTGCACGGCGATCAGCGCGGCGGTAAACGACCACAGCGCAGCCTGCCCGGCCCAGTGCTTCGGCTCCGCGAACCAGCTGCGGCTGCGCGACGGCGCGCGTTCGGCGGCGATCGCACTCATCGCGACGAAGGCTGCGAATCCGCGAGCGGCATCGCCAGCTCCGCCGCCGCGGGCGTGCGCCGCCCGCGCAGCAGGTCGCGGGTGATCCGCACGTGCTGCTCGGCGAACGCCTGCGTGGTCAGATTGCGCTCGCGCAGGCACGCCGCGGCGGCGCGCGCGCAGGCGAGCGCCGCCGACGGATCGGCGACGAAGCGATCGGCGGCCTGGCGCATCGCCTGCGCGTCGAACGCCGGCACGTACGCGGCCGTGTCGTGCGGGAAGTAGTCGCTCAGCCCGCCCACGTCGGACACGATCATCGGCTTGCCGACCGCCGCCGCCTCGAGCATCACGGTGATGCCCGACGCATGGAAGTTCGGCCGCAGCGGCACGACGATCACGTCGGCCCACGCGTACAGCTCGTGCTGCTTCGCGAGCCCCGACGCGGAGCCGATCTGCACGTTCGGCGCATGCCATTCGCGCGGCACGCGCCGCCGCGTCGCGAGCCGCACGTCGTAGCGCGCGTCACCGCCGAACGCGGCCAGGAAGGTGCGCCAGTCGCGATCGCGGTCGTTGCCGATCGCGGCGATCCGCAGCGGACGTCCCGGCTGCCATTGCACCGGCTCGATCGGCGGAAAGTCCTGCGTGTTCAGGCCGTAATAGACGAACGTCGCGTCGCGCCCGAGATAGCGGCGGCACAGCTCGGCGTTGTCGCGCGCGAGCGTGGTCAGCACGTCGGCGCGCGCGACCAGCTTGCGGTACAGCCAGCGGCGCGGCGCACCGAAGCTGCTCCACTTGTCGAACAGCCACACGCTTTGCGCGAGCAGCAGCGGGCGCTTGCCCTGCGCGCCCGCGAGCTTGAGGATCAGCGCGGCCGCGAGGTGCTCCTGCTCGGTGTGCGTCCAGATCACGTCGGCGTTCAGCAACGCGCCGCGGTTGCGCCAGGCGTGCACGACGTCGAAGCCGAGCGCGGCCTTCAGCGCTCGCCGCGCGACGCCCGCGGCGCGATTCTCGCGGCGGTCCTGCGAATAGCTCAGCCGGAATTCGTCGGACTCCGCGTGGTGATAGCCGTACAGGCAGCCGATGTTCTCGCCTTGGCGGTAGGTCCGCGGATCGGCGCCGTAGAACAGGTGCACGTGAACTTTCGTTGCGGTCATGAATGCCCTCCGGGGGTGGCCGTGCGCGCTGCGCGCGGCCGGTTCAAGACGTCACCGGCGGCATCGCCGCACGATGGGGGGCAAGGTTCGCGCGGCGCGCCTCGCGGGCGCCGCGGCGCACCGCGCGCCAGTGCTCGCGCACGCGCTCGCGCCGCGCCGTATGCAGCGACAGCAGCAGATGCGCGAGGCCCGGATAGACGCGCGTGCCGACCAGCGTCCACCACCACCAAGCCAGCTCGCGGCGCAACGGCGGCAGATGCTCGCGCAGGATCAGATGCAGGTTGTATGCGCCGTTGCTGATCGCATTCAGCGACGCCGCATCGCGCCGGTCGTCGTCGAAGCGTTCGGCCGGAAAGTGATCGACGGCGATCGCCGGGTCGTAGACGAGCTTCCAGCCTTCGCGCTGCACGCGCATGCTGAACGCCATGTCGTTGTGCACCTGTGCGCCGGCGCCGCGCAGGCGCGCGTCGAAGCGCAGGCGCTCGATCGCCGCGCGGCGATAGCTCATGTTGGCGCCCTTCAGCATGTCGACCTCGCGCGCGCCGCCGACCCCGAGATGGTGATTGCCGACGATCTTGCCGGACAACGTGAGCTGGCCGACGCGCTCGCGCGATTCGTCGAGCACGCGGCCCTTCTCGTGCACCCAGTCGCGGCCGCCGACCGCGCCCACGCGCGGGTCGGCCGCGAACGCGGCTTCGATGCGCGCGAGCCAGTCGGCGCGCGGCGCGGCGTCGTCGTCGGTGATCGCGACGATGTCGCCGCTCGCCGAATCGAGGCCCTGGTTCAGCGCGGCGACCTGCCCCGGCACATCGACCGGCACGATGCGCAGCGGCAGCGTGCCCGCCACGGCCGGATCGGCGAGGCGCTCGTGGGTGGCGTCGTCCTCCGGGCGCGCGACGACGATCACCTCGTCGGGCAGCCGCTGCTGCCGCTGCAGCGCGAGCAGGCAGCGCGCGAGGTCGGCAGGTCGCCGGTAGGTCGGAACGAGCACGGAAATTTTCATCGGGAGTTCTCCAGTCGGCCGGGCCATGCGGTCATGCGCTCAGGTATTCGTGGACGGCCGCGTAGCCGCGGCCGTAGCCGCGCGCCTTCGGCGCCACGCCGTTGAAGATCCCGCCTTCCAGATCGACGCCCGCCGTGCGCAGCCGCTTGATCGCATCGGCGATCTCGCCTTCGGTGTGCATGCCGGAGCGCAGCACCAGGAAGGTCGCGCCCGCCATGCGGCCGATGATGGTCGCGTCGGTCACCGCGAGCACCGGCGGCGAGTCGATCAGCACGACGTCGTAGCGCTTGCTGAGCCCTTCGAGGTATTGCGGCAGCCGCGTCGACATCAGCAGCTCCGACGGGTTCGGCGGCCGCGTGCCGGCCGAAATGAACGACAGGCCCTGCACCGGCGTCTCGCGCACGGCGTCCTCGAGCGGCGACTGGTCGCTCAGCAGCTCGGACAGGCCCGGCTGCGCGGTAAGGCCGAAGTAGCGGTCGAGCATCCCGCGGCGCATGTCCGCGTCGATCAGCAGCACGCGCTTGCCCGAATGCGCGAGCAGCACCGCGAGGTTGACGGTCAGGAAGCTCTTGCCGATGCCCGGCGTCGGGCCGGTCAGCACGATCACGCGGCTCTGCGCGTCGAGCATCGCGAACTGCATCGCGGTGCGCAGGCTGCGCATGCTTTCGACGCTCAGATCCTTCGGGCGCAGGCTCGCGAGGATCGGCCGCGCGCGCGCGCCGCTCTTCTCGGCCATCGCGTCGAGCTTCACCTGCTCGGCGCTTTGCGGCACCAGCCCGTAGAGCGGCAGGTTGAAGGTGCGCTCGACGCGGTCCGGATCCTCGATCCCCTGGAACAGGTTGCGGCGCAGGAACACGATGCCGGTGCCGAGGATCAGCCCGAGGAACACCGCGGCCGACAGGATCAGCACCTTCTTCGGCTTGACCGGATCGCCCGGGCGCAGCGCCGAATCGACCAGGTGGATGTTGCCGCCCGTGCCGGCCTTCTGCACCGACAGCTCCTGCACGCGGTTGAGCAGCAGCACGTAGATGTCTTCGGCGACCTTCGCGTCGCGCTGCAGCTGCACGGCCTTCACCTCGGTCGCGGGCAGGCTGCGGAAGCGGTTGCTGAACTTGTCCTTCTCGGCCTGCAGCTCGGCGAGCTGCTGCTTCGCCGCGATCACCATCGGATGCGAGTCGGTGAAGCGCTGCGCGAGCGAGGCGAGCTGCAGCCGCTGCGCGGCGATCTGCTGCTCGTACTGCACGCTGCCTTCGAGGTAGACCTTCGCCTCGTCGCTCGCGTTGATCGAGCCGGAGGTGCGCTGATACTCGGTGAGCGCGGCTTCCGCGCGCTCGAGATCGGCCTTCAGGCGCGGCTCCTCGCCCTTCAGGAAGTCGAGCATCTTGGTCGCTTCGGCCTGCTTCGCGATCACGTGCTGGTTCAGGTACGACTGCGCGAGCGCGTTAGCGATCGCGGCGGTCTGCTCGGGGTTCTTGCCTTCAAGCGAGATCTGCACGACGCCCGTCTGCTTGCCCTGCTCGGACACCTGGATGCCCGACTGGAAGCCGGTGATCGCGTCGAGATCGTTGTAGCGCACCACGGTGAACTGCGTGCCCGGACGCGCGATGAGCTTCTGCACCAGCAGCGTCACGCCGCCGCCCTGCTCCGTTTCGCCGACGCGGCCCACGAGCAGCCGGCGGCCGTCCGGGTCGACCAGCGTGTAGGTGCCGTCGGGGCCGGCCGTCAGCGTCATCTTCTTGCCTTCGAGCGCCGGCACCACGTTCACGGTGTCGATGTCGGCGACCTCGCCGCCCCACGCGTACGAGCGCAGCCCGAACCACGCGCGCGACGGCTGGCCCGGCGTCGCGATGCGCGCGGCCAGGCTGCCGAGCAGCGGCAGCGTCTTCGGCACGACCGAGAAGTTCAGCTTGAACTGCTCGACCACCGGCGCGACCACGCCGCGGCTCTTGATGATCTCGATCTCGGCATCGGTCGGCGCCTGCTGCGGACCGCTGTTGATCATCGCACCCGTCTGCGTCTGCGTGAGCGCCTGCGTCGTGTTGTCGTTGCCCTCGACGCGCACGTGCACGTCGGCCTGATAGACCGGCTTCGCGACGTAGCAGTAGAGGCCGGCGAGCGCGACGACCGTCACGGCGATGCCGAGCAGCAGCCAGATGTCGTCCATGATGACCTGGAGCAACTGGCCGAGGACGACGTCCTCTTCGTCGGTTTTCGCGGTCAGGTCCGCGTGGGAGTGTTTCGCTTGCGTGTTCACCATTCGTTCCCGCTTCAGTGGTGCCGGGGGGCAGACGCCGCCCCGGCGGGCTATCAGCGCGTGATTTGCCGCATGTAGAAGATCGTCTGGATCGTCGGCAGCACCTGCTGCAGCACACGGTTGAACTGCACCGAGCTGGCCGTGCTGACGTACACGACGTCGAGCGGCTGCAGCGGGAAGCGGCTCGACAGCATCAGCGCATCCGGCTGCGTCATGTCGAGACGGAACACTTCCGGCTTCGTCGGGTTGTCGCGCATGCCGCGCATCACGTAGATCTTGCGCGGGTTCGCGTCGGTGTCGAGGATGCCGCCGCCGGCCGTCAGCGCATCGGCGATGGTCAGGCGGCCCTTGAGCATCGGCACCGTGACCGGCGTCTTCACCTCGCCCATGATGAACACGCGGCTGTCGCTGCGGTCCGGCACGTTGATGATGTCGCCCGGTTGCAGCATCACGTTCTGCTTCACTTCGCCGCGATCGAGCACGCCGTTCGCGTCGAGCGTGTAGAGCTTGCCGTCGCGCGTGAGGCGCACGCGCTGCAGGTCGGCCTCGGCGGTCGAGCCGCCCGAGCGCGAGATCGCGTCGACGAGCGTGAGCGGCACGTCGCTCACCGCGAGCGGCCCCGGCTGCTTCACCTCGCCGGTGACCTGCACCTTCTGGCTGCGGAACGACAGCACGCGCACGTCGAGCTGCGGATTCTTCACGTAGCGCGCGAGGCTCGACGCCATCTGCTCGCGGATCTGCGCGACCGTCTTGCCCGCCACGCGAATCCGGCCGACGAACGGGAAGAAGATCGTGCCGTCCGCGGCGACGGTCTGGCCGTACGGGTCGGCCTGGCCCGGCAGCGCCGACGTATACGGCTGCTGCAACGCCCCGGCGACCGACTGCGTGGTGTTGCCGCCGCTCGAGAACGACTGGCCCTGCGGCGTCGTCAGCTCCGGGTGATCCCACACCGTGACGCCGAGGATGTCCTGCGGGCCGACGCGATACACGTACTGCGACGGATCGGTGTAACGGCCCGGCGGCAGCGGATGCTCGACCTGCTGCTTCTGCAACTGATCCATCACCAGCTTGGCGTCGATGTAATGAACCGGATAGGTCTCGGGCTGGCCTTGCCGGCCGTCGTCCTTCAGGTTCGACGAGTCGAGATAGTTGCCGGGCGCGCTCGCGCAGGCCGACAGGAAGGTCGTCAGCGCGACGGCGAGCGCCAGCGGGCGCATGGGACGTTTCAGCATAGTTTTTGCAGCCATCCTTGAACCAGACGTTCGATCAATGAGTAGCTCTCGCGATAGTCGGCCTCGGGGCCGCCATGCGGATCGGCGATCTCGGCGTCCTCCCACTTGCCCAGCAAGTGGACCTTGCCGCGCGCGAACGGATCGACGGCCTCGACGGCCGCGATCTGCCCGCGCTCGCTGACGAGAATCAGGTCGGCGTCGCGCACGATCCGGCGCGACAGCCGGCGCGAACGATGCGTCGTGGCATCGACGCCGCGCTCGGCGAGCAGGCGCCGCATCACCGGATCGATGCCGTCGCCGTCGTTCGCACGCACGCCCGCGGAATGGAACGTCGGGCGCGGGCCGCCGCGCGACGCGGCATGCGACTTGAACAGCATCTCGGCCGCCGGGCTGCGGCAGACGTTCGCGTGACAGACGATCAGGATGTTCCGGAACATAGCGTGTCGCTTCGGGTGACGGGTAGCGGCGCGCGCGTTACGCGCTCGCGCGCGCGGCGGCCGGCGCACGCGCGGCCACGGCCTGACGCGAACCGGGGCGGCCGATCGGGTGGTATTCGATGCCCTGCTCGCTCATCGTCTCCGGCTCGTACAGGTTGCGGCCGTCGAAGATCACCGGCGACTTCCACAGCCGGCCGAGCGTGACGAAATCGGGGCTCTTGAATGCCTTCCATTCGGTGACGATCACGAGCGCATCGGCGTCGCGCGCGGCCTGCGCCTCGTCGTCGACGAACGTGAGGCGCTCGAGCCAGCTCGGGTGATCCGCGAGATCGAGCGCCAGCACGCGGCGCGCCTCCTGCTGCGCGACCGGGTCGTACGCCGCGATGCGCGCGCCGCGCGACAGCAGCTCGGCGATCAGCTCGCGGCTCGGCGCCTCGCGCATGTCGTCGGTGTTCGGCTTGAATGCGAGGCCCCAGAGCGCGAACGTGCGGCCGCTGAGATCCTCGCCGAAGCGCGCGACGATCTTCTCCGCGAGCACGCGCTTTTGCGTCGCGTTCACCGACGACACGGCCTTCAGGATCTGCAGCGACTGGCCGTGCTCGTCGGCCGTGCGGATCAGCGCCTCGACGTCCTTCGGGAAGCACGAGCCGCCGTAGCCGCAGCCCGCATACAGGAAGTGATAGCCGATGCGCGGATCGGAGCCGATCCCGCGGCGCACGGCTTCGATGTCGGCGCCGAAGCGGTCGGCCAGGTTCGCGAGCTCGTTCATGAACGAGATGCGCGTCGCGAGCATCGCGTTCGCCGCGTATTTCGTGAACTCGGCCGAGCGCACGTCCATATACAGCGTGCGTTCGTGATTGCGGTTGAACGGCGCGTAGAGCTTCTTCATCAGCTCGCGCGCGCGCTCGCCCGGCACGTCGTCGTCGCAGCCGATCACGATGCGGTCGGGTCGCGTGAAGTCGTCCACGGCCGCGCCTTCCTTCAGGAATTCCGGGTTCGACACGACCGAGAACATCTGGCCGTCCTCGCCGCGCTTCGCGAGCTCGTCGGCGACGGCCGCGCGCACGCGCTCGGCGGTGCCGACCGGCACCGTCGACTTGTCGACGATCACCTTGAAGCCCTTCATGTAGCGGCCGATGTTGCGCGCCGCCGCGAGCACGTATTGCAGGTCGGCCGAGCCGTCCTCGTCGGGCGGCGTGCCGACCGCGATGAACTGCACGTCGCCGTGCGCGACCGCGGCCTCGATGTCGGTCGAGAAGCGCAGGCGGCCGGCCGAGCGGTTGCGCGCGATCACTTCCTTGAGGCCCGGCTCGTGGATCGGCACGCCGCCGGCGTTCAGGATGTCGATCTTCGCCTGATCGACGTCGAGGCAGAACACGTCGTGCCCGATGTCGGCGAGACAGGCGCCGGTGACAAGACCTACGTAACCGCTGCCGATGATAGTCAGATTCATGATGTGTCGGACCTCTTGACCAATGATTCGAAATGCGTGGAACCGGGTGTTGCGCGGGACCCGGCGTCAGTAAGCGTTGCTGCCCGTGAAGCCTTTCCAGAGCGTCAGCACGACGATCTTGATGTCGAGCCAGAACGACCAGTTCTGCATGTAGTACAGATCGAGCTTCACGCGGCCCATCATCTTCTCGATCTGGTCGGTCTCGCCGCGATAGCCGTTGATCTGCGCCCAGCCGGTGATGCCCGGCTTGATCCGGTAGCGGAACATGTAGCCCTTCACCAGATCCTTGTAGATGTCGTCGTGCGCGAGCGCGTGCGGCCGCGGGCCGACGACCGACATCTCGCCCTTCAGCACGTTGATGAACTGCGGCAGCTCGTCGAGGCTCGTGCGGCGCAGGAAGCGACCGACCGGCGTCACGCGCGAGTCGTTCCTGGTCGCCTGCGTGACCTGGCCCGCCGTCTCCTGATGCACCTTCATCGAGCGGAACTTGTAGATCTCGAACTCGTGCCCGTCGATGCCCTTGCGCTTCTGGCGGAAGAACACCGGCCCGCGCGACGTCAGCTTGATCAGGCAGGCGATCGCCAGCATCAGCGGCGCGAGCATCGTCAGCGCCGCCAGCGCGAACAGCCGGTCGAACACGAACTTCGGCAGGATCCGCACGTCGGTGATCGGCGACGCCGCGAGGTTGATCGCCGGCACGCCGAGCAGCTCGACCACTTCCTGGTTGAAGAACGACAGCGTGCGCACGTCCGGGATGAAGCGGATGTTCACGAAGTCGTGGCGAAACACGGTCACGATCTGATGAATCCGGCGCTCCTCGGTGATCGGCAGCGCGAGCCACAGCTCGCTGAGCGCGCGGCTGCGCACCAGCCACACGAGCGATTCGAACTGCCGCTCGATGCGCACGTCGTCGAGCGCGACTTCGCCGGGCGCACCGCTTTCGTCGTACACGCACACCGGGTTGAAGCCGGCTTCGGGACGCGCGCGCATCTGCGCGATCAGCCGCCGCGCGGCCGGCGTGCCGCCGACGATCGCGACCGCCTTCAGGTTGTAGCCGCCGCGCCGCAGTTGCCGCAGCACGACGTGCACGCAGGCCTTCGAGCCGGCGAGCAGCGCGGTCGTCACGAGCGCCCAGTAGCCGAGCCACAGTCGCGACAGCTCGCCCGACTGGTGAAAGCTGAAGCTCATCAGGATGCCCGCGAGCTCGACCACGAGCCACGCGAACGCGACGCGCACCATCAGCCCGACCAGACGCTTGCCGCGCCACGACTGATAGATGCCCGCGGCGGGAAAGAACACGACGACGAGCAGGCAGTCGAACAGGACCGTCGTGCGTTGCAGGTCGTTGAGCCAGATGCTGCCGCCGTGCAACGCGGCGGCGAGCAGCGCTCCTGCCACGACCATCGCGATATCGATGACTCTCGCCAGCACGCTCAACATGTCAGCTTCCTCTTTGAACAGGCGTTTGCCGAACCACTCCTCGTACGACCCGTGCCGCACTTTCGATTCAAACGTTGCATGACGCTATTGAAGCGGCAAGAAAATCCACTCTCAAGCGCACAAGTATTTCGAAAAATAATCGGAAATTCTTGCCGCGCAATTCGCGAATTAATTCGGCAGCTTTTCCCGAATCGGCGCTGCCGAGGGGAATTTCATGGAACTTTACGGATCGGCCCGGAGCTTTACGGGAAGCGGCTGCCAGCCACATCGGCGAAATATTTTTTTATTTTTTTATTTACGTCTGACGAGTAGCTGTAAAAATTTCCCGGAAGCGTCGGCGCTGAATATTACAGAGTGCCGCCGGTTTTATTGTCGATTTACTTCATGCTACAAACGGGCACTGACTCTAATCGAGGAGAGTGTCATCATGAATGCTCCGGCCGTGGCAGCAGTGGCAGCCGATACGCCCCCCAGTTCCGCCGCAACCGACGCCGCACTGCGCGTCGCGGTGCAGCCGGTGATTCTCGCCGGCGGTTCCGGCACGCGCCTGTGGCCGATGTCGCGCGAGCACTATCCGAAGCAGCTGATCGGCCTGCTCGGCGATCATTCGCTGCTGCAATCCACCGCGCTGCGCCTCGACGGTCTGGCCGCGTCGCATCCGGTCAACGACGACGTGCTGATCGTGTGCGGCGAGGATCATCGCTTCACGACCGCCGAGCAGTTGCGCGTGACCGGCAAGCGCGCGTCGATCATGCTCGAGCCGCTCGGCCGCGATACCGCGCCGGCGCTGACGCTCGCCGCGCTGCGCATCGTCGCCGACGGCAGCGATGCGGTGATGACGGTGATGCCCGCCGACCACGCCGTCGCGGACCGCACGCGCTTTCATGCGGCCGTCGCGGCCGGCGTGCATTGCGCGGCGCAAGGCAAGATCGCGACGATGGGGATCGTGCCGGCGCGCGCGGAGACGGGCTACGGCTACATCCGCGTCGGCGCGCCGCTCGGCGATGCGGCCACCGGCGGGCTGGACGTGCGCCGCCTCGACCGCTTCGTCGAGAAGCCGCATCTCGAACTCGCGCGGCAGTACGTCGAATCGGGCGAATACTGGTGGAACAGCGGGATCTTCATCGTGCGCGCGTCGGTGTGGCTCGACGCGATCCGCCGGCTCGAGCCCGAGATCCATGCGGCCTGCGAACAGGCGGTTGCGAACGGCAAGCAGGACGGCGACTTCTTCCGCGTCGATCGCGACGCGTTCGCCGCGTCGCCGTCGAACTCGATCGACTACGCGGTGATGGAGCCGCTCGCGAGCCAGCCGCAGCTGTGCGAGAGCGTGGTCGTGCCGCTCGACGCGGGCTGGTCGGACGTCGGCTCGTGGGACGCGATCTGGCAAATCCTGCCGAAGGACGACGCCGGCAACGTCGGCCGCGGCCACGTGCTGTTCGAGAACGCCGACTCGACGTTCGCGCATGCGGAGAGCCGCTTGGTCGCCTGTGTCGGCACGCAGAATCTGGTCGTCGTCGAGACGCCCGACGCGGTGCTCGTCGCGGACAAATCGCGCGTGCAGGACGTGAAGAAGATCGTCGGCCGCATCAAGGCCGAACGCGGCGCGGAAGCGACCGACCATCGCAAGGTTCATCGGCCGTGGGGCCACTACGACTCGGTCGACATGGGCGAGCGCTTTCAGGTCAAGCGCATCGTCGTGAAGCCGGGCGCGCGGCTGTCGCTGCAGATGCACCATCACCGCGCCGAGCACTGGATCGTCGTGCGCGGCACGGCGCGCATCACGCGCGGCGACGAAACCTTCCTGCTCTCCGAAAACGAATCGACCTACATTCCGCTCGGCGTGTCGCACCGGCTCGAGAACCCCGGCAAGATGCCGCTCGAACTGATCGAAGTCCAGTCGGGCGCGTATCTCGGCGAGGACGACATCGTCCGCTTCGACGATACCTACGGACGCCAATGAAGCAACGCATGCCGGGCGCGCGGCTTCGCTTCAATGGCGCGCCCGGCAGGCAACGTTGCGCTCGAGGACCACAAAAAAAGCGGGCGCCGTGTGACACACGGCGCCCGCTTTTTCGTCAAGACCGCGATCAACCCACGCGGTACGCGTACTCGCGGCGATCGGGCTGCACGGGATCGTTGCGGCCTTCGGCCAGCGCGGCGCCGCGACGCTCGGCGATGAAGCGCTTGATGTCCGACTCCGCGCGCGCGAGCGCGGACAGGCCGGCCAGCACTTCGCCTTGCGGTGCGTGCACGGGCTCGTCGCTCGCGCCGTGGCGATCGATCCACTGGCGCGCCCAGTCGAGCGCGTACTGCTCGGCTTCGTCCGCATCGGTGAAACGCGGACCGATCAGGCCCGAGCGCTCGACGCGACGGCCGTCCTGCGTGATCTCGGCCCACGCGCGATACATCAGGTTCTGCACCGGCTGCGCGCTGCCGTAGATCGTATAGCCGCGATACTCGTCGACTTGCGGCTCGGCCGACGCGAAGCTCGCGGCGGACGGCCGGCCCTGACGCAGCCCGGCCGGGCGTGCGCCCGGCACGGTGAACGGCGATGCGGACGCACGCGCCGATTCGACGGCGGCGTCGCTCGACATCGTGGCCAGCGCCGTCGCACCTTCACCATCCCAAACGTTTGCGCGCGCAACCGGTAGTTGCCACGATTCGGGGTTTTGCCAGAACACGCCGCGCAGGCGGTCGTTGTCCTGCACGGGCTCTGCGCGCGATGCCGGCGCGGCGGGCGCGGGCGGCGGCGGCACGTAGGCGAACGTGCGCCCGCTGAACTGCGTCAGCACGTCGATCATCTGAAGCAGCGTGCCGTTGGCGAGCCACTCCTCATAGCGGCGACGGCACGTCGGCCCGGACGGATAGCGCCCGGGAAGTTTGGACCATGCCTCGCCCGTCGTCAGGATCCACAGGACCGCGTTGGCAACGACGCGCGGTTCGGCACGCGGGCGGCCTCGGCGGTTCAGCCGGATCGGTTCATCGGCAATCAGCGTCGAAAGACGAAACCACTCTTCATCGGTAAGCTCATCGAAGAACATAGTAGATCTCTCCACGCAGCCAGGCCGGGGCTGCGATTGTCGCCGCCGCGTCACGCATCGCGCGACGCGGCGGCCCGGTTGCACATTATGTTTATCCGAATGTTGTGCATGCCGGCGCGGCACCGCCCTTCAACGGTGCCGCCATTCCCGGCAATGGCGCACAAATCACGGTCTCACTCCAATGTGGGAATTTTTGTGCACGAAGCATACCATCCTCAGGGTTTATCTCAATATGACAATGACTTAATGTTACGTACTGAAACAACCTGCCAAGGATGCGCAAACCATTTATGCTTGAATTTTTTTGATCGATCCTTATGCAGCGTGCTGGGAAGCCCCGTCCGGCGGGGCTGTGCGGGCGATACGACAGGTCCGCCCGGTATGGCGCAGCGGGTGCTCCGACCCTGACGCGGTAACAAACTCGGCACGTGGCGGCCAAAATCGGTAATTCAGGGAGAAATTCGTAACAAGATATTCACGGATCGGTAAATCATTCAAATTGGCCGAAATGGAATTATCTTTGCGCACAATCTTTTTATTGTTTCTCTGCGAGTCGTGAAAAGCGGGGTTGACGCGCAATGCATGTTGTTTCCTGGTGTGCAAATTGAGCGGCCGGATTGCGGTGGCGGGCCGGCAACCGGGTGGGGCTTCATGCCGAATGGGACGGACGCGGAACACACGGCTCATGCGCGTATCGGGCATGAGTGACATGCGTGTCGGCAGCCAGATGGTTGAAGCCATGCGCGCGCGGATCGCACGGCAGCCGGCATCACTTCGCGCCGGGTCCACGCAATGCAGTCTTCGGCACAACGTCGCGATGCCGCGAGAGCATATGGTTCAGCGGCCGACACGATGCTGGTCCCGTCGCACGCATCGCGGCGTCGATCGGAACGTCACCGGCAGCTAATACATATACATATGCGTCATGCGTCGGCCTGCGCGCGGCACCATGCCGTTGCGCGCGCAAGCGCTTCGACAGCGCCATGCTTGCAGCCCGCTTCGCCGCGACGCCGACGGGATCGCACGGCGCGAGCGGCGGCATAGCGCAGTTGACGTTGCGTACGGACGTCCCGGATGGAACGTCAGAATGTCGCGCGCAGCTTCGCCTGTCATCCGCTGTTGCTCGCTGGCCGCAGCCATGCGCGGCGGAACCGCGTGCACGACCTGCGGCACGCGCCACCGCAAGTCATGCATCCGCCGCGCGTCCGAGCAGCAATTCCCTTTCACGCGCATTGCGCGTCAACTCAGCGGCGCGCCGGAATTCGACCTTCGCCTCGTCGGCGCGGCCGAGCTTCGCGAGCAGGTCGCCGCGTACGCTCGGCAGCCAGTGATAGCGTGCGAGCGCCGGGTCGTCGCGCAGCGCATCGACGAGCTCCAGTGCGGCGGCCGGTCCGAACGCCATCCCGACCGCTACCGCGCGATTGAGCGCGACGACCGGCGAAGGCGCGACTTCGGCGAGTGCGTCGTACAGCGCGACGATCTGCGCCCAGTCGGTGTCCGCTGCGGTGTGCGCACGCGCATGGCAGGCCGCCAACGCGGCCTGCAGCGCATACGGCCCGCGCACACCGCCGAGCTTCGTCGCCCGCTCGAGCGCCGCCAGGCCGCGGCGGATCAGCAGCGGATCCCAGCGGCTGCGGTCCTGATCGAGCAGCAGCACGGGCCGCCCGTCGGCATCGGTGCGCGCGTGCATGCGCGACGCCTGCAACTCCATCAGCGCGAGCAGCCCGAGCACCTCGCTTTCATCGGGCATCAGCCCGGCCAGCACGCGGCCGAGACGCAACGCCTCGTCGCACAGCGCGGGGCGCGTCCAGTCGTCGCCGGCGGTCGCCGCATGGCCTTCGTTGAAGATCAGATAGAGCACTTCGAGCACCGACGCGAGCCGCGCGGGCCGCGCCTCGGCGGCCGGCACCTCGAACGGCACGCGCGCCGCCGCGAGCGTGCGCTTCGCACGCACGATGCGCTGCGCGATCGTCGGCTCCGGCGACAGGAACGCGCGCGCGATCTCGCCGGTGGTCAGCCCGCCGAGCAGCCGCAAGGTCAGCGCGACGCGCGCATCGGCCGACAGCACCGGATGGCACGACGTGAAGATCAGTCGCAGCAGGTCGTCGCCGATGTCGTCCGCGCGCGCGTCGGCGATATCCGGCACGACGTGCGCTTCGAGCGCGTCCATTTCGTGACCGAGCTGATCGCGCTTGGCCGCGTGCAGCGACTCCTGGCGCACGCGGTCGAGCGCACGGCGCTTCACGGCGGTCATCAGCCACGCGGCCGGATTGTCGGGCACGCCGTCGACCGGCCAGTGCTCGAGCGCCGCGACGAGCGTGTCCTGGGCGAGTTCCTCGGCCACGCCGAGGTCGCGCACCACCCGCGCGGCGCGCGCGATGATCTTCGGCGCCTCGATTCGCCACACGGCCTCGATCGCACGATCGGTCGCCTCGCGGGTCACGCCGAGGGCCCCTGGGCGGGGGTGGGTGGCCGGGGCGCGATGGCCTCGATGGTCGCGATGGTGGCGATGGCCGCCGTGGTCGCCGTGGTCGCCGTGGTCGCCGTGGTCGCCGTAGTTGCCGTAGTCGCCGGGGTAGCCGTGGTCCTCACGGTCCATGCGGTCGGCACTGTCCTCACGCTCCTCGCAGTCCTCATGGTCAGCACTGCCTTCGGAGCCCCCAAGCCCCCAGCGCCCGACACGCAACCGAACGCACCATCGAACGCCGCCGCGCCAGCGCCCCGCGCCGCCGACGAAGCGATGAAGGTCATGTCGTCCATAGCGATCACCCGACGACGTGGAATCAAACGCCGCGGCCGTGCCCGACGTTCAGCTCGCGGAACCGTTCGACCGCGTCGCTCGGCGTCAGGTCGTCGAGTTCGAACAGCGGACGCACCTCGATCTCGCAGTCCATTTCCGCACCGAACGGCGCCGGAAACCGCCGCGTCCACTCGAGCGCTTCGTCGCGCGAACGCACCTGGATCAGCGTGTAGCCGGCGATCAGTTCCTTCGTTTCCGCGAACGGGCCGTCGACCACCGTGCCCTTGCCGCCGCTGTACCGCACACGCCAGCCGCTCGCGCTCGGCCGCAGGCCGTTCGCATCGAGCAGCACGCCGGCCTTCGCCAGTTCCTCGTGATAGACCGTCATCGCCTCGACCAGCCGGTCGTCCGGCAACGCGTCGGACTCGCTCACGGCGGTCGCCCGGATCATGATCATGAATCGCATCGCTCGCTCCTTGTCATCGGTGGAAAAGGCAGCCGTTCATCGGCGCCGTGACCCTACGACGCGCCGCACGCGGACGGATCGACGTGCTCCACGCCGAATCAGGGTAAATACCGACGCGGCGCTCGTCACAGGAAGCACGGGCCTACCGCGCGTACCTCGACCGTGCACCATTGGGCGGCCGGGCACTGGCGCGCGATCTCGATCGCTTCGTCGCGCGTGTCGACGTCGACGAGGAAGAAGCCGCCGATCATTTCCTTCGCCTCGGCGAACGGGCCGTCGATCAGGCGCGTGTCGCCGTCGCGCACCTGCACACGCGTCGCGCGCTCGGAACGCTCGAGCGACTCGACGCCGCGCAACACGCCGCGCGCTTGCAGCGTGCCGGCGAACTCCACCATCCGCGCATATAGCGCCTGCCCTTCCTCGAGCGTGCGTTCGGCACGCTGGTCGGTCGGTTCGACTATCAACAGCATGTAGGACATCGTGCTCTCCCGTGGCGGCCGTACGCAGTATTGAACGCGCGGGCCGGAATGACGCGGCGGATGCAAAGCGTAGCAGCCGCTGCCGCGCGCGGCGACCGGCGCGGCTCCAATGGCGATTTCTCACGCTGCAAGCGATTTTGCCTTCAACCGGCGTGGCTGGCGTCCGGATTTTGCTGCGGCAAACGGATCGACGTGATGCGCACTACTCGACACGCCGCCCGTGCGACGCCCCCACCGGCCAGCCCGCTCTCCGCGCGCGCATTCTGCCGTTGCATCGCCGGCCTTGCCCGGATTACAAAACCGGCACGCAACGAGCGACGCGTTACGCACGCCTGCACAACGAACGGCAGCGCGCGACCACGCGTTACGCGCCACGGGCCGTGGCACAGCGGCCCCCCCAACAGCAGGCACGCAACCTGCTGCACGCATCAGCGTCGATTAGTGCAATTGCATCAGCACCATGCGTGCAACGGCACTATTTACCGGGTCCATCGCGGCGGGCCATATTTACCGGACGATCGCTTCATCGCTGACGTCCGCTACGCCGCCGCGACCGATCGCGACATTTTTTAACCGCCGTCCCGCCCGCGTGGCGCAAGGCGCTCAGGGAAGCGCGCCGACGAATTGAAAATTTGTATCGAAACTCAGGCGGACGATATGAATCTCATTGGATGCTGGGTTTCGTCTTATCTTCAAAGTGGCGTGTAAATCAAATCGAAGGAGGATAAACACCATGGCGCTCACCGACTCGATCGAACACAAGCTCGACCGCGGGCTGTCCGAGCTCCGACGCACCGGCCGGCGCGTCGGACGCAGCACCCGTTCGGCTGCTCGCGACCTGCACGAGGACGTCACCGACGACCTGCGCAGCCTCGTCGACGAACTCGAAGATCTGCTGAAGAACGACGGCGACGGCGATATCGCGGCGCTGCGCAAGCGCGTCCAGGCGCGGCTCGACGAAGCGCGCAGCACGCTCGACTACGCGTCGGGCAACGCAGCCGTCCGGTTGCGCGAATCGGCCGAACGCATGGCGCAGGTCGTCCACGACAACCCGTGGCAGACGGCCGGCGTCGTCGGCGGCCTCGCATTCGTCGTAGGCCTGCTCCTTGCCCGCCGCTGAACCGGGCCGCTCGCCCCGCTCGTCCTCAACCCGACAACGAAGGAGAATCGCCATGCAGAAGTCCCTCGCACTGAAAGCCGCCACCGCCGTGATGCTCGGCAGTCTCGCCCTTGCCGGTTGCACGACCACCCCCGACCGACCCGACAATGCCTCGGCCAGCGCGTCGAAACGCGAGTCGATCGACGCGAGCGTGAATGCGACGCTGTCGCGCCTCTATTCGACGGTGCCCGGCTCCCGCGATCTCGTGTCGAAGGCGCGCGGCGTGCTGGTGTTCCCGAACGTGCTGCAGGCCGGCTTCATCGTCGGCGGCCAGTCCGGCAACGGCGCGCTGCGCGTCGGCGGCAGCACCGTCGGCTACTACAACACGTCGTCGCTGTCGGTCGGGCTGCAGGCCGGCGCGCAGTCGAAGGCGATCGTGTTCCTGTTCATGACGCAGGATGCGCTCGACACGTTCCGCAAGTCGGAAGGCTGGTCGGCCGGCGCCGATGCGTCGGTTGCGGTCGTGAAGGTCGGTGCGAACGGCGCGGTCGACACCAATACGGCCACCGCCCCGGTCGAGGTGCTGGTACTGACGAACGCCGGCCTGATGGGCGACCTGTCGGTGAACGGCACCAAGATCACCAGGCTCCACATCTGACGCTCCGGCGCGGCGCCGCCGCGCCCGCTGCCCAGCAACGCCGCGGCCCGTGCCGCGGCGTTTTCGTGTGCGCGCCGCGCAGCGGCTATGACGCGGCCCCCTTTGCGGGCATACTGCGATCCGGGCCGCCGTGCGGTGCGCGTCGCCGTGAACCGTGACGTTCGCGAGCCGATCGCGCCCGAGGCAACGAGATTCAATCAAACCAGGCATCAATCTGCGCGAACCATCCATGGACAGCGGACACGATCACCAAAAATTCTTCTACTTCCTGCTGTTCGCGGTCACCGTCGGACTCTGCTGGATCCTCGCGCCGTTCTCCGGCGCGGTGTTCTGGGGCACCATTCTCGCGATCCTGTTCCAGCCGGTGCAGCGCTGGCTCGCCGCGCGCTTCGGCAAGCGGCGCAACCTCGCCGCGCTGCTCACGTTGTCGCTGATCATCCTGATCGTGATCCTGCCGCTCGTGTTCGTCGCCGGGACGCTCGTGCAGGAAATCGCGTACGTGTACCAGGAGCTGAAGGACGCGCCGCCGAACTATTCGAAGTACGTGCACGACATCATTCAGGCGCTGCCGACGTCGATCCAGCACCTGTTGCAGAAATACGGGCTCACCAACGTCCCCGGCATCCAGAAGAAGCTGACCGACGGCGCCGCGCAGATCAGCCAGTTCGCGGCGACGCAGGCGCTCAGCATCGGCCAGAACACGTTCCAGTTCGTCGTCAGCTTCGGCGTGATGCTGTACATGGTGTTCTTCCTGCTGCGCGACGGCGGTGAAATCGGCCGCCGCGTGCGGCGCGCGCTGCCGCTCGACGAGGAGCACAAGAACCTGCTGCTCGCGAAGTTCACCACGGTCGTGCGCGCGACCGTGAAGGGCAACATCGCGGTCGCGCTGGTGCAGGGCGCGCTCGGCGGGCTGATCTTCTGGATCCTCGGGATCGAGGGCGTCGTGCTGTGGGGCGCGCTGATGGCGTTCCTGTCGCTGCTGCCGGCGATCGGCGCGAGCCTCGTGTGGGTGCCGGCCGCGCTTTATTTCCTCGCGACCGGCGCGGTGTGGAAATGCGTGATCCTGGTCGGGTTCTGCGTCGGCGTGATCGGCCTCGTCGACAACCTGCTGCGCCCGATCCTCGTCGGCAAGGACACGAAGATGCCCGACTGGGTCGTGCTGATCTCGACGCTCGGCGGGATGGCGCTGTTCGGCATCAACGGCTTCGTGATCGGGCCGCTGGTCGCCGCGCTGTTCATGGCCAGCTGGGACATCTACGCACGCGCCGAACAGGGGGAATGACGCGGTGCGCGCCGGTCGTCGCGAGCCGGCAGCCGTCGTCGGCGCCGCTCGGCCATACGAGCCGATACGATGCGCCCGGCTGCGCCACCGGTCGACGCGCGCAGCGCTGACACAAGCGATAACGCCGGGCGTACGTGCGTGATCGTCCGGCTCCCCCGCTTTCCCGCTCGAAGTCGAAAAAAAACGGCGTGACGCGCACGTCACGCCGCCTCGTTCGCCAACACACCAACGTCACCCACAGCAGCCGCAGCGAAGTTCCGCGCAACGGCTGACACGACGCCGTTACGCACGCACGCTGCGCGTCACGCCTGCGGATCGACGCGCAGCACGAGCTTGCCGCGATGGTCGCCGTCGAACAGCCGGTTCAATACGTCGGGCGCGTTTTCGAGCCCGTCGGCGACGGTTTCCTCGGCCTTGAGCCGGCCGTCGCGCAGCCATCCGGCGAGCGTCTGCACCGCTTCGCGGCTCTTGCGGTAGTCGAGGATCAGGAAGCCGCGCATCGTCAGCCGCTTGGAGATCAGCACGCCGACGTCGTCGGCCGCGCGCCCGCTGTTGTAGGTCGAGATCACGCCGCACAGCGCGACGCGGCCGCCGATCACCATCCGCGACAACACCGCGCGCATCACGTCGCCGCCGACGTTCTCGAAGTTCACGTGCACGCCGTCCGGCGTGGCGGCCTTCAACTGCTCGCGGAAGTCGTCGGCCTTGTAGTCGACGGCAGCGTCGAACCCGAGCGTGTCGGTCAGGTAGCGACATTTGTCCGCGCCGCCCGCAATGCCGACGACGCGCGCGCCGTGGATCTTGCCGATCTGGCCGGCGATCGAGCCGACCGATCCGGCCGCCGCCGACACCACCAGCGTTTCGCCCGGCTGCACGGGCGCGATCTCGGTCAGCCCGTAGTACGCGGTCAGGCCGCTCATCCCGCACGCGCCGAGCAGCGTCGGCAACGGCAGGCCCGACTGCGCGGGCAGCTTGACGAGCTGCGCGGCCTGATCGGCCGGCACGCGCGCATAGTCCTGCCAGCCGACGAGCCCCTGCACCAGATCGCCTTCCGCGAAATCCGCATGGCGCGACGCGACCACGCGGCCGATGCCGAGCGCGCGCATCACCTCGCCGATCGCGACCGGCGGCAGGTATTGCGGCACGTCGCTCATCCACACGCGGTTGGTCGGGTCCATCGACAGATACAGCACGCGCACCAGCACTTCGCCGTCGGCGAGCGCGGCGACGGGTGTTTCGACCAGCGAAAAATGTTCGCGGCCGACGCGCGCTTCGGGGCGCGTCTTCAACAGCAGCTGACGGTTCACGAGTGTCGACACGAGGTTCTCCTCCGGTAATGGTTGGTCGGTGCGCGTCACACCGCGCACATGCCGCCGTCGAGCACGAGCTCGGCGGCCGTCATGAAGCGGCTCTCGTCGGACGCCAGATAGACGGCCGCATGCGCGACGTCGTCCGGCTCGCCGAGGCGGCGCAGCGGGATGCCGCGTGCGAGTTTGCGCGTCGCGTCGCGCTCGCCGAGCGACTGGAACAGCGGCTCGACGATGCCGGTGCGAATGAACGCCGGGTGAATCGAGTTGCAGCGCACGTCGAGTTCCCGGCGCGCGCAATCGATCGCGACCGACTTCGTCAGCGACGCGACCGCGGCCTTCGACGCGTTGTACGCGGTGAAGTCCGGCTCGACCTTGAACGCGGCCACCGACGAGATGTTGATGATCGACGCCGCGCCGCTCGCACCGAGGTACGGCAGCGCGTGCTTGCAGCCGAGCACGATGCTCTCGACGTTGATCGCCATCACGCGCCGCCACTCGTCGAGCGCGATCTGCGTCGGCGCGCCGATCGATCCGACGCCCGCGTTGTTGACCAGCACCGACAGGCCGCCCAGCGCCTCGTCGGCCTGCGCGAGCAGCGCCTGCCAGCGCGCCTCGTCGCGCACGTCCTGCGTCGCGGCGAACGCGACCGGCGCCGCGTGCGCGGCGTTCAGCTCGGCCGCGAACGCATCGAGCGCCGTGGCGTCGGCGATGTCGGTCAGGAATACGCGCGCGCCCTGCTCGACCATCCGGCGCGCGATCGCGCGGCCGAGCCCGCCCGCGGCGCCCGTGATGAAGGCACGCTTGCCTGCGAGGCGTGAAGAAACGACTGTCATGGAACCTGCTCCTATCGTGATGGGCCGCGACGGCGGCTGCCGCGCGCCTGTCGGCGCTCGCGCGGTGTGCGAGTATAGCGAGCCCGCGTGGCGGCGTCGGACGAACTGTCCGGCGCAACCGGCCGCGCCGGGGATGCCCGAATTTCACGCGCACGCGGCGCTCGGCGTGAAGCTGATGCCACGCGCGATCGCCTGCCGATGCAGCTTCATCGCCGCCCGCAGCGACGCGCCCGCCCGTCGCTGCCGGCACCGCTCGATCGAACGCCAGCGTACGCGATCGCCGCCGATCGATGAAATGAATATTCGTAATACCCGGTCATCGACGGGATTGATGAGCGCCGCGCCCCTGGCCGGCGCGCGCGACAGGTCGCCGCGCACGGCGCTGGCGCACGCACGCGGGCCGTCGACGACGAAATGGCAAGGCGAGGAGGAAGCAGGCGTTGCAGCGCGACCGCGCCACGCGCGCGGCGGCATCGGCGACCGACGCGCCGCGCCGGCCGCGCGCGTCAGGCGCCGTTGCCGGCGCCGCGCACGAAAGCGCAGAACTGCGGGGAATGGGTGTCGATCATCTGCTGGAACGGCGCGCGGTGCCCGTACGCGATGCTGGACACGAGCAGCAGGCTGACGGCCGCAATGCGCGGCGAGAACGCGCGCGGTTGCGCGTCGCCGTATGCGCGCAGAAAGGCCAGCGCGACTGCCGCGCCGAGCAGCCAGCCGGCGACGACTTCCGGAACGGTATGCGAATGATCGAGCACGCGCGCGATCGCCGTCACCGCGCCGACGGCCAGCCCGGCCGCGACGCCGGGCGCCTTGCCGGCGCGAAACCCATGCCATAACGTCGACAGCGCGACCGTCCACACCGAGGTCGACAGCATCGTATGGCCGCTGATCACACGAAAATCGAACTGCGGGATCTCGATGCCGCACCCCGCATAGAGGATCTTGGTCGCGCCGACCACGCTCATGCCGGCCGCGAGCAGCGCGACCCAGCGCACCGCGAGCCGCCAGTCGGACAGTGCGAGCCAGATAGCGCAGGTCAGCGCGACCGGCAGGGTCAGCGCGGCGTCGCCGATGTTGCTGATTTCACTCCACATGATGGACATCGAACGGCTAGCGAAAGGCCGCAGTTTAACGCATGCACACAGCGCGGCCGTTTCAGCCTGTGACAGGCTGTATCAGCTTGCGACGCCGGTGATCAGCAGCAGATTCGTGCCGCCGATGACGGCGAACAGCGCCCACGCGAGCGCCTGCATCCCGCGGCCGATCGCATGCTCGCCCATCGTGCCGCGATCGCTGACCGAGCGGATCAGCGGCCACATCGCGAACGGCAACTGGAGGCTCAGCACGACCTGGCTCCATACGAGCAGCTGCCCGACCGACCCGTCGCCGAGCCACAGCACGCCGATCAACGCGGGCACCAGCGCGAGCCCGCGGGTGATCAGACGCCGCTGGTAGCACGGGATCTTCGTGTGCAGGAAGCCGTCCATGATGACCTGGCCGGCGATCGTGCCGGTGAGCGTCGAGCTTTGCCCGGATGCCAGCAGCGCGATGCCGAACAGCAGCGCGGCCGCGCCGCCCGCGATCGGCGTGATCAGCCGGTAGGCCTGCTCGATGTCGGTCACGTTGTGCTGGCCGGTCGCATGGAACGCCGCGCCCGCGACGATCAGGATCGCCGCGTTGACGAGCATCGCGACGAACAGCGACACGCAGGTGTCGATGCGCACCAGCGCGAGCGTGTCGCGGATCAGCCCGCGCGCGCCGCCGACCACGTGGCGCGTCTGCACGACCGACGAATGCAGATAGAGGTTGTGCGGCATGATCGTCGCGCCGACGATGCCGAGCGCGAGCACGATCGCGTCCTTGCTGTCGTGGCCGGGGTTGCCCGGCACCAACCCCTTCGCGACCGCATGCCAGTCGGGCGGCGTGATGGCGACCTGCGCGACGAAGCAGAACGCCATCGTCGAGATGAGCCCGAGCACGATCGCCTCGATCTGGCGCACGCCCTTGCCCTGCAGTCCGAGGACGATCATCGTGTCGAGCGCGGTCAGCACGATCCCCCACGCGAGCGGCACGCCGAGCAGCAGCTTGAACGCGAGCGCGCAGCCGAGCACTTCGGCGATGTCGCACGCGATGATCGACACCTCGGCGGTCAGCCACTGCACGAGGCGGCCGACGCGGCCGTAGCGGTCGTAGCTCGCCTGCGCGAGATCCTTGCCGGCGACCAGACCGAGCCGCGCGGCCAGCATCTGCAGGAAGATCGCGGCGAGACTCGAGAACGCGACGACCCACAGCAGCGAATAGCCGAACTGCGAGCCGGCCTGGATGTCGGTGGCCCAGTTGCCGGGGTCCATGTAGCCGATCGCCACCAGCAGGCCCGGGCCGAAGAAGCGCTTGAACTTCATCCAGCGCGACGCGCGCGCGTCGATCGTGATGCTGCCCTTTACTTCCGACGGACAGAACGGGGCGGTGGCGGTGGTGGGAAGCAAGGGCATGGACACGGGCGATCGGATGGGCAATCCGGCCATTTTACGGTCACCCCCCGCTTTTTACCGCAGGTGTGCGCGCGCCGCCGGGCCGGCCCAGTCGCCGGCCGCCGGCGCGGGCCGGGATGCGGTGCGCGCCTCGGGCTGCTGCGCGCCGTCGATCAGCAGCCGCTCGCGCTCCGCGATGCGGAATTCGGTCGGCGACACCAGCAGCCGCTGACGAAACAGTTTCGCCAGACGCTCGCCGCTGCCGAACCCGGTGCGGCGCGCGACCTTGTCGGCGGGCAGCGTCGTATGGACCAGCATGTGGCACGCGCGCTCGAGCCGCACGTGCTGCACGAACTCGGTCGGCGTCACGCCGATTTCCCGCTTGAAGCGCCGCAGGAAGTTGCGTTCGCTCATCGCGGCCGTGCGGGCGACGTCGGCGATCGAGATGCGGTTCGCGCTGAGCGTGCGCAGCCGTTGCGCGGACATCCGGATCGACGGGCTCGCGCTCAGTTCGCGGTACGCCCACATCGACTGCGTATAGCGTTGCTCGACCGGACGCATGAAGTTGTCGGCAATCTGCTGCGCGGCGCCGTCGCCGAGATCGGCGCGGAACATGTCGAGCACGACCGCGAACACGTCGACGGCGCCGGCCGGCGGCTCGATCGTCGCGGCCGGCCGGCGCGTGCCGTCGGCCGCCTGCGCGCGCGCCGCGTGCATGAGCGGCGGCGCCGCGGCGAGGCCCGGCAGATCGACCGCGTCGGCGATCCAGCGCGCCTGGCGACGAACGTCGCCGAGGCGCTGCTGCAAGGCGGTGTCCCAATTAACCGTCACGCGCTCGCCATGAAGATGCAGGAATGCATACGCGCTGCGGCCGTGCTCGTCGTCGAATGCATCAGCGGCGATCCGCACGCCGGACGACGACTCCAGCAACCCGCCGCTTTCGGACACGTACTTCACCTCATAATCCGCGCCGAGCGGCTGCAGGCGATTCGCCAGATTGAAAGCCTCGCCGAGACGCGCGGCCTGCGCCAACGAAAACCCCGTACTCAAATAGACAACTACGCACCGCTGATCTGCTGCTTGCACTGGCAAGGCCCCCGGACTGTTTCGACTTCTGCCGATACCGTCGAACTGTCAGGCTTATATTTGGTGTGGATGCGTGCGACAGGACGGCTATCTCGAAATATGAAGCGACGGCATCGTAGCCGAACGATCCGATTCCCGCGCGCCGGTGGCCGACCGCGACATCATGATGGCGGATTGATACAGGCTGTGCCGCGTGACGGCGCGGCAAACGGCGCGCCGCCGGGCCGGCCGGCGCATGCGCGGGTGCGCTTGGGTTGCCGCCGCATCCTTTAGAATCGCTGCACCGCCCTCTTCGCCGAGTTCGTCCTTGCCCGCCGATCATCGTCTCGACCTGAACCTGTTCCGCGTGCTCGACGCCGTCTACGTGCATGGCGGGATCGGCGCGGCCGCGCGTGCGTTGCACCTGACGCAGCCGGCCGTCACGCACGCGCTGAACCGGTTGCGCGCGCATTTCGACGATCCGCTGTTCGTGCGGCAGGGCAACCGCGTCGTGCCGACCGAACGCACGCGCGCGGTCATCGCCGACGTGCAACTGCACGTCGCGGGCCTGCAGCGCGCGGCGCGCGATCCGTCGGCGTTCGATCCGGCGACGCTCGAGCTGAGCATCGCGATCGGCATTCGCGACGTGCTCGAATCGATCGCGCTGCCGCAAATCGTCGCGGCGTTCGCGAGCGACGCGCCGGGCCTGCGGTTCGTGAGCCGCCGCGTCGCGCTGTCGGAGATCGAACGCGAACTCGCGTCGGGCAATCTCGATCTGGTCGTCGATCGCCGCGTGCAGACCGGCCCGCGCATCGCGACCGAGCATCTGCTCGACGACTCGCTCGTCGTCGCGATGCGGCACGATCATCCGCTGATGCGCGGGCCGCTGCGGCGCAGCGACTACTTCGCGGCGCGGCACGTCGCGGTGTCGTCGCTCGGAGAGCCGCAATCGCTCGACGTGCTGCTCGGCAACGACGGGCGCTTCCGTCACATCCAGCTGATTTGCCAGCACTACTTCGCCGCGTGCCAGATCGCGGCGGCCGGCGACCTGCTGCTGACGCTGCCGCGCACGTATGCGCTGCGCATCGCGACCATGCTGCCGATCGCGGTGCAGCCGCTGCCGCTGCGGCTCAAGCCGTTTCCGCTGCTCGCGTACTGGCACGAATCGCGCGAGACCGACCGGGCGCATCAGTGGGTGCGCGCGCGGGTCGCGGGGTTGGTGCGGGAAATTGCGGGGGGTGCTGTGTAGCGGTGCGTGGCGCTGCGTGCCGCTGCTTGGGCGGTTGACGCGGTCAGTGCTTTTGATGTGTCCGGTGTGCTCGATGCGGTTGATGTGCTTGATACGCTGATGCGGTCGATGTGCTCGACGCCTCCGACGCCTCCGATGTCTCCGATGTGCTCGATGTCCCGATACGCCCACAGCACTCGACGCCCCCGGCGATCGCGACCCGCTCTCCCCGCAGCACGCTGCGCACGCGATGTCGGCTGAGACGGTATGCTGACGAGCCCTTTGCCGCGCCGCGTCGCGGCCGTTCCCATCCCGATCTTTGGAGACTCGCCATGTCGCTCATCCACGCTGCCGCCACGCTCGCCGCTGACGCCCCTGACTACGTCGTCCAGTTGCAAGCCGGCACGCATGCGCTGACCGGCGACGAGGCGCCGCGCGAAGGCGGCCAGGGCGTGGGGCCGGCGCCGTTCGAACTGGTGCTGGCCGGCCTCGCGCAATGCACGGCCGCGACGCTGCGCATGTACATGCAGCGCAAGACGTGGCCGGCCGCGCGCATCGACGTGCGCACCGAGCTGCATGCGGATCGCGAAGGACAGCAATACGTGCGCCGCGTCGTGACGCTCGACGGCCCGCTCGACGACGCGCAGCGCGCGCGCCTCGCCGAGATCTGCGAGAAGACGCCGGTCACGCAGTTCGTGAAACGCGGCACGCGCATCGAAACGACGCTGAACTGACGCGCGCCGGGCCGGGCCGAGCTGAACGGAGCCAACATGCCCTGCCACGCAGCGCACGGCCGCGCCCTGCCAAACCGCCTCCACGCCGCCCGCCACGCGAACGCGCACCATCAAAAAACGGGCGGCCCGCGCAAGATGCGCGGCCCGCCCGTTCACTCCGCTGCTACCGCGCCGCTTACAACCCGAGCGCCGACAGATCCAGCTTGCCGTCCTTCACCGGCGGACACCAGAAATACGCGCCCGTCAGCGGCTGCGTGAAGCGGAACAGGCCGTCGACGATGCCGTCGTCCGCGCCGCACATCCGGCGCATCTGCACGTCGAACGCGCGCAACGAACAGCCGAACGCGACGAAGTAGAGCCCGGCGCGCCGCGCATCCGCCCACGGCGACGAGCGGCGCAACATGAACGCTTCCGGTTCGAAGCTCTCCTGCGCGGTGCGCTTCACGTGCGCGAACGCGGGCGCGTCGTCGATCTCCTCGTTGTCCGAGCGGCGGCGGCCGACGATGTGATCCATGTCGCCCGACGCAATCCGCTCCATCCGGTCGAAGTCGTGCAGCCATTGCTGAACCGCGACGAAGCTCGAGCCGTCCAGGCCCGCGCCCTGCCCGGCCACGACGGCCGCGGCCAGCGCGTCGTCGCCGGTCGGATTCTCGGTGCCGTCCTCATATCCCGACAGGTCGCGATCGCCCGAATAGCGGAAGCCGTCGACCACGTCCTGCAGCGCGAACGCCGGCGCGAGCGCACGCTCGATCGCGCGCGTGCGCAGCACCAACTCGCCACGATCGTCGCCGCGCAGCCACACCCAAACGTCGGCGGGCGTGACGGGCAGCGTGCGGTCGTTCACCGCGAACGCCGGGTATTCGGTCAGGCCCGGCACCGGGCGCCCGAGATGCGCGGCCAGCGCATGACCGAAGCCGGCGACCGCGTCGCGCCCGTCGACGAGCTCGCGCAATGCCCGCAGCGCCGCCGCGACATTGACGTTGCTGGAAATCGTGAAAGTGAGGTATCGGGCCGCCGCATCGATCGGAGCCAGAATGCCTTGCTGAACGTCGCTCATCGTTTCCTCAGGAATGTATCGGGGTGAATCGGCCGGGCCGCAGCAGCCGGCGCAACCGCAAAGTTTAATCGATGCGGCCCCGCGCTCCGCGCCGCGCCGCGCACGAAACGGGGCCGATACATACCGAAACGTATCGAAGCCTCCGACGCGCCGCGTGCCGCGCGTATCGACGCCGCAACGCGCATTCGTCAGACATTGCGGCGAGCCGAACACTGCTGCTAGAATCGATCCACGCTTTTTCGGCGTCCTTTTTTCTTCATTTCAACCGTTCGCTACAGGGAGGTGCAGATGTCACGAATGCCAGCAGCCTTCCCGAACGTGGTCTCGCGACGCCGCTGATCCTGCGCGTCGCACGCGCCGGCTTCCGGGTCCGCTCACCCGCCGGTCCGCGCATTTTCCCGACAGCCCGTTGTTCGTTTCATCCGCGCCGTGCGCGCGGGTCGGCTGTCGCGTTTTCGACGTTCTCCGAACCGGAAAGTCCCGACGCGCGACGCGCCGGGCAACGATACATGACCAGAAAAACCACCCATTCGGGCGGCCACGCATTCCGGGCCGTCTTCGGCTTCACGTTCCGCTACTGGCGCCGGCAGCCGGTACGCATCGCCGCGATCGCGGCGCTGGCGCTGCTCGGCGCACTCGCCGACGTCCTCACGCCGCTGTTCGCCGGCCGCCTCGTCGATGCACTGTCGAGCGGCCTGACCGAGCGCACCGCCGCATGGCGTTCGGCCATCACGGCGTTCGGCACGCTGGCCGGCCTTGGCATCGGCGCGACGCTGCTGCGCCAAGGCGTCTACCTGAACATCATCACGCTGACGCTGAAAATGATGAGCGAGATCGCCGCCGCGTCGTTCCATCGCGTGCAGCGCTTCTCCACCGACTGGCACGCGAACAGCTTCGCCGGCTCGACCGTGCGCAAGATCACGCGCGGGATCTGGGCGCTCGACCTGCTGAACGACACCGTGCTGATCGCGCTGTTGCCGTCGGTGATGATGCTGTCCGGCGCAACCGTGCTGCTCGGCACGCACTGGCCGGTGATGGGCTTCGTCGTCGGCGCGGGTTCGCTGCTGTATATCGCGGTGACGGTGGCCGTGTCGCTCGGGATCGTCGCGCCGGCCGCGCGGCTCGGCAACATGTGGGACACGCGCATGGGCGGCGCGCTCGCGGACGCGATCAGCTGCAACACCGTCGTCAAGGCGTTCGGCGCGGAAACGCGCGAGGAAGCACGCCTCGCGCGCGTGATCGGCAAGTGGCGGCAGCGCACGCGCCGCACGTGGGTGCGCGGCACGCTCAACGGCGGCCTGCAAGGCGCGATGCTGGTCGCGATGCAGGCGGCGATGATCGGCGTCGCGCTGCGGCTGTGGGCGAACGACGAGGCGAGCGTCGGCGACATCGCGTTCTCGCTGACGATGTTCTTCATGCTGCAGGGCTATCTGCGCGACGTCGGCATGCACATCCGCAACCTGCAGCGCTCGGTCAACGACATGGAAGAACTCGTCGCGCTCGAGCGCCAGCCGCTCGGCATCGAGGATCGCCCCGGCGCGCCCGCGATCCGCATCACGCGCGGCGAGATTCGCTTCGAGCACGTGACGTTCCGCTACGGCAACCATCCGGTGTCGCTCTACGACGACTTCTCGATGCGCATCGCGCCCGGCGAGCGCGTGGGGCTCGTCGGCCATTCGGGCTCGGGCAAGACGACGTTCATCAAGCTGATCCAGCGGCTCTACGACGTGTCGGGCGGGCGCATCACGATCGACGGGCAGGACATCGCGCAGGTGCAGCAGGAGTCGCTGCGCAGCCAGATCGCGATCGTCCAGCAGGAGCCGGTGCTGTTTCACCGCACGCTCGCGGAGAACATCGCGTATGCGCGTCCCGACGCGAGCCGCGCGGAGATCGAACGCGCCGCGCGGCTGGCCAGCGCGCACGATTTCATCGACGCGCTGCCGGACGGCTATGACACGCTCGTCGGCGAACGCGGGATCAAGCTGTCGGGCGGCGAACGGCAGCGCGTCGCGATCGCGCGGGCCTTCCTCGCCGATGCGCCGGTCCTGATCCTCGACGAAGCGACGTCGAGCCTCGACAGCGAAAGCGAAGTGCTGATCCAGCAGGCGATGGAGCGCTTGATGGTGGGGCGCACGACGCTCGTGGTCGCGCACCGGCTGTCGACGGTCCGCGCGCTCGACCGGCTGCTCGTGCTCGAGCGCGGCAAGGTGATCGAGGAAGGCGACCACGATACGCTGATCCGTATCCACGGCGGCGTCTATCGCCGGCTGTTCGAGCGGCAGGCGCTGGAGCTCGCGAAGGGCCTGATCGATGCGCCGCCGCGCACGCTCGGCGACGGCGCCGAGTCGCCGGAGCACCGGGCGGCCGTGTAACGCGGGCAGGCCGGTCAGCGGCCCGACGGCGCGGCGGCGGTCCGCGCGCGCGGGCCGCGCCGCCGACCCTGCTCGCGATGCGGGTTCCCGCGATCACTTATCATACGGACCAGGCAATTCGCGACGAAAGGCAGATCATGTTTACAGGCATTGTTCAGGGTGTTGGCGTCATCAAGGCCATCGAGGACCACGGCGAGCTGAGGACGTTCAGCATCGAATTCCCGGAACGCTTCACCGCCGACATCGAGATCGGCGCCAGCGTGTCGGTCGACGGGGTGTGCCTGACGGTGACGACGATCCATTCGCCGACGCTGATCGACTTCGACGTGATGCTGCCGAGCCTGCGGATCACCACGCTGGCCGAGCTGGCGACCGGCGCGCGCGTGAACGTCGAGCGGGCCGCGAAGGACGGCGCGGAAATCGGCGGGCATCCGCTGTCCGGCCACGTCGACTTCACGGGCACGGTCCTGCACATCGCGGCGTCCGAACACAACCGGATGATCCGCATCGGCGTGCCGGCCGAGTTCAAGCGCTACGTGTTCGCGAAGGGCTATATCGCGATCAACGGCTGCAGCCTGACCGTGGCCGACGTCGACCGCGCCGCAGGCTGGTTCGAAGTGTGGCTGATTCCCGAAACGCGCCGCGCGACCACCTTCGATGCGAAGGGCGTCGGCGCCAAGGTCAACATCGAGATCGAGCGCAGCACCCAGGTCGTGGTGGACACGATCCGCGAATCGGTCCAGGAGACGCTCGGCGAGCTGACCGGCATCGTCACGACGCTGCTGGCCGACAAGGGCGTCGATATCGAGGAACTGCTCGCGCGCAACGTCGCGAAGCTGCCGAAGCCGTAACGCGCGCGGCCGCCCCGGCGAGCGCCGGCGGCGGCATCGCGTCGACACCTGACGGCCGGTCGGCCGCCCGCCGCGCCGACGTCAGTCGATCTCGACCTGCGCGCCCTTGCCCACCGCGATGCGCTGCGCGCGGTAAATGCCCGCGTGTCCCGAGAACAGATACGCGACCACGCACGCGACGATCGCATACACGCCGAGATCCGCGCCGAACAGCTCGATCGCCATGATGGTCGACGCGATCGGCGTGTTGGCCGCCCCGGCGAACACCGCGACGAAGCCGAGCCCCGCGAGCACCGGCACCGGCAGCGCGAGCACCTGGCCGAGCGCGTTGCCGAGCGTCGCGCCGATGTAGAACAGCGGCGTCACTTCGCCGCCCTTGAACCCGGACGCGAGCGTCACCACGGTGAACGCGAACTTGCCCGCGAAATCGTACGCCGGCAGCGGCCCGTGGAACGCGGCCTCGATCGTCGGAATCCCGAGGCCCAGGTATTGCGGCACGTTCAGCACGGTGGCCGCGACGGCCACCATCGCGCCGCCGAGCACCGGCTGCAGCGGCGCGTAGCGCACCACGCGCCGGAACCAGGCGGTCAGCGCATGCGTCGCGAACGCGAACAGCCGGCCGACCACGCCGAACGCGACGCCGGCGACGACCGTCGCGGCCAGCCCGGTCGCCGACACCGCCGGCACCGACGCGATCGCATAGACGGTGTGATGCACGCCCCACGCGCGGCACACGACGTCGGCGACGATCGACGACGCGACGCAGGTCAGCAGCGCGTCGTAGCGCAGCCGGCCGATCGCCAGCACCTCGAGCCCGAACACCGCGCCGGCCAGCGGCGTGCCGAACACCGACGAGAAACCGGCCGCGATACCGCCCATCAGCAGCACGCGCCGATGCTCGCGGTCGAGCCGGAACAACTGCGTGACGCGGTCGGCGAGCGCGCCGCCCATCTGCACGGCCGTGCCCTCGCGGCCGGCCGAACCGCCGAACAGATGCGTGACGACGGTCGCGGCCAGCACGAGCGGCCCCATCCGCTTCGGCACGAGCGCCTTCGGATCGTGGATTTCGTCGATCAGCAGGTTGTTGCCGCGCGCGACCGACTGGCCGAAACGGTGGTAGACCCAGCCGGTCGCGAAGCCGGCGGCCGGCAGCCACCACAACAGCCACGGATGCGCGATGCGCGTGCCGGTCGCCCAGTCGAGCGCGATCAGGAAGAATGCGGAAGCCGTGCCGGCCAGGATGCCGAGCAGGGCCGACAGGGCGAGCCAGCGGCACACGTAGCGCACGGTCGCGAAGAAATCGGCAGAGGTCGAGAAAAACATGATTTCCAGATTCGACGGAACATCAAAACCTGGGCGGCAGAATGCCGCAATGGACGGCCTGCGACCTCCTGACGACCCAGGAACACGCAGGCATCATCAGCCGGGCTCACCGGCGGTTGAGGGCCGACTCGCGCGCGCAACGCGCCGTGATCGACCGCAGGGAGGCATGCCATCTCCGCAGCCGGCGATTGTACGCGATGCGCGACGCGGCCGCCAGCATGACGACCAGCGCGGCCGGCCGCGCCGGCAGGCGCTCAGTCGGGCGAGCGGCGCATCACGCGCGAGATGAGCCGCGGCGCGATGCGCTCGAGCGGCAGGATCGCCGCCGCCGCGCCGATCGCCGCGGCGGCCTTCGGCATCCCGTACACCGCACTGGTCGCCTCGTCCTGCGCGATCGTGTAGCAGCCCTTCGCGCGCATCGCCTTCAACCCCAGCGCGCCGTCGCGCCCCATGCCCGTCAGCAGCACGCCGAGCGCGTCGCCCCGCCAGCCGTCGGCGACGCTGGTGAAGAACACGTCGATCGACGGCCGGTACGGCGTGTCGACCGGGTGCCGCGTATAGCCCAGCACGCCGCGCGGCGACAGGCTCAGGTGATCGTTGGTGGCGGCCAGCAGCACCTCGCCCGCACGCGGCACGCCGCCCTGCCGGGCGATGCGCACCGGCAGCCGCGTATGGCCGTCGAGCCACTCCGCCATGCCGACCGCGAACGCCTGATCGACGTGCTGCACGATCACCAGCGCGGCCGGGAAATCAGCCGGCAACGCGCGCAGCAGCGCGGTGAGCGCGGTCGGCCCGCCGGCGGACGCGCCGATCGCGACGAGCGTCGGCTGGCCGCACGCCGGCATCCGCGCGCACGGCGCGAGCGGCGCCGCGCGGCTTTCGAGCAGGCGGCCGATCTGGTCGATCTTCGCGAGCAGCGGCTGCGGCGCGGCGTCCGACGGCAGGCCGAGCGCGAGCGTCGGCGTGTCGACCGCATCGAGCGCGCCCGCGCCCATCGCCTCGTAGACCGACGACGTGTTCGCGCTGACGTCCGCGGTCACGATCAGGATCGCGCACGGCGCACGCGCCATGATCTGCCGCGTCGCGGCGACGCCGTCGAGCTTCGGCATCACGAGATCCATCAGCACGAGATCGGGCGGCTGCGCGATGCAGAAGTCCACCGCTTCGTCGCCGTCGGTCGCGACCCACAGCACGCGATGTTCGGTGCGCGAGGCGATCACCCGGCGCAGCGCCTCGACGGCCAGCGGCAGATCGTTGACGATGCCGATGTTCATCCGCGCGCGTCTCCGATCAGGTCGTGCACCGCGTCGAGCAGCGCCTCGTCGTGGAAGCTGCTCTTGGCAAGGTAGTAGTCGGCGCCGGCGTCGAGCCCGCGCCGGCGATCCTCGTCGCGATCCTTGTACGAGACGATCATCACGGGCACGCGCTTGAGCGCCGGGTCGCCCTTGATCAGCATGACGAGCTCGATGCCGTCCATGCGCGGCATGTCGACGTCGGTGACGACGAGGTCGAACGCGTCGCTGCGCACCGCGTTCCAGCCGTCCATCCCGTCCACCGCGACGGTCACGTCGTAGCCGCGCTTCTCGAGCAGCTTGCGCTCGAGCTCGCGCACCGTCAGCGAATCGTCGACGACGAGCACGCGACGCCGCCGCTCGCCGAGCGCGCGCTGCGGATCGCGCGACAGCGTCGCGAGCTGGCCGCCGCGCACGAGCTTGTCGACCGAGCGGATCAGGTCCTCGACGTCGACGATCAGCACCGGGTCGCCGTTCTCGAGCAGCGCGCCGGCCGCGATGTTCTGGATCTTGTGCAGGCGGCTGTCGAGCGGCTGCACGACCAGCATCCGTTCGCCGAGGAAGCGGTCGACCGCGACGCCGTACAGCTCGGGCTCGCCGCCGACCACCACGACCGCCGTAGTCGCCCGCGCGGCGTCGGGCGCGCCCGCATCGAGCAGCTGATGCGCGGCGACGAGGCCCGCGCGCCGCCCGTCGAACGGAAAATGCGGCTGGCCCTCGAGCACGTCGATGTCGTCGTGCGCCAGTTCGAGCGTGCGGCGCACGTGCGCGAGCGGAAACGCATACGGCTCGCCGCCGACTTCGACGAGCAGGCTGCGGATCACCGACAGCGTGAGCGGCAGCTGCAGCACGAAGCGCATGCCGACGCCCGGTTCGTTGAAGATCCGCACGGCGCCGCGCACGCCGCGCACCATCTCCTGCACCGCGTCGAGGCCGACGCCGCGGCCGGACACGTCCGTCACCGCGTCGCGCATCGAGAAGCCGGGCAGCAGCAGGAATTCGAGCAGCTCGGCGTCGGACAGCCGCGCGGCCGTCTCGTCGTCGGTGAGGCGCTGGCGCACGACGGCCGCGCGCAGCGCGTCGAGGTCGACGCCCGGCCCGTCGTCGATCACGCTGACGAGCAGCGAGCCGGCGCTGTGCCGCGCCTCGAGCGTCACGCGCGCGTCGGCCGGCTTGCCGCGCGCGCGGCGCACGTCGGGCGGCTCGACGCCGTGGTCGATCGCGTTGCGCAGCAGGTGGCCGAGCGGCGCGTCGAGCAGATCGAGGATGTCGCGGTCGACCTGCGTGCCCTCGCCGACGATCGAGAAGCGTACCTGCTTGCCGAGCGAGCGCGCGAGGTCGCGCACGATGCGCGGATACGCGCGCGTCGCATCGCCGAACGGCCGCATCCGGCATTGCAGCGCCTCGTCGTACAGCTGCTCGGCGATGTGCGTGCTGCGCCGCTCGAAGCGGTCGAATTCGTCCATGCGCTCGGCGAGCGCGCGCTGCAGATCGTTCAGCATGTGACGCACTTCGTTCATCGACGCGAGCGCGCCCGCGTCGAGATCGTCGGCGAAGCGTTCGTACAGCAGATCGAGCGAGCGGGCCGCGTCGCGTTGCGCGCGCTTCACGCGCAGCATCGATTCGGCGAACGGCTTGAGCCAGCGCGATTCGACGAGCGACTCGCCGGACAGGCTCAGCAGCCGGTTCAGCGTATCGGCGCGGACGCGGCGCATTGCGGCGGTGGCGGTGGCGGTGGCGGCCGCCTGGGCGGCGTGTGGGGGATCGGTCGCGGGCGGTGGCGTTGCGTGCGGCGGTGTCGCATGCGCCGATGTTGCGTACGGCTGCGCTACGTATGGCTGCGCTGCATGGGGCGGCGTCGCCGCGCCAGCGTCCACTGGTTCGTTCACCGCGCCGTCATACCCGCGCTGCGGCGCGGCTGACGTCGGCGCTGACACCGGTGCCGAAGCCGATGCCGATGCGGGTACGTCCGCCGCCACCGGCACCGCCTGCGCGGCATCGGCACTCGTCAGCGCCAGCGCGAACGCGTCGATCTCGGTGGCCGACACGGGCGGCGCGTCCGGATCTGCGACGCGCAGCAGCAGGTCGACGCCGGCGAGCAGCACGTCGACGTGCGCCGCACTCAGCGCGATCGCGCCGGCCTGCGCGGCGACGAAGCATTCCTCCATCCGCCCGGCGATATCGACGCCAGGCGGCACGCCGACGATGCGCGCGGCGCCCTTCAGCGAATGCGCGGCGCGCATGCACGCGTCGAGCGCGGCGGCGTCGGGTTCGCGCGCTTCCAGCACGAGCAGACGCTCGGACAGCGCCTGCGTCTGCGTGCGCGTCTCCTCGCGATAGAGTTCGAGCAACGACAGATGGCTCAGATCGTCATCGCCGCTCATCGCATGCTCCGCGTGACCGCGTCGAACAGCCGGTCGTCGTCGAGCAGCCCCACCGACTTGCCGCGCCACGACAGCACGCCGCGCGACAGGCCGGCGCCCGCGCGGCCGACCGTCGCCGGCACGGGCACCCATTCGGATACATCGAAGCGCAGCACGCCCTCGACTTCGTCCACCGGAAACACCACCGGCTCGCCGCGGTGCGCGGCCACCAGCAAGCGCGTGAAGCCGCCGTCGGCGCCGCGCGCGCGGGTCTTGCCGGCGTCCAGGCCGAGCAGCGCGCCGAGCGAGATCGCGATGCGCAGCGTGCCGCGAATGTTCACCACGCCGCGCACCGCCGAATGGCGGCGATGCGGCAGCGAATGAATCGGGCGCGTCCCGACGATCTCGCGCAACGCGCCGATCGGCAGCGCCAGCCATTCGTCCGCGACGCGAAACGCCAGCGCCGCATGGCGCGTATCGTCGTCGCGATGCATGCGGGCCGTGTCGTGCGCGCCGAGCCGTCGCGCGCCGTCGGCCATCTCGGCCGCGTCGAGCGGACGCTCCAGCAAGCGCGCAGCATGGTGTGCGTAGACCGGGCAGTTCAGGCAGCGCAGGCACGCGGCGAGCCGCTCGCACGAGCGGTCGCCGCTCGTGCCGATCCGGTTCCAGCAATCGTCGACGTCGATCGGCGCCGCGCCGGCGGCGGCAGCTTCGCGGTTCAGGGTTTCGTCGATCATTCCGCTCTCGGGTCCCAGGTGTCGTTTTCGTTATCCGACCGCACGCCGCGCTCGCTCGAGCAGCCAGCGCGCGCCGGCGCCATCGCCGCCGACGTCGAGCAGCGTCGCGAGATGCGTGAGCGCTTCGTGGTGGGTCGGCCGCAGGTACAGCGCCTTGCGGTAGAAGTCTCCGGCTTCCTCGGCGCGCCCGCGCGCGTCGGCGATCAATCCGTTCAGGTAGTAGGCGTCGGCGTGCGGGCCCGCGTGCGCCGAAAACCGTGCGAGCATGCGCTCGGCCTCGTCGAACGCGCCCGCGTTCGCAAGCGCCTGTGCCTCCTCGAGCGTCGGCGCGTCGACGGCGTTGGCAGGCGCGGGCGATGGCGATCGTGCGCGCGCGAGTGGATCGGCTGGTGGGGGCGCGACCGGTTCGAACGGGCTGGGGGCGCGTGACTGGAATGCTGTCGGCGGTGCCGCGCGTGCGGCATCCAGACCCGACGGCGGCGGCACGACGGCGTGCAGCGCACGCGTTGCTGACGTGGGTGATGACGATGGCAATCCTGATGCCGTCGCGGACACTGACGCACACGTCCACGCTGACGCTAACGGCATCGCTGACGCCGTCGCCGCCCCTGACGTCGGCCCCGCCCCCAACGCCCCGCCCCGCGCCATACGCCCGTAAGAACCATCCCCACCCACATGCCCGGCCACGCACTCATCCGCCACCGCCCCGTCATCGGCGCGCTGAAACGCGAACGCCAGCGGCACCCGCGCCGAACGCATCCCGCAGCGCATCGCGACGCCCGTCTCGGCCGGCCCGACGAACAGCATCCCGTCGTCCGCGAGCCGGCTCGCGAGCTGACGGATCGCGCGATCCTGCGCGTCCCGATCGAAATAGATCAGCACGTTGCGGCAGAACACGAAGTCGTAGCGCACGCCCGTGTCGGCGCACGCCTCCATCAAATTGGCCTGACGAAACTGCACGCGCGATCGCACCTGCTCGTCGAGCAGCCAGCCGTCGGCCGTCGGCGTGAAGAAACGCGTGCGAAACGCCGTCTGCGTGCCGCGAAACGCGTTCCTTCCATAACAGCCGGCCCGCGCGTGCTCGATCGCTCGCGCGCTGAGGTCGAGCGCGTCGATCGCGAAGCTCGCCGGGTCGAGTCCCGCGTCCAGCAGCGCCATCGCCGCCGAATACGGCTCCTCGCCGGTCGAACATGGCGCGCTCAGCACGCGGATCACGCGCCCGGGCGCGCAGGCTATGCGCTCGGCCGCGCGCCGCGCGAGCGCCGCGAACGCCGCGCCATCGCGGAAGAACCACGTCTCGGGCACGACGAACAGCTCGATCAGCGCGCGCCGCTCGTCGGCGCATGCGTGCAGGCGCGCCCAGTACGCGCGCAGCGCCTCCGTCGTCACGGGCGCCCGCGCGGCCGACGGCAATCGTTCACCGTCACTCTTCAGCGCATGCACGCGCTCGGTCAGCGCACGGCTCAGGAAATCATGGCCGAGCGAATCGGGATCGATGCCAGTCTCGCGGCGCAGCCAGTCGCGAAACAGCACGGCGAACGCATTCATCCGGGCGCCCCTTCGTGGGCCGGCTGGCCGTCGAACAGATACAGGTGCGCGACGTCGTCGACCAGGCCGGCAACCGACACCTGCTGCACGACGCCGTCCCGCGTGTTCGCGACGCGCCCGAGCCAGCGCGTGCGCTCGCTCGACACGCCGCTGATGCGAAATGCCGCGCGGTCGATCCGCAGCGTCCGCGTCGCGCGCTCGACGATCAGCCCGATCACGCGCTCGCGTCCGCTCCGGCCGCCGCGATAGCGCACCATCACGAGCCGCGTCGAACGCAGCGCCTGCGCCGGGCGTCCGAGCGCGAGCATCGGCAGGTCGATCACCGGCACCGGCTGGGCGCCGCGCATCAGCAAGCCGGCGATCCACGCGGGCGCGCCGGCCACGGCCGTGGTGGCGGCGAGCGGCAACACCTCGTCGACGTCCGCCGCGTCGAGCGCATAACGCGCGCCGTCGAGCTCGAACATCAGGAACAGCGCGTGCGCGGCGCCGTGCGGCTCGGCGCGCATCATGCGTCGACCTTGAAGCGCGACACGCTGGTGCGCAACTGGTTCGCGACGAGCGTCAGGTCGTCGATCGCCTGCGACGACTGGCGCAACGATTCGGCCGTCTGCTGCGCGGCTTCCGACAGCTGCGACAGCGCCTGCGTGATCTGCTCGGCGCCGCTCGCCTGCGTCTGCATGCCTTCGTTGACCATCTGGAAGCGCGGCGCGAGCGTCTGCACCTCGGCGATGATCTGCGACAGCTGCGCGCCGACCTGCTGCACGTCGAGCATCCCGCGGCGCACTTCCTCGGAGAACTTGTCCATCCCCATCACGCCGGCGGACACGGCCGACTGGATCTCCTTGACCGTCTGCTCGATGTCGTAGGTCGCCACCGCGGTCTGGTCCGCGAGGCGGCGAATCTCGGTCGCGACGACCGCGAAGCCGCGCCCATACTCGCCGGCCTTCTCGGCCTCGATCGCCGCGTTCAGCGACAGCAGGTTGGTCTGGTCGGCGACCTTGGTGATCGTCGCGACGACCTGGTTGATGTTCAGCGCCTTCTCGTTGAGGATCGCGAGCTTCGCGTTCACCGAGCCGGCCGCGTCCATCACGCTGCGCATCGTGTCGCCCATCCGCGTGAGGCCGCTCTGGCTGACGCCCGCGAGCGTCGCCGACTGCTCGGCCACGCCGGCCACCTCGTTCATCGTGCGCAGCAAATCGCGCGACGTCGCGAAGATCTCGCGCGACGTCGCGCCGATCTCGGTCGTCGTCGCCGCGGTCTCGTTCGCGGTCGCCTGCTGCTCGCGCGACGTCGCCGCGATCTCCGCGACCGACGTCGTCACCTGCATCGACGACTGCTGCGCACGCGACACCAGCTCGGTCAGCTCGTCGGCCATCCGGTTGAAGCCGGTCTCGAGCGTGCCGAACTCGTCGCGGCGGCGCAGGTCGAGCCGATGCGTGAGGTTGCCGGTGCGCATCGCGTCGTGCACGTCGACGAGCCGCGCCATCGGCACCGTGACCGAACGGTAGAGCCCATAGCCGAGCCCGAGCGCCGACAGCAGCACGATCGCCAGCGCGATCGCGAGCACGACCTCGGTGTCCTGACCGGATTCGCGGATCAGCTTCGCCGACTGATCGGCGAACTTGCGATTCTCCTGCACCAGGATATTGGCACTGCGCACGACCTCGGCCCACGCCGGCTCGACCTTCGCGTAGGCGGCGACGGCCTCGTCGTGCGACGCGCGGCCCTTCTGCACCGCGTCGTTCAGCAACGGCAGGTAGCGGTCGTATGCGCTGCGGAACACCGCGAAGCGCTGACGGTCCTCGTCGCGGAACGTGGTGTTCTGATAGTCGATCGACAGCGATTCGATTTCCTTGAGCGCGTCGCCGAGCTTCGCGAAATCGCGCTGCACGAGCTCCGGGCTCGTATCGACGAAGGTCGCCTGTTGCAGCGTCGCGAACGATTCGTTGACCGCCCCGCGCAACGACGCCGCAAGATACACGCCGGGCAGCGAATCGCGCTCGATGCTGACGGCTTCGGCATTGATCGCGCGCAGCCGCTCGTACGACACGCCGGCCATCACGAGCATCAGCACGAACAGCACGCCGAAGCTCAGCAGGATGCGATTGCCGAGCGTGAGCCGGGCGGCGCCGAGGGTCGGATGCAAGCTTTCATGGTTCGCACGGGGCGTCAGGGTGGCCATGTTCGTTGTGGGCTTTCAAAACAGCGTTAAAAAACCGCGCCTGCGCGCGCAGGACGGCGTGGCGCGAGCGCATCGGGTGTTACCGGCGGCACGGCGCGGGCAAGCGGCGCGCGCCATCACCGCTCGCGTTGAGCCGGCAACCGCAGCGCGACCATGAAGCCGCGCGCCGTGTCGCGCATCAGGATCTGGCCGCGATGCCGCGCCGCCGTCGCACGCACGAACGCCAGCCCGAGACCGAAACCGCCGCGCATCGCACCATGCACGGATTCGAGCCGCACGAACGATTCGGTCGCGGCCGCGCGCTGTTCGGGCGCGATGCCGGAGCCGGCGTCCTCGACGCCGATCAGCCACGCGCCGCCGTCGTCGTTCAGCGTGCAATGGATGTCGGCGCCGGCCGGCCCGTATTTCAGCGCGTTGTCGATCAGGTTCGCGACCGCGCGCGTGAGCATCATGCGATCGCCCATCGTCGCGCACTCGGCGTCGCACACGTGCGCGACGATGCGGCTGCCGAATCCGAGCGCCTTCTCCCACAGCTGGTCGACCGCGTCGAGCACGACCTCGTCGAGGCTCACGAGCTCGTGCGCGCGGCGCTCCGATTGCGCACGGGTCAGATGGATGAAGCCGTCGGCGAGCGCGAGCGCGCGGCGCGCGTGGCCCGCGATGCGCTCCAGCAGCGCGGGCATGTCGCCGTGTTCGTTCCGGTAGACCTCGAGCAGCGCGAGAATCGACGTCTGCGGCGAGCGCATGTCGTGCGACAGGAAATCCAGCGCCTCGTCGCGCTGCCGCGCCATCAGGTACGAACTCGAGTGGTAGCGGATGCGCGCCGTCAGTTCCATCGCGTCCGGCAACTTCACCAGATAGTCGTTCGCGCCGGCGATGAACGCCTCGCGCTTGACGACCGGCTCCTCCTTCGCAGACAGCACGATGATCGGCACGCGCGCCGTGTCCACGTGCGCGCGCCACGCGCGCACGAGGTCCAGGCCGTCGATGTCCGGCATCACGAGGTCCTGCAGGATGACGGTCGGCTTGACGTCGCGCGCGACGGCCAATGCCCGGTGGGGATCGGTGCACACATGCAGGTCGATGTCGGGCTCGCTGCGCAATGCGCGGCGTATCACTTCGCCGACGAACGGCTGATCGTCGACGAGCAGGATCGACAGCCCCGATTCGAGACAATCCGGCGCATTTTGATCGCGCGATTCTTTCATAAATACCGTTTCAAACGAAAATCACCACCCGATTCATTCTCGCAAGTTGATTATTCAACTCACTCGCCATCTCGATAATTCGACCACATTCTTCACGATGATGGCGTTGTCGCTCGTCAGCCTTTACACACGAGGATTGCAGCGCCGATTTTCCCAAGCAACACCGAATTACATTCGCACACATTCTCTCAATAAAGATTACTGAGCGATTCTAATTGAGATTGCAACAGATCATCTATCTCCTTCAGGTTCAGCTTTGCCAAATATGGTGAAATAACCTGATTTGGATAAATCGGATCATTTCCTTGCGCGAAGCATGAAAACGTTTGCGAGGCCGGCGGGAGACGGTTTACGGGTGCGTATGCGGCGGTCCGGGCCGCCGCGCGTTGGGGCCGGACCATGGACACACTGAGGAATTCGATGGGACGACGGCGGGAGCCCAGGCAAGCCACCGATGCTGCGGGATGACGCGCGATGCGATGCGATGCGATGAGGTGGGCGACGGTGACGGCTGCGGCTCTGATACCGCCGGCAACCCCCACGCCATCGGCGTCCTAAACAACCGCGCTCACCACCCGCGCGCCTGCCGCCGCTCAACCGCGCGCATGCTGCGCCGACACTTCCTGCAGGTCGAGATCGCGCTCGACCATGTGCAGCATCTCGTCGTGAATGTGGCCGGATCGATGCAGCCGCAGCAGTTCGGCGCGCCCGGCCCGGATCGCGGCCAGCACGACGTCGTAATGCGCGGCGCGAACTTCCGGCGGATATTGCGGCGCATCCTTCGTGCGCTCGGTGAGCGCCGCGCGATACGTGTACTGCTCGAGCAGGCGCGGATGTATCACGTTGCCGCTTGCGTCGTGCACCAGCGGCTGGATCGCGGCGAGCTGCGCGGCCTCGATGTACGCCCACGTCTGCGGCTCGCTCAGGTGATGCGCGGCACGTTCGTCGCGTTGCGGCAGGCGCAGCAGCCGAATCAGCGGCCCGATCGTCGTACCCTGCAGCAGCACGGTCACGAGGATCACCGCGAACGACGCGACCAGGATCACGTCGCGGCCCGGCATCGCCTCCGGCAGCGACAGCGCGATCGCGAGCGTCACGACACCGCGCATGCCGGCCCAGCTCATGACCGTCGCGGCCTTCCAGTCGGGCGCCGCGCCGCGCCGCACGATACCGCGCACCGGCCACTTCAGCGCCTCGACCGCATAGACCCACACGAAGCGCGACACGATCACGGCCGCCAGCACCGCGAGCACCGCCGGCATCATCGTGCCGAGCACCTGCTCGAAGCCGCCGAGCCGGTGAATCGCGCCGCGCAGCGACAACCCGATCAACACGAACACCATCGCCTCGAGCAGGAACACGATGACCTGCCAGAACGCGGTGCCGCGCGTGCGCACGGCCGCGGAGAACACTTCGTGCTGATGCCAGCCGACGATCATGCCGGCCGTCACCGTCGCGATCACGCCGGACACCTCGACCATTTCACCGGCGATGTAGGCGAGCCAGCCGGCGATCACCGCGACGGTGATCACCAGATAGTCGTCGTCGAGCAGCTTCAGGAACCACACGACGATGCGCCCCACCACAAAGCCCACCACGACGCCGCCGATTCCCAGCTCCGCGAAACGCACGACCGCGTGCTCGAGGCTGAACGCGCCCGTCAGCGCGGCGGCGACCGCGAAGCGGAACAGCACGAGGCCGGCCGCATCGTTCAGCAGGCTTTCGCCTTCGAGCAGCACCATCAGCCGGCGCGGCAGCGCGACGCGCTCGAGCACCGCCTTCGCGGCGACCGCGTCGGGCGGCGACACGATCGCGCCGAGCGCGAAGCACGCGGCCCACGGCAGCGACGGCGCGACCCAGTGCACGGCGTAACCGACCGCGAACGTCGTGAACGCGACCGCGCCGATCGCGAGCAGCAGGATGCCGCCGACGTTGCGCTTGAATTCCTCCCAGACGGTGAAATATGCGCCGTCCATCAGCAGCGGCGGCAGGAACACCAGCAGCACGAGCTCCGGGTCGAGGTTGACGGGCGGCAGGCCGGGGATGAACGCGATGCCGATGCCGCCCATCAGCAGCGCGGCGGCCGGCGGCAGGCGCAATCGCTTCGCGATGCATTCGAGCGCGACGATCGCGACGAACGACAGCAGAATCAGCTTGAAAGCCGCGACGGGGGACATGAATCGACCTCGTGAAAATTGAACGCGCGGCCGCACGGTGTCGTACGGAGTGCGACCGTTTCGCGCGATTACATCACGATGCGATGCGTTCAGTCGAGCGCATCGAGCGCGCGCGGCGCGGCTGCGCCAGGGTCTCTTCACGCTAATGGCGGGCTTGCGCTGGCCCGCAGAAGAGCCGAGCGCAAGGACTGCGACGAAGCGAATACTCGACGTATTCGCGAAGAGCATGACGCGGCGCACGACCTTCTGGAGGCCAGCGCCACGAACGAACTTTCCAAACAGGTGCTCGTTGTTAGCGCGAACAGCCCCTATCGGCGCCGAACGACCATCAGACGCGGCTCGGTCATGTCCTCGATCGCGTAGCGGATCCCTTCGCGGCCGAGGCCGGAATCCTTCACGCCGCCGTACGGCATGTTGTCGACGCGGAACGACGGCACGTCGTTGATCACGACGCCCCCCACCTCGAGCTCGTCCCACGCGCGCTGCGCGTGCGTGAGCGAATCGGTGAACACGCCGGCCTGCAAGCCGAAGTCGCTGTCGTTCACGCGCGCGAGCGCGTCGTCGAAACGGTCGAACTTCTCGAGGATGGCGACCGGGCCGAACGCCTCCTTGCGGTACAGGTCCTGCTCGCGGCCGACGTCTTCGAGCAGCGTCGCCTCGAACATCGCGCCGTCGACCTTGCCGCCCGCGATGATCTTCGCACCCGCCGCGACGGCCGCGTCCATCCAGCCGGACAGGCGGCGCGACTCCGATTCGGAGATCATCGGGCCGACGAACGTCGATGGATCCTTCGGATCGCCCATCTTCAGCGAGCGCGTCTTCGCGACCAGCTTGTCGCGCAACGTGTCGTACAGGCTCGCATGCACGAGGATCCGCTGCACGCCGATGCAGCTCTGGCCCGACTGGTAATACGCGCCGAACGCGAGCCGGTCGACCACGTAGTCGAGCTGCTCGAACTGGTCCGCGTCGACGATGGCCGCCGCGTTGCCGCCGAGCTCCAGCACGACCTTCTTCTTGCCGGCCTTCTCCTTCAGCGCCCAGCCGACGGCCGGCGAGCCGGTGAACGACAGCAACCTGAAACGCTCGTCGGTGGTGAACAGGTCGGCGCCGTCGCGATGCGCGGGCAGCACCGAGAACGCGCCCTTCGGCAGATTGGTTTCCGCGAGCACCTCGGCGATGATCAGCGCGCCGACCGGCGTGCGGCTCGCCGGTTTGAGCACGAACGGGCAGCCCGCGGCGAGCGCGGGCGCGACCTTGTGCGCGGCGAGGTTCAGCGGGAAGTTGAACGGCGAGATGAACGAGCACGGGCCGATCGGCACGCGCCGCGTATAGCCGGTGTAGCCCTGCGCGCGCGCCGAGATCTCGAGGTTGAGCACTTCGCCGTCGATGCGCACCGCCTCCTCGGACGCGACGCGGAACGTATCGATCAGCCGCGTCACCTCGCCTCTCGAATCGTTGATCGGCTTGCCGGCCTCGATGCACAGCGCCTCGGCCAGCTCGTCGAAACGCTCGCGAAAGCGTGCAACGCAGTGATCGAGCACGGCCTGCCGCCGGTACGCCGGCAGCTCGCGCATCGGCTTGACGGCGTCGACTGCCGCGCCGATGGCCGCGTCGATCGCCTGCGCGTCGGCCAGCGCGACGCGCGTCGCGACCTTGCCGCTGAACTTGTCCGTCACTTCCAGATCGGTATTCGCGTAGACGGCCTCGTTGGCCAGATAGTACGGATAGGTATCCTTCAGCATGGCACGCTCCTTCCGGTGAACTGCGGATTCAGAGTTGCGCCGACAGGCGCTTGATTTCGCGGTTGAGCACGCGCTCGTTGTCCGAATAGTCGATCGGCACGTCGATCACGTGCACACCCGGTGTCGCAAAGCATTCGCGCAGCAGCGGCTCGAGATCGTCGGCCGCCTCGACGCGGTGCCCGTGCGCGCCGTAGCTCTGCGCATACGCGACGAAATCGGGGTTCTTCAGCGTCATCGCGAAGTCGGGAAAATTCATGTTCTCCTGCTTCCAGCGGATCATCCCGAACGCATCGTCGCGCAGGATCATCACGACGAGGTCGAGCTTCAGCCGCACGGCCGTTTCGAGCTCCTGCGAATTCATCATGAAGCCGCCGTCGCCGCACACGGCGATCACCTTGCGCTGCGGATGCACGATCCTGGTCGCGATCGCAGACGGCAAGCCGGCGCCCATCGACGCGAGCGCGTTGTCGAGCAGCAGCGAGTTCGGCTCGTGCGCGCGCCAGTAACGCGCGAACCAGATCTTGTACATCCCGTTGTCGAGGCAGACGATCCCGTCGACCGGCAGCGCGTTGTACAGATCGTTGACGATCCGCACCGGATACATCGGGAAGCGCGGATCGTGCTGGCCCTTCTGCAGATGCGCTTCGAAATGCGCCTTGATCATCGTGAAGCGCTCGAAATCCCAGTGCGGCTGCGGCGCGATCGCTTCCTTCATCTGCCACACGGCGTTCGCGATGTCGCCGACCACCTCGATCTGCGGGAAATACACCGGGTCCACCTGCGCGCCGAGGAAGTTCACGTGGATCACGGTCTTGTCGTCCGTGCGCATGAAGAACGGCGGCTTTTCGATCACGTCGTGGCCGACGTTGATGATGCAGTCCGCGTGCTCGATCGCGCGATGCACGAAATCGCCGTCGGACAGCGTCGCGTTGCCGAGCCACAGCGGATGCGTCTCGTCGATCACGCCCTTGCCCATCTGCGTCGTGAAGAACGGGATGCCCGTCTCGTCGACGAACTCGAGCAGCATCTTGCAGGTCGTCTTGCGGTTGCCGCCCGCGCCGATCATCAGCAGCGGATGCCGCGCGGCCTGGATCGCATCGACCGCGTGCGCGACCGCCTTCTGCTCGGCGATCGGGCGGCGGCTGAAGCTGCGCGGAATCGGCTTGCCGTCGCCTTCCTCGTGCGCGATATCCTCCGGCAGCTCGAGATGCGCGGCGCCCGGACGCTCCTCCTCCGCGCGCCGGAACGCCTCGCGCACCGCCGACGGGATGTTGCCGATCGACACGATCTGCCGCGTGAACTTCGTGAGCGGCTGCATCATGCCGACGACGTCGACGATCTGGAAGTGGCCCTGCTTGCTCGACTTGATCGGCTTCTGGCCGGTGATCATCAGCATCGGCATGCCGCCGAGCTGCGCATACGCGGCGGCCGTCACGAAATTGGTGGCGCCCGGCCCGAGCGTCGCGAGACACACGCCGGTGCGGCCGGTGAGACGGCCGTAGGTTGCGGCCATGAAGCCGGCCGCTTGCTCGTGGCGGGTCAGCACGAGCTTGATCTTCGAGCGCCGCAGCGATTCGAGCAGATCGAGGTTTTCCTCACCGGGAATGCCGAACACGTACTCGACGCCTTCGGCTTCCAGCGCCTTCACAAACAGATCCGATGCTTTCATGGGGACTCTCCGTCGCTGCCGCGTGCCCGGTTTGCGGACGTGCGGCGTTCAGAACGCGCGCCGGCCTACGGCACGCGCACGCTTACCTACGGGATGCTGACCACGGTGCTGCCCGCCGCGCAACACACGGCGGCGCCTCCCGATGCAGGAGGACGAACGGATCCGCCAGCGCGCAGGACGAACGCGCACGGGCGGCAGGGACGTTTTCGATTGTAGACGGATTCGCGGGATTCCTGCTTCGGCCGAACGGCCGATCCGGGCCCCGGCACAGCATCGGCCTGACGGCCAACTTCGCGTCAAACGGCGCGCGCCGCTCTACTGTGACGGCATCGGAACCCCAGTTGAGCTTGTGAACCATGGTTGACATATCGAGTAACGTGCCTTACAGTGCTCCGACGTACAGCATCAGAACGACCGAAGTCTTCGACACATGGTTCGCCGGTCTGCAGGATCGCGTCGCACGGCGGCGTATCCAGGCCCGCATCGACCGCCTGTCGATGGGCAATCCGGGCGACTGGAAGTCGGCCGGCTCCCCGGTCGTCGAGATGCGTATCGACGACGGCCCCGGCTATCGCGTCTACTACGTCAGGCGCGCGACGATCTGGGTGATCCTGCTCTGCGGCGGCGACAAGTCGACGCAACAGGCAGACATTCGCGCCGCGCACGCAATGCTCGGGCGGCTCGACCTGGAGTAAGCGATGGACAAGATCAGCACCCGGCCGTGGGATTCGGCCGCCCACCTCGAAACCGACGACGACATCGCCGACTATTTCGACGCGTGCCTGCAGGAAGGCGGCGACGACCCGGCCTTCATCGCGCATGCGCTCGGCGTCATCGCGCGCGCGCGCGGCATGTCGCAGGTCGCCCGCGACGCTGGCCTGTCGCGCGAAGGGCTGTACAAGGCGCTGTCGCACGACGGCAATCCGAGCTTCGGCACCATCCTCAAAGTGATCAAGGCGCTCGGCCTGCAACTGCACGGCGCGAAAGCGCGCGCGTGACGCGCGGCGCGCGGCGGTGCGCGCCCGATGCGGCGGCGGTTGGCGCGTGACTATCGCGTGACTATCGCGTGACTGTCGCGCGGCAACCGCGTCAATGCAGCCACGCGCCGGCCCAGCGCGGCACCAGCGACACGAGATACAGCCCGAGCCCGATCAGCCCGCCGACCAGCGTGCCGTTGATGCGGATGTATTGCAGGTCCTTGCCGATGTTCAGCTCGATTTGCCGCGACATCTCGCGCGCATCCCAGTTGCGCACCGTGTCGCGGATGTGCCGCATCAGAAAATCGGCGAAATCCGGCGCCATCTCGTGCACGGCCTTTTCGACATGCTCGTTCAGCGACGCGCGCAACGCCGGGCTTTCCGCGAGCCGCGCACCGAGCCAGCGGCCGAGCGTCGCGGCCTGCCGCTGCAGCGTCGAGTCGGCGCGCGCCAGATCGGCCTTCAGCCACGCGCGCAACTGGTCCCACAGATCGCGCACATAGTCGTTGAACGCATCGCCGTCGCGAATGTAGCGCTTGATCTCGTCGCCCTTCGCGATGAACGCCGGGTCGTGCTTCAGCCGCTCGGTGAGCCGCACGACCGTGCCGTCGAAGCGCTGGCGCAACTCGTGCTCGGGGTCGGCCGCGACGCTCTCGAGCACGCGGCTCACCGCGCTCGCGAGCATGCGCGCACCGTTCTCGCCGAACCACTGCGTCGGCATGATCTTCTCGACCTTCGGATATTGCGTCTTCAGCCATTCGACGATGAAGCCCGCGATCACCTCGCGGTTCTCCTCCTTGTCGAGGATGCCGACGATCTGCTCGATCGCATCGTCGAGCAGCGCCTGGTGACGGCCGTCCTTCGTCAGCGTGTCGAGGATCGCGCCGGCAGACTGCGACAGGTCGATCCGGTCGATCATCGCGCGCATCGCGTCGTGGACGAACGAGCGGATGCGCGCGTCGTCGGTCATGTCGAGCGCGAAGCTCATCAGCTTCGTCACGTAGGTGCCGAGCGCCTCGGTATTCGCCGGCTCGCCGAGCCATGCGCCGAGCCGCTGCGCGGGATCGTGCTGGCGAATCTGCGCGGCGAGCGCGTCGGGGCCGAGGAATTTCTCGCGCACGAACACCGCGAGATTGTCGGCGATCTTGTCCTTGTTCTTCGGGATGATTTCGGTGTGGCGCGACACGAACGGGATCGGCACGCGGCGAAACAGCGCAACCACCGCGAACCAATCGGCGAGCGCACCGACCATCGCGGCCTCGGCCACCGCCTTGAAGCCGTCGACCCACGGGCCGCGCGGCAGCAGGATCGTCGTGACGAACACCGCGACGGCGGTCAGCAGCAGCCATAGCGCGCGGCGCTTGCTGCGTTTGAGTTCGAGGGCTTTGTCTGGCGTCATGGGCGATCGGTGAAACGGCAATGCCGCTAATATGCACCGATCGCCCGCCGCCGACAAACCCGCGCGCCGCACGCGCGCGGAACCGCTTGCCCGCAGTCGGATGCGAGCTGCTTTGCCGCGTCGCGCGGCGCCGTCCCGGCGCGATCGCGGTCATACGGAGCGCGTTCGCACCGAGCGCGCGCAGCGCGTCACAGAAACGTCTTCAAGCCGACCGTCGGATCGGCGAGCTGCTGCGGGTCGGGCATCGCGCCGGCCGCGATCAGCCGGCGCGCGGCGCCGATGTCGCGCCCGAGATTGACCGCGGCCGCCGCGACGATCCTGCCGTCGCCGCCGAGCCCGAACACCGTGAACGGCCCGCGTGCCGGATCGCCGCGCACGACGGTCGTCTGCCCGGCGCCGAACAGCCCGAGCATCTGCAGGTTGCAGTCGTACTGATCGGACCACAGCCACGGCAGCTCCGCATACGCGTCGTCCGCGCCGAGCAGGTTCGCGGCCGCGACGGCCGGCTGGTTCTCCGCGACCTGCCACGACTCGATGCGCACGTGACGCCCGAGCAGCGGATTGAAGTGCATCGTCACCTCGCCCGCCGCGAAGATCGCGCGGTCGGCCGTGCGGCAGCCCGCATCGACGCGGATGCCGTTGTCGACGTCGAGCCCCGCCGCCTGCGCGAGCTCGACGTTGGGCAGCACGCCGATGCCGACCACGACGACGTCGGCATGCACGTCGCCGCGATCCGTCTCGACGATCGCGCCGCCGCCCGCCGCGGCACGTATCGCGCGCGGCAGCGTCGCCATCTGAAAACCGACGCCGCGTTCGTCATGCAACCGGTGCGCGTAGGCGCCGACGACTTCCGGCAACGCGCGTTGCAGCAAGCGCGCGGCCGGATCGATCACCGTCACGTTGCAGCCGAGCTGGCGCGCCGCCGCAGCCACTTCGAGGCCGATGAAGCCGCCGCCGAGCACCGCGACGCGGCGGCCGCGCACGAGCTGCGCGCGCAACGCACGCGCGTCGGCGACGGTGCGCACGTAGTGCGCCACGACGCCCGCGTCGATCGGCCCGCCGAAGGTGCGCACGCGCGAGCCGGTCGCCAGCACGAGCTTGGCGTACGGCAGCGTCGTGCCGTCGTCGAGCCGCACACGTTGCGCCTCGCGCTCGATCGCGTCGACGCGCGTGCCGAGCCGCAGCGCGATGCGCTGCGCGTCGTACCACGCGGCATCGCGAACGAACGCGCGCTGCTCGCCGTCGTCGTTCAGCAACGCATCCTTCGACAGCGCGGGCCGGTCGTACGGCAGCTCGCGCTCGGCGCCGATCATCACGATCGGCGCGTCGGCGTCGCGCGCACGCAGCGCCTCGGCCGTGCGCCGCGCCGCGTGGCCGGCTCCGACGATCACGAACGGGTCAGCCGACATTGACTTCCACCTGTCCGTCGACGATCCGGATCGGATAGACGCGCACCGGCTCGGTGATCGGCGCGCATTTCGGCGCACCGGTGCGAATGTCGATCAGCCCCTGATGCAGCGGGCACTCGACGCACCCGTCCTCCACGTAGCCTTCGGACAGCCGCGCGTGGCCATGCGAACACAGGTCGTGCATCGCGAACAGTTCGTCGCCGATCCGGAATACCGCGATCGGCTTCTGGCCGGCGACGCGCGCCGCCGGTTCGTCTTCGGTGAATTCGTCGATGGCGCCCAGCGGATGCCATTCGGCGAGGGTTGCTTCGGTCATGTCGGCTCCTTGCTTCGTCGGGTCGGTCAGATCGGGGTCGCGAGCAGCGTCTGCACGCGCGACGTGTCGTAGATCACGCGCTTGGCCTTGTAGCGCAGGCCGTCGGGCGTGCGCACGACCGTGTCGTAATACTTGCCGGCCTGGTACACGTTCGATTCGCCGTTGCTGCGAGTCTGCACGACCACGTAGTTGCTCTCGGTGTCGATCTCGCCGTCGCGCTGCGCGACGATCGCGAGGCCCGAGGTCATGTGGCGATACGTGTGCTCTTCATAGATGTTCGCGTGCCGCAGCGACACCACGCGATCGCGCAGCATCCGCTGGTTCGTGCAGTGGACGATGCCGACCGGCAGCCCGAGATCCGCGTTCTCCTTCGGCACGATCTCGTACGTGCAGTCCTCGGTGAACATTTCCGGCCAGCGTTCGAGCCGGTCGTTGTCGAGATGGCCGATGTAGCGGTTCTGCAGCATGTAAATCTCGAACCACGTCTTCATGTCTTCCGTCAGGTTTTCCATCTTTGCGCGCTCCCGCTTCAATAGCCCATCAGCTTCTGGTAGCCGACCCAGAACTTGCGGATCAGGCTTTCGGTGATCACCGTGTCCTGCTGCTCCGGATTGCCGCGCGACATCTCGATGACCGAGGTTGCGTCGGCGTCGCGCACCGTGCCGCGCTGCACGAGCTCGGTCGCCTCGGTGTCCTCCATCGAGATGTAGCCTGCCGGCCCGACCAGGTTCGCCTGCTTGATGCGCAGCGCGCGCAGCTCGGGCGTGTCGTCGGCGTAGCCGAAGAAGTGGAAGATCAGCTCGAAGTTGTCCGGCCCCTTCGGCAGGATCTGCCGCGCGACCAGCGTGTTGTGGATCTGCTGGATCACGAGCTGCGGGAAGATCGGCTGGATATGGTTCGTGCAGTCCTCGTCGTATTCCGACACCAGATCGAGAATCGACTCGTCTTCCAGATGGAAGCCTTCGTCGAACGAACGGATGTTCTGCTGCTTGTAGGCGGCCGACGTGTCGTCGCCCGTCTTCGTCACCGTGATGATGCTGTGCAGCCCGTGGTTCGCATCGGGGATCGAGCGCGCCTTCATCCCGACGCGGAAGATGTTGAAGGTCGTATGGAACAGATGCAGCATGCTCGCGTGATACGGATCCTTCACGTTCTCCATGTACAGCTTCCAGTTCGACTTCGAATACTGGCGCGTGCAGCCGAGATACTCGATCGGCTTGTGGAAGATCCGGTCGATCCACGGTCGCATCTGCGCGCCGAGATAATCGGGCAGCGGCGCGACGTCGTCGCTGAAGGTCGCGAACACGAGCCCGCGATAGCTGTCGACGCGCAGCTTGCGTAGCCCGTGCTGCTTCGGGTCGAAGTCGGCCGGCATCCCGGTCATCCCTTTCTGGCCGCGCCGGAACGGCACGCCGAGCAGGTTGCCCTCGTTGTCGAAGCTCCACTGGTGATACACGCACGTGTGCGAGCTGGCGTTGCCGCGCGACTTGCGGCACACCTGCGCGCCGCGGTGCGCGCAGCGGTTCACCCACGCGGACAGCGCGCCGTCCTCGGTGCGCGTGACGACGACCGGCGTGTCGCCGACGAAGGTGCTCTTGAAGTCGCCGGCGTTGGGGATTTCCGCTTCCAGCGCGACGAAGTTCCACGTCGGCCCGCGGAAGATGCGCTCCTGCTCGCGATCGTAGACGGCGCGCGAGCTGAACACCTTGTACGGGACGCGCGAGCCGTCGTCGTGGGGAAAGTGCACGTCGGACGCGTCGTCGCGCGCGGCAAATACGACGGGCGATGCTGTCTGCTCCATGTCGGACTCCTTGTGGTTCCGGTTCGTTGATGGCATGGAGCGGATTTTTGAAAAGCTAATATTCGGCGTCTATCCGGAAAGTGCGATTGCGGCGGCGCAATATCCACTTTCGGCGGATTTCTGCGCTAGCATGACGACACACGCGAGCCGCCGCCCGTTCGTGACCCATTCGTCGGAACGAAGCGCGCGTCGATACCAAGGCCGATGCCCATGTCCCCAACGTCGTTCGAGCCGCTCGCGCTGCGCGCGCACCGGCTGTTCGAATCCCGCGATCTCGACGAGACGCGCGAGCGCATCTCGCGCGTGATGCAGCCGCACGCGCTGCTGCCGAGCGGGCGCATGCAGGGCGCCGCGCACATGGACTTCGTGCGGCTCGGCGGGCTCGGGATCGGCACGATCGCGTTCGGCGACGCGATGCGCGTGCAGGTCGACGCGGTCGACGGCTATTACCTGCTGATGTTCTGTCTGTCCGGGCATGCGCAGGTCGCCGCGATGGGGCGCCGGCTCGGCGTCGACGGCCAGACGGGCGTGCTGTGCGCGCCCGGCGAGCGCTTCGATGCGGTGCTGTCGGCCGACTGCGAGCAGTTCGTGCTGCGCATCGACGCGGCGACCGTCGGCTCGCTGACCGGCAATCCGCGCGCGACGCTCGACCCGGTGCTGCACATCAGCGACGCCGCGCTCGCCGCGTGGCACCAGCAGCTGATGCTCGTCGCCCGCTCGCCGGCGTTGCTGGCGCGCGCCAATGCGAATCCGCGCGTCGCGGCGCAGCTCGAGCATCTGCTGATCGATCTGCTGATCGAAGGGCATCCGCCGGCGGCCGCGAGTATGCGTCACGATCCCGCGCCGGGCTTCCTGCTGCGCGCGCAGGAATTCGTGAACGCGCACTACGCGCAGCCGCTGCAGCTCGCCGATATCGTCGTGGCGGCCAACGTGCCGGAGCGGACGCTGCGCGACGCGTTCCTGCAGTTTCGCGGCATGAGCCCGATGCAATATCTGCGCGCGACGCGGCTCGAGCATGCGCGCGAGTTGCTGCGCAGGTCGCAGCCGGAGCGGCGGATCGCCGATGTCGCGCTCGATTGCGGGTTCACGCATCTCGGGCGCTTCGCGATCGCCTATCGGGAGAAGTTCGGGGAATCGCCGTCGGAAACGGTGGGGGTTAGGCGGTAGGTGTAGGCATTAGGCGGCGGCGGGCACGCGCGGGCCGGCCGCGTTGGCGGGTGGATCGCCGCGTGCGCGGGTGGTGCTGCGTCGGGCTGCATCTTCCGCATCTCCAGCGTCTCCCGCTTGGTCGCCTTGCCCGGTGCGTGCGGTGAGCCCGATGCGCCGCCCGTCGCCCCACGCCCCCTTCTCGACCGAATCGCCCCCGCGTCGCGCCACCCGCCCGAATTGGCCGTTAGTTGCGGCCGCTCCATAAACCGCCCGCGCTAAAGCGTCGGTCCGAACATCGCGCGCGCGATCGCGCAAAACGCGGTCGTCGCCGGGCTTTCGCCGTGCAGCCGGCGGCTCATGATGATCGGCGACGTCGCCGTCGGCTCCGGCAGCCGCCGGTACACGACGCCCTTCACGCGCACGCCTTCCACGCTCTCGGGCACCAGCGACACGCCGACCTGCGCGGCCACCAGCCCGAGCGCCGTCTGCAGTTCGCGCACCTCGTGAACGCCCGCCGGCACGAGCGCGCCGTCGCGCAGCGCCGACAGCTGCTGGTCAGCGAAGCTCGGCCGCGGCGTGCTCGGGTAGACGATCAGCGTCTCGTGCGCGATGTCGGCGAGCGTCAGCGGCCGCTCGGGGTCGGCCAGCGGATGCCCGACCGGCAGCGCCGCGATCAGCTTCTCCTCGATCAGCGCCTCGCGCACCAGCTGGTCGTCGTCGAAGCGCAGGCGGCCGAAGCCGACGTCGATGCGCCCGCCCTTCAGCGCGCCGAGCTGCTCGAGCGTGAACATTTCGATCAGCGACAGCTCGACGCCCGGCTGCGCGTCGCGAAACGCGCGGATCACGTCCGGCAGCGCGCCGTAGAGCGTCGACGGTACGAAGCCGATCACGATCCGCTCCGACAGTTGCGCGAGGCGACGCGTGAGCGGCCCGAGCTCGTCGGCCTGCTCGAGGACGCGCTTCGCCTGCGCGTAGAACACGCGGCCCGCGTCGGTCAGCTTCAGCGGCCGCGCGCCGCGTTCGAACAACGGCAGCCCGATCTCTTCCTCGATCGTCTGCAGCTGGCGGCTCAGCGGCGGCTGCGTCATGTGCAGCCGCTCCGCCGCCCGCGTGATGTTCATTTCTTCCGCGACGGCGATGAAGTAGCGGAGCTGGCGCAATTCCATTTCATGCCTCAAAGGTATGGAAGTAGTCGGAAAGAGTGTTGGACGACGCGGGCCCGGAATTCCTACCATGTGCATCAACAGGAGGAATCGCATGATAGCAACTGCCGCCACCATCGAGCGCATCGACACGCTGCTCGTCGACGTGCCCACGATTCGGCCCCACAAGCTGTCGGTCGCCACGATGAATTGCCAGACGCTCGTACTCGTCCGGGTTCGATGCACGGACGGTATCGAAGGCGTCGGCGAGGCGACCACGATCGGCGGGCTCGCATACGGCGAAGAGAGCCCCGAGAGCATCAAGGTCAACATCGACACGTATTTCGCGCCGCTGCTGCAAGGGATGGACGCGACGCGCCCCGGCGCCGCGATGGCGCGTGCCCGTAAGCTGTTCCAGGGCAACCGCTTCGCGAAATGCGCGCTCGAGACCGCGCTGTTCGATGCGCAGGCGCGCCGCGCCGGCGTGCCGCTGTCGGAGCTGTTCGGCGGCCGCACGACCGATGCGGTCGAGGTCGCGTGGACGCTCGCGAGCGGCGACACGCAACGCGACATCGCGGAAGCCGAGGCGATGCTCGACGCGCGCCGCCATCGCGCGTTCAAGCTGAAGATCGGCTCGAACGCAGTTGACGACGACGTCGCGCACGTAATCGCGATCAAGCGCGCGCTCGGCGATCGCGGCGACGTGCGCGTCGACGTGAACCAGGCGTGGAGCGAAACCGAAGCGATCCGCGCCGGCGCGCGGCTCGCGCACGCCGGCGTGAGCCTCGTCGAGCAGCCGATCGCCGCGACCAACCGGGCCGGGCTGAAGCGCCTCACGCAACTCGCGCACATTCCGATCATGGCCGACGAAGCGCTGCACGGCCCCGTCGATGCGTTCGCGCTCGCGCAGGAGCGCGCGGCCGACGTGTTCGCGGTGAAGATCGCGCAGTCGGGCGGCCTGCTCGGCGCGGCGAGCGTCGCGTCGATCGCATCGGCGGCCGGCATCGATCTGTACGGCGGCACGATGCTTGAGGGCGCGGCCGGCACGATGGCGTCGGCGCAACTGTTCAGCACGTTCGGCTCGCTCAGGTGGGGCACCGAGCTGTTCGGCCCGCTGCTGCTCACCGAGGAAATCCTCGTCGAGCCGCTGCGCTACCAGGATTTCAAGCTGCATCTGCCGGCCACGCCCGGCCTCGGCATCACCTTCGACTGGCCCCGCATCGAGCGGATGCGACGCGGCGCCCGCTGAATCCGCTCGCCCCGACGAACGACGACACGACAAACGAAACCGGAGACACAGATGAACAAGCAAGACATCGACGCACTGCTGAAGACCTTCGACGACGCCGCGGAGAAGCCCGGCAATCCGCGCGTGCGCGCGATCGTCAACCGGATCGTGAAGGACCTCTGCTACACGATCGAGGACTTCGACGTCCAGCCGAGCGAGTTCTGGACCGCGCTGAACTACCTGAACGAAGCCGGCCGCGAATTCGGATTGATCGCCGCGGGCCTCGGGCTCGAGCGCTTCCTCGACGTGCGGATGGACGAGGCCGAGCAGAAGGCCGGCATCACGGGCGGCACGCCGCGCACGATCGAAGGGCCGCTGTACGTCGCGGGCGCGCCGGAATCGGTCGGCCACGCGCGGCTGGACGACGGCACCGATCCCGGCCAGACGCTGATCATGCGCGGCCGCGTGCTCGGCCAGGACGGCGCGCCGCTCGCGAACGCGCTCGTCGAGGTGTGGCATGCGAATCATCTGGGTAACTACTCGTACTTCGACCAGTCGCAGCCGGCGTTCAACCTGCGCCGCTCGATCCGCACCGACGCCGACGGCCGCTACAGCTTCCGCAGCGTGCTGCCGGTCGGCTACAGCGTGCCGCCTGGCAGCAAGACCGAGCAGCTGCTCGATCAGCTGGGCCGCCACGGCCATCGCCCCGCGCACATCCACTTCTTCGTTTCGGCCGACGGCTATCGCAAGCTGACGACGCAGATCAACATCGAAGGCGATCCGCACATCTGGGACGACTTCGCGTTCGCGACGCGCGAAGGGCTGATCCCGAAGGTCAAGCAGGCCGAAGGCGCGGAAGGCAAGCCGTATGGCGTCGACGGTCAGTTCGCGCTGATCGACTTCGATTTCTCGCTCGTCAAGGAACGGCAGCACGTACCGGCGAGCGATGTCGAACGCGCACGCGCGCAGGCCTGAGCGGCCGTAACGTTCGACGAACCGACAATACAAGGAGCGCAGGATGCTGTTTCATGTGGAAATGACCGTCCGCCTGCCGGCGGACATGGACCCGGTCAAGGCGGCGACGCTGAAGGCCGACGAGAAGGCGATGTGCCAGCGGCTGATGAACGACGGCGTGTGGCGGCATCTGTGGCGCATCGCCGGGCAGTACGCGAACGTCAGCATCTTCGACGTGGACAGCGTGCAGCAGCTGCATGACCTGCTGAGCCAGCTGCCGCTGTTTCCGTACATGGAGATGGAAGTGCGCGCGCTGTGCCGGCATCCGTCGTCGGTGCGGGACGACGATCGCTGAGATCCGTGCAGCCCGTGAAGCCCGTGCTGCCCGTGCCGGCGCTTGTCCGGCGGCGCACGGGCCGCAGTCCGTTACGACCCGACGAACGCCTGCCTCACGCGGCGTCCGCCGCCGCGGGCACGGGATCGCGCGCGTTGCTGCGTGGCGTACCGTGCGCCTCCTCGTGCGCGACGTGCGCCGCGAACCCCACGCTGCCGGGCGCGATCTCCGCCTTCAACGTCAGCGCCGGAATCTCGTAATCGCCCGCGTTCTGCCGGCGAAACGGAATCGGCTGCGCGGTCCATAGCTCATCGAGACGCTTGCCGAGCGCCGCGCGTGTTTCGTCGAAGCGCACGTCGTTCATCTTTCCGGTACGGTGGATCGCGAACGGCGGCAGCACGTCGAACCCCGGGTAATACAGGACGCCGTGCTGGATCGGAAACAGCAGGTCGTCGAGCGGCCCGTTGATTCCGCGCGCGCTGTAGTGCGACGCCCAGCCGCCCGTCGTGACGATCACCATCGCACGCTTGCCGGCCATCATCCCTTCGCCGTATCGGTCGCCCCAGTGCGTATCGGAATGCTCGCCGACGCCGTACGCGAAGCCGTAGGCATACACGCGCTCGATCCATCCCTTCATGATCGCCGGCATCGAGAACCACCACAGCGGAAACTGCAGGATCAGCGCGTCGGCCCATTTCAGCTTTTGCTGCTCGCGCGCGATGTCGTCGCGCTGCGTGCCCGTCTCGTATGCGTGCTTCGAATCGCGCGAGGGATCGAAACGCGCGCCGGGCGCGCGCTCGGTCATGTCGTCGGCGTCGAGCGTGGGCTTCCAGTTCATCGCATACAGATCGGACACCTGCACCGCATGGCCGGCGGCCTCGAGATGCTGGACCGCGAAGTCGCGCAACGCACCGTTCAGCGAGCGCGGTTCGGGATGGGCATAGACGATCAGCACGTTCATGTTCGTGACTCCGTTGATTGAATGACTGCAGGATGCCGGCGCACTCGGTATATTGGAAATGAATTCCCGATATTCCTGGTATAGCCATGAACAATCTCAGACGCATCGACCTGAACCTGCTGGTCACGCTCGACGTGCTGCTCGCCGAGCACAACGTCACGCGCGCGGCCGCGCGGCTGAACATGTCGCAGCCGTCGGTGAGTGTGCAGTTGCAGAAGCTGCGCGACCTGTTCGGCGATCCGTTGCTGTTGCCGGGGCCGCGCGGCATGCGGCCGACCGCGCGCGCGCAAGCGTTGCGCGAGCCGCTGCGCGATGCGCTCGAAGCCGTCGAGCGCGCGGTGCTGACGGCCACGCCGTTCGATCCGGCCACCGCGACCAACACGTGGCGCGTGGCCGCGACCGACTACGGCGAATCGACGATCGTGCTGCCCGCCTTGAGCGCGCTGCGCGCGGCTGCGCCGGCAACGCGGCTCGCCGTCGTCGAGCTGGCGCCGCCGCGCATCGAGCAGGAAGCCGAACGAAACGGCATCGACCTCGCGTTCCACACGACCGAAGGCTCGCCCGACGGCATGCGGCGCCTGCCGCTGTTCGTCGAGCGATACGTGCTGGTAGGCCGCGCCGGTCATCCGAAGCTCAAGCGCCGCCCGACGCTCGCGCAGTTCGCTGCGCTGGAACACGTGATCGTGTCGCCCGACGGCGGCGGCTTCTTCGGCGTGACCGACGAAGCGCTCGCGAAAGCGGGCGCCGCGCGGCGGGTCGTGCTGTCGGTGCCGCATTTCCTGTTCGTGATCTCGGTCGTCGCCGCCACCGACCTCGTCGCGATGCTGCCCGAGCGACTGGTGCGCAATACGCCGGGGTTGCGCGTCGTCGACGCGCCCGTCGACGTGCCGGGCTACGAGATGTCGATGCTGTGGCACGAACGCGTGCATCGCGACCCGGCGCATCGATGGCTGCGCGAGACGATCGCCGCGGCAGTGTGACGTGAAGCGGTCGCGGCAACGGGCGATGCATGCCGGTGATCGACGCCGCGGCCGTCGTACCACTGCCCGCACGAAGGACTTGAAACCGGATCGAACACTGTATATATTCACAGTGTTTTTGCATCATTCGACCCGAATTCCGTCAACCATGGCGGACGGACTTTTGTGAGGCGACCATGTTTCAGTCATCCGCATTCGATCCCGAGCAACCCGGCTTCAATCCCGTCCAGTTCGAGCGTGCCGCGCAGCGGGCGGTCGGCGATCTGCAGCGTGTCGTCGGCGGCCCTGCGCAGCGCGCGCTCGGGCTGCGACGCCGCACCCACCCGGCCGCCGCCCGCACGATGAGCTGGCAGGCGCTGCTGAACGTCGAGGAGCTGGCGTTCTCGAATGCCGGTTTCCTGAACCGCAACGATCCGGCCGTCGTCGACGCGTTCATCCGGCTGCGCGACAGCCGGCTGGTCGCCGCGGACGTCGAGGAGCCGGTCGACTGGAGTCGCGACGACGACGATCTCCCGGCCGTCTATCTGATCGTCAAGGCGATGCTCGAAGCGGAACGGGAGGAGCGGGCCGAAGCGGCGTAAGGCGGGTGGCGGGTCGGTCGGGCTGGCGGGAAGCCGGCGGGCAGAACGCGCCGAGAGTGGGTCGGTCGCGCTCGGCATCGCGGGCGTGAGCCGTGTCGGGCCGAGTTAGCCGAGTTGGGGCCGGGGCTGAGTTGGCCGAATTGCGCGTATTGCGTGCGCTGCTCCGTATCGCGCGGCGCCGCGACGGTGCCAATCCGCGCCACCGCCCTGCGCGGAGATCGCCGCTTGATCGAAACAAACTCGCGCGCCCATCGCGCGGCCAAACCGCCGCACCGCCGCGCGCGCCATCGAAACGTCGAACCGAGCGCCGATTACAGCCGCGCCGCCAACCGCGCCCCCTGATCGATCGCCCGCTTCGCGTCGAGCTCCGCAGCCAGTTCCGCGCCGCCGATCAGATGCACCGAGCGCCCGGCCGCCTGCAGCGGCGCGAGCAGCGCGCGCTGCGGCTCCTGGCCTGCGCACAGCACGATCGTATCGGCTTCGATTAGTTCATGATCGCTACGTTGCTCGCCGTACGACACGTGCAGCCCACGTGCATCGATCCTTTCGTAGTTCACGCCGCCGATCATCTTCACCTGCTTCATCTTCAGCGTCGCCCGGTGAATCCAGCCGGTCGTCTTGCCGAGCCCCTTCCCGAGCGGCGCCGGCTTGCGCTGCAGCAGCGTCACCTCGCGCGCCGGCGCGGCGACCCGTGCGCGCGTCACGCCGCCGCGCGTCACGGCCGGATCGGTCACGCCCCATTCGGCTTTCCATTCGTCCAGATCGAGCGCCAGCGACTGGCCGTCCTGCACGAGGTATTCGGCGACGTCGAAGCCGATCCCGCCCGCGCCGACCACCGCGACACGCCGGCCGACCGGTTGCCGGCCCGCCAGCACGTCGATGTAGCTGAGCACGTTCGGGCCGTCCTGCCCCGGAATCTTCGGATCGCGCGGCGTCACGCCGGTCGCGAGCACGATCTCGTCGTAGCCGCCGTCGATCAGCTCGGGCGCGTCGACGCGGCGGTTCAGATGCAGCGTCACGCCGGTCACCTCGATCTGGCGGCCGAAGTAACGCAGCGCCTCGTCGAATTCTTCCTTGCCCGGAATGCGCCTCGCCATGTTGAACTGGCCGCCGATCTGCGCGGCGGCGTCGAACAGGTCGACGCGATGGCCGCGCTGCGCGAGCACCGTCGAGCACGCGAGCCCGGCCGGCCCGGCGCCGACCACCGCGATGCGCTTCGGCTGCCGCACCGGCGTATAGACGAGTTCCGTCTCGTGGCACGCGCGCGGGTTCAGCAGGCACGACGCGATCTTGTTCTTGAACGCGTGATCGAGGCAAGCCTGGTTGCAGCCGATGCAGGTGTTGATCTCGTCGGCGCGGCCCTGCGCGGCCTTGACGACGAACTCGGCATCGGCGAGCAGCGGGCGCGCCATCGACACCATGTCCGCGCAGCCGTCCGCCAGAATCTGCTCGGCCACCTCGGGCCGGTTGATGCGGTTCGTCGTCACCAGCGGGATGCCGACCTCGCCCTTCATCTTCTGCGTGACCCATGCGAACGCGCCGCGCGGCACCGACGTCGCGATCGTCGGCACGCGCGCCTCGTGCCAGCCGATCCCGGTGTTGATGATCGTCGCGCCCGCACGCTCGACGGCCTTCGCGAGCTGCACGGTCTCACTCCAGTCGCTGCCGTCCGGGATCAAGTCGAGCATCGACAGCCGGTAGATCAGGATGAAATCGCGTCCGACCGCTTCGCGCGTGCGCTCGACGATCTCGATCGGCAGCCGGATCCGGTTCTCGTACGCACCGCCCCACTGGTCGGTGCGCTTGTTCGTATGCATCGAGATGAACTGGTTGATCAGATAGCCTTCGGAGCCCATGATCTCGACGCCGTCGTAGCCGGCCTCGCGTGCGAGCTGTGCGCAGCGGACGAACGCGCGGATCTGCCGCTCGACGCCGCGCGCGCTCAGTTCGTGCGGCGCGAACGGCGAGATCGGCGACTTGATCTTCGACGGCGCGACCGCGAACGGGTGATAGCCGTAACGGCCCGTGTGCAGGATCTGCAGCGCGATCTTGCCGTCGTGCGCATGCACGGCGTCGGTAATCACGCGATGCCGCCGTGCGCCGGCCGACGTCATCAGCGTGCCGCCGAACGGCTTGGTCCAGCCGGCCACGTTCGGCGCGAAGCCGCCCGTCACGATCAGGCCGACGCCGCCGCGCGCGCGTTCGGCGAAATAGTCGGCGAGGCGCGGCAGCGTCTTGCGGCTGTCCTCGAGGCCGGTGTGCATCGAGCCCATCAGCACACGGTTCTTCAACGTGGTGAAGCCGAGATCGAGCGGCGCGAGCAGGTGCGGAAAAGCGGTCGTCATGATGGTTTTGCCGGGATGCGATGAGCGTCATCGTAGGCCGCCCGCCGCGTTGAACGTGAGGGGGTAAACAGCCATAATGCTTGTCATTTCCGGCCAACTTCACATGACGAATCCGCGCCGCAAGGACCTTCTCGGGCTACGCCGGCCGACCATCCCGGTCGCCTATCCGCGCCTGCTGCTGCAGGCGCTGGCCGCGCGCGGCGTCGATCCGGCTGCCGTGCGCGCCGGCACGGGCCTGCGCGACGCGGTGCTGGCCGAGCCCGACGCGCGCGTCGCGCCGTCGCAATGGGGGCGGCTGGTGCTGAACGCGATCGCGATCGGCGGCGATCCGGGCATCGGGCTCGCGTTCGGCCTGTTGCTGAAGCCGACCGTGCACGGATTTCTCGGCTATGCGACGCTGACCGCGCGGGACATCCGCGACGCGCTGCGCGTCACGCAGCGCTACTTCCGGATGCGCAACCGCCAATACCGGCTCACCTACTCGGAGGACGCGCTCGGCGCGACGCTGGAATTGCACGGCGTGCAGGCCAGCCCGGTGCTGCAGCATCACGTGATGTTCGAGTTCGTGTTGACCGGGCTCGCGCAGAACATCTCGCAATGGTCGGCACGTTCAGCGCCGCCGATCGCGCTGCGCTTCACGTGGCCGGAGCCCGCCTACTTCGCGCGTTACCGCGAGCAGCTGCCGCCGGTCGAATTCGGCTGCGCGGCGAATGCGCTGTGGATTGCGCACGATGCGCTCGACTGGCCGCTGCCGCTCGCCGACGACGTCGCGCACCGGCAGGCGCTCGTGCAGGTCGAGCGCGAATACGCGCAGGTGCGGCAGGAAGAAGGCGATCTGGTCGAGCGCGTGCGCGCCGAGCTCGCGAGCGCGGCCGGCGACTATCCGGACCCGGATGCGCTCGCCGACGCGCTGCTCGTGTCGACGCGCACGCTGCGGCGCCGGCTGGAGGAAGCTGGATCGAGCTATCGGCAATTGCTCGACGAAGCGCGGTTTCGCGACGCGAAGCAGTTGCTCGCCGCGTCGGATCTCGATCTGAAGACGATCGCCGAGCGCTTACAGTTCACCGATCCGGCGAATTTCACGCGGGCCTTCCGGCGCTGGGCCGGGCAGACGCCGAGCGCGTTTCGGCAAGCGGCTGCGGGCGATACGACGCAGGATTGAGCCGGACTATGCGTGCCGGCACGCGGGCGCGTTCGAGCGGTTCGAGCGGTTCGAGCGGTTCGAGCGGTTCGAGCGGTTCGAGTGGTTCGAGTGGTTCGAGCGACCTCATCGGCTTGACCGACTGGACCCACGTGCCCGACCCGACCAACGCAACAGCGACCGGCGCATCGCGCGCGCAACGTCATCGACCACGCGCGACATCGCATCGGCGCATCTGCGCGCCCGCGCAGTCCAGTCACGACACCGCACCGCGCGTGCGGCCCGGCGCCTTCGCAGCACCTTCGCGACCCGCCGCATCCCTGCCGTATCGCTGCCCGATTACGCCGAACAACTCGCTGCGCAGCGCCTTCGCGCGCGCGCGGCCGAACTGCGCCTCGAACTCGTCCTGCGCGGCCTGCCACGCGATTTTCGCGCGCGCGTAGGAACGCCGGCCGGCCGCCGTCAGGCTCAGTGCATGCGCACGCGCGTCATCCTCGGACGCGGCCGCGGCGACCAGCCCGTCGCGCTGCAACGGCTTGAGTGCGCGCAGCAGCGTCGTGCGGTCCATCACCAGCGTGTCCGCCAGCTCGCTCATCCGCTGCTCGGGACGGTGCGACAGATTGGCCATGATCGCGAACTGCGCGGCCGTGACTCCGACCGGCGCGAGATGCCGCTCATAGAGTTGCGTGACGAAGCGCGCGGCCTGCCGCAGCGCGAGACAGTTGCAGGCCTGCACAATCTGGGTGTCGTTCATGCACGGCAATTTATATGTGCATATGCATAAAGTCAATGTACACTGCGCCGTGACATGGCTGGGCCGGCCGCGTACGTCACGTGCCCCGCCATCGCTTCGAGGAAACGGGCATGGACTACATCGACAAGTTGCGGGTCTTCCGGACGGTGGTCGAAACGCGCAGTTTCACGCGAGCGGCCGATATCCATGGCCTGGCGCGGCCGGTGGTGTCGCGGGCCGTCGCCGATCTCGAGGCGCGCTTCGGTAGTCGCCTGCTGCACCGGACCACGCGTCAGGTATCGCTCACCGAAACCGCCGAGCGCATCTACGACCGCTGTGCGGCGGTTCTCGACGAACTCGACTCGCTCGAAGCACAGGCGCTGGCGCACACGCGCGAGCCGGAAGGGCTGCTGCGCCTCGTCGCGCATACGACGGCCGCGCTGAACCGGCTCGTGCCGCTGATCGCCGGCTTCAAGGCCGCGCATCCGAAAATCCGCCTCGATGTCACGCTGACCGAGCGCCCGGTCGATCTCGTCGGCGAAGGTTACGACATCGGCATCGTCGTCCCGTACATGCTGACGAGCGAAACGACGATCGTGCGGCTCGTGGAACGCATCCCGGTGGTGATCGTCGCGACGCCCGCGTATCTGCGCACGCATCCGCGGCCCGAGACTCCCGCCGCACTCGCCGGCCACGCGTTCGTGCCGATGTCGCCGTCGTTGCGCCGGCCCGCGCTGTCGTTCCGCGACGGCAACGACATGGTGACCGTGCCGCTGAGCTTCGACATTTCGTCGAACAGCCCCGTCTTCAACCGCGAAATGGTGATGCGCGACTTCGGCATCGGCGTGGTGCCGAGGACGCTGGTCGAGCCCGAACTCGCGTCCGGTGCGCTCGTGCAATTGCTCGAAGGCGCCGATCTCGTCGACGCGTTCGTCGAGATCAAGCTCGCCTATGCAAACCGCGCGCTGCTGCCCGCGAAGGTCAAGGCGTTCATCGACTACGCAGCCGCCTACGGCGACGGCGCACGCTGATGGGTGCCGGCGCGCACGCGCCGCGCATCGCGCGCCCGATTGGTACGGCCGCGACACCAATCTGATCCCGCGCGGCTGCTCGCTTCGCGGCGCGCCGCGCCCTAGCATGTGCACATGCACAACACCCCACTCAGCGACGACGATTGCTTCGCGGTCCGGCAAGCCGCGCGGCGGATCTCGCAGTTCTACGAGCGCTACCTGTCGCGGGCGAACGTCACGCCGTCGCAGTACAGCATTCTCGCGCTGCTGCGCGAGCACCCGGGCCTGTCGATGGCGACGCTGTCGGCCGTCCTGGTGATCGAGCGCACCGCACTGTTGCGCGCGCTGAAGCCGCTCGTCGGCGCGGCGCTCGTCAGCGGCCGCGTCGAGCCGCGGTGCCGCCGCCGAACGTTCTCGTTGACCGCAGAGGGCGAAGCGAAGATCGCCGCAGCACAGGTGCACTGGCGCGCCGCCCAGCACGCATTCGAGCAACGCTTCGGCCCGGCCCGGGCGGCCCGCCTCAGAGACGAACTGTTCATGATCACGCACGACCTGGCGACGCGCTGATCGACGACCTCGCCGATCGTCGACCACTCGCCGATCGCCCCGATACGTGCATATACATGGATGCATCGATGGAAACGACCCAAACCGCTGCGTCGCGCGACGCGGCAACAGCCGACCGGCCCGCGAAGCAGCAACGTCGCGTGCCGTGGATGCGGATCGCGGTCGCGGCGGTGGTCGTCGCGGTCGCGGCCGCGACGCTCGACTGGCTGTTCGTGCTGCGCTTCGAGGAAAGCACCGACGACGCCTATGTCGGCGGCGACGTGACGGTGCTCGCGCCGAAGGTCAACGGCTTCGTCGACAAGATCCTCGTGACCGACAACCAGCGCGTGAAAGCCGGCGACGTGCTCGTGCAGCTCGATGCACGCGACTACGACGCGAAGCTGGCGCAGGCCAGCGCCGAAGTCGACGGCGCGCGCTCCGCGGTCGCCGAACTCGAAGCGAAGCAGCAGCTTCAGTACGCGGTGATCGGCCAGCATGCGGCGGACCGGCACGCGTCGGCGGCCGAGCTCGCGCGCGCCGCGTCGGATCGCGAGCGCTACCGCGAGCTCGTGAAGTCCGACGCGGTGTCGAACCAGATCGTCGAGCGCGCGGATGCCGACTATTCGAAGGCGGACGCGGCCGTCGCCCGCAGCGACGCCGCGCTGCTCGCCGCGCAGCGGCAGCTCGACGTGCTCGGCGCGCAGCTCGCCGACGCGCGGGCGCGCGTGAACACGGCACTGGCCGCCCAGCGGGTCGCGGCGCTGAACGTCGAATACACGACGATCCGCTCGCCGGTCGACGGCTACGTGGGCAACCGCACGGGCCGCGTCGGGATGCTCGCGAACGTCGGCGCGCCGTTGCTGACGATCGTGCCCGCGTCCGGCCTGTGGATCGACGCGAACTTCAAGGAAGACCAGTTGCGCAGGATGCGCGCGGGCGAGCGCGTCGACGTCGCGCTCGACGCGTCGAGCACGCGCCTGCATGGCCGCGTCGACAGCCTCGCGCCCGCGACCGGCGCGACGTTCAGCGTGCTGCCGCCCGAAAACGCGACGGGCAACTTCACGAAGATCGTCCAGCGCGTGCCGGTGCGCGTGCATCTCGACCCGCAGCCGGGGCTCGAACGCGTGCTGCGTCCCGGCCTCTCGGCGGTCGTGACCGTGCATCTCGACCGCGCGAACTGAGCCGGAGCCGACGATGACCACCGCGTTTTCCGGCAACCCCGCGTCGCAACCGACGAAGCAGCGCGTGTTCGCGTTCGCGCTGATGTGCGTCGGCTTCTTCATGGCGACGCTCGACATCCAGATCGTCGCGTCGTCGCTGCGCGACATCGGCGGCGGGCTCTCCGCGAGCCAGGACGAACTGTCGTGGGTGCAGACGGCCTACCTGATCGCCGAGATCATCGTGATCCCGATGTCGGGCTGGCTGTCGAAGGTGATGTCGACGCGCTGGCTGTTCGTCGCGTCGGCGGTCGGCTTCACGATCACGAGCATGCTGTGCGGGCTCGCCTGGGACATCAACTCGATGATCCTGTTCCGCGGGCTGCAGGGTGCGCTCGGCGCCGCGATGATCCCGACCGTGTTCACGACCGCGTTCGTGTTGTTTCCGGGCAAGCAGCGGCTGATCGCATCGACGACGATCGGCGCGCTCGCGTCGCTCGCACCGGCGATCGGGCCAGTGATCGGCGGCTGGATCACCGATCAATGGTCGTGGCACTGGCTGTTCTACCTGAACCTCGTACCGGGCATCGTCGTGGCCGCGCTGGTGCCGCGCTACGTGCACATCGACGAACCGGACCCGAGCCTCGTGAAGCGCGGCGACTATCGCGGCATCGCGCTGATGTCGGGCTTTCTCGGCTGCCTCGAATACGTGCTCGAAGAAGGCCCGCGCAAGAACTGGTTCAGCGACGACGCGATCGTCATCTGCGCGTGGATCTCCGCGATCTGCGGCTTCCTGTTCATCGTGCACGCGTTGACGGCCGACGATCCGATCGTCGACCTGCGTGCGCTCGCCGTACGCAACTTCGGGATCGGCAGCCTGCTGTCGTTCGTCACGGGGATCGGGATCTTCGTGACCGTATTCCTCACGCCGCTGTTTCTCGCGCAGGTGCGTGCGTTCAGTTCGCTGCAGATCGGCATCGCGCTGCTGTCGGTCGGCGCATTCCAGTTGCTCGCGCTGTGCGCGTATGCATTCGCCGCGCGCTACGTCAGCATGCGCGCGCTGCTCGTGTTCGGGCTCGTCTGCTTCGGCCTCGGCTGCTACCTGTACACGCCCATCACGCACGACTGGGGCTGGCGCGAGCTGCTGCTGCCGCAGGCGCTGCGCGGCATCGGCCAGCAGTTCAGCGTGCCGCCGATCGTGACGATGGCGCTCGGCTCGCTGCCGCAGTCGCGGCTGAAATCGGCGAGCGGCCTGTTCAACCTGATGCGCAACCTCGGCGGCGCCATCGGCATCGCTGTGAGCGCGACGATGCTCAACGATCGGCTGAACTTTCACTACCTGCGGCTGAACGAGCACGTGAGCGCCGGCGAGCCGCAAGTCGCATCGCTGCTCGATCGCCAGGCCGCGTACTGGAGCGCGGTCGCCGGCAACACGCTCGATACCGCGCAGGCCGGCCTCGCGACCCTGCACCGGCTGATCTATCGCGAAGCGCTGACGCTGACCTACGCCGATGCGTACTACGCGCTGTCGCTGTGCTTCGTCGTCGCGCTGGTTGCCGTCGCGTTTTCCCGTCCGATCACGCTGAATGCGCCGCCGCCCGACGCACACTGAAGCCGAGACCCCGATGATGATAAAACTGCTCGTCGCGCTGGTCGTCAGCGCATTCGCCGCCGGGTGCGCGCTGCAGCCCGCGCAGCATGCCGCGCTTCCCGATGCCGTTGCGTCGGTCGCGCCCGCCGCTTGGGACGCCGACGTGCCGCGCACGGACGTCGACGCCGCCGCATGGTGGGCGCAGTTCGACGACCGCGTGCTCGATCGGCTGGTCGCAACCGTGCTCGACGCCAACCTCGATCTGCAGGCCGCCGCCGAACGCGTGAAGCAGGCGCAGGCGCTGACCGCACGCAAGCGCGCGGCGCTGCTGCCCGAGCTCGATGCGAGCGCGCACGCGGCCGACGCGCGCCAGAACACGCCGCCGCCGCTCGGCTACGTGCGGCAAGCCGGCGTCGGGCTCGCGCTGAGCTGGTCGCCGGACGTGTTCGGCGGCGAGCGGCTCGACCTGCTGGCCGCGCAAGCCGAACTGGTCGGGCAGAAGCATGCGGAAGACGCGATGCGGCTCGCGCTCGCGGCCGACGCGGCGTCCGCCTATGTCGACCTGCGCTGGGCCCAGCAGGAGCTGACCATCCTCGAGGACAACGCGGCGCTGCGCCGGCGCGCGCTCGAACTGACGCGCAAGCGCCAGGCATTCGGGTTATCGACGGAACTCGACGTCACGCGCGCGCAGAACCAGCTCGATGCGCTGGACGCGCGGATTCCGCCGACGCACGCGCAGATCGCTCATCAGCTCAACCTGATTGCCGTGTACGCCGGGAGAACGCCCGAGTCGGTGGACCGGCTCCTGCTCGCGCAGCGCGGCGAGGTGCCGGTGTCGCCGGCCGGCTCGCCCGCGACGCTGCCGTCGCAGGCGCTGCTGCGACGGCCCGACGTGCTCGCCGCCTATGCGCAGGTCGAACGGCGTGCGGCGCAGGTCGGCGTCGCGAAGGCCGAGCGGTATCCGAAGTTCTCGCTGAACCTGACCGACGGAATCCTGGCCGCGTCGTATCTCGGGCTGCCGACGCTCACCGACAACCTGTTCAGCGCGGCATTGAGCGCGACGAGCCCGATCTTCGACGCCGGACGCATCACCGCCGACATCGCGCAGAGCGAAAGCCGGATGCGCGAGTCGGAGCTTCGACTGCGGCAGACGATGCTGCAGGCGCTGCGGGAAGTCGAGGATGCGCGGGCGAATCTGGTCAGCAGCGACGCGGCAACGCAGCGGCTCGCGAGCGCGCTGTCGGCGTCCAATCACGCGCTCGGGCTCGCGAACCAGCTTTACAAGGGCGGCGCCACCGATTTTCTCGACGTGCTGTCGGCACAGGAGGTGTATTTGCGCGACGCCGAGGCGCTCAATCAGGCGCGGCGCGAGCATGCGCTCGCCGCGGTCGCGTTGTATCGGTCGCTCGGTGGCGGCTGGAGCCGCAACGATGCGGCGGGCGGGACGGAGCCGGAAGCCGTCGCGGCCACCGCTGCGGCCCGCTGACCGGTGCGCCGGCGACCTTCGCCGCATCGAAACGCTCCACGCCCGCCCGTCGACTCGGCGATGCCGCGCATTCAGCCGACGTCAGGCCACCGGTATCCGATCACCTCGCTCACCGGATACGCGAGCTCGCGCACCTCGTCGAGCTGATTGCCGCCGAACAGATGCACGTGCGTGTGGTCGTGACGCAGATAGAACCCGACGTGGCCCTTCCAGCTCGCCGGATCGTCGCGCGTGAGCACGGCGATGCAGCCGTACACGGGCTGCTCCAGCGGCCGCCCCCAGTCGAGCCACGAACGCGCGAGCGCCGACCCGGTGCCGCGAATGCCCGCATGCGCGATGCACCAGTTGACGAACGACGAGCACCACGAAATCTTGTCGTCGTAGCCGACCAGATTCGTGTGGCCGTTGTATTCGACGATGCGCGGGTTGCTGCTGCCGGGCGGGAAGCGGCGGATGCCGAGCTCGGCCAAAGCGATGTGCATCCACGGCGGGTGGCCGGTGTGTGCGTTGCGTTCGGGATTCGATCGGTTCACGGGGGCCTCGGGTTCGGTTCTCGGAACGGTCGGCCAATCTTCGCATGAATCGGGCGGCCGTCGCAGCGGCGTTTTGCGGCTCGCGGCCCCGGTAACGAAACATGCGAACGACTTCATCGCCTGCGCCCACGGCCCCAACACGCTAACCGCTCCGCTCTGAGGCGCCGCACACGCACCGCCCGTCCCCGTCACTCCACCGTCACCGATTTCGCGAGATTCCTCGGCTTGTCGATATCCGCGCCGCGCAGCCGCGCCGCGTGATAGGCGAGCAGCTGCAGCGGCACGACGTGCAGGATCGGCGACAGCAGCCCGTAGTAGTCGGGCATCCGCAACACCGACACGCCCTCGCCGTCGTCGATGCGCGTATCGGCATCGGCGAACACGTAGAGCTGGCCGCCGCGCGCGCGCACTTCCTGCATGTTCGACTTGAGCTTCTCGAGCAGCGCGTCGTTCGGCGCGATCGTCGCGACCGGCATCGCGTGGGTCACCAGCGCGAGCGGCCCGTGCTTGAGTTCGCCGGCCGGATAGGCCTCCGCATGGATATACGAAATCTCCTTGAGCTTCAGCGCGCCTTCGAGCGCGATCGGGTAATGCAGGCCACGCCCGAGGAACAGCGCGTTCTCGTGCTGCGCGAATTCCGCGGCCCAGCGCTCGATCTGCGGCTCGAGCGCGAGCACGTCGTCGAGCGCGTTCGGCAAGCGCCGCAACTGCGTCGTGTAGCGGGCGAGCTGCGCGTCGTCGACGCAGCCGCGCAGCCGGCCGAGCGTCACCGCCAGAATGAACAGCGCGACGAGCTGCGTCGTGAACGCCTTGGTCGACGCGACGCCGATTTCCGGGCCTGCACGCGTGAGAAAGCGCAGGCTGGTCTGGCGCACCATCGCGCTGGTCGGCACGTTGCAGACGGCCAGCGTGTCGATGTGGCCGAGCGCCTGCGCATATTTGAGCGCGGCCAGCGTGTCGGCGGTCTCGCCCGATTGCGACACGCACGCGACCAGCGTGTTCGGCAGCGCGAGCGCATCGCTGTAGCGGTATTCGCTCGCGATCTCGACCTGCGCGGGCAGCCGCGCGATCGTCTCGAGCCAGCGACGCGCCGTCAGGCCCGCGTAGTAGCTCGTGCCGCACGCGACGATCAGCACGTTGTCGATCTGCTCGAACGCGCGCGTCGCGTCGGGCCCGAAGGCAGCCGGATCGAACAGCCCCGCGTCGGGAATCGTCGCGGCGACGGCCTGCGGTTGCTCGAAGATCTCCTTCTGCATGAAATGCCGGTACGCGCCGAGCTCGACCACGCCGTGCGCCGGCGCGACCGTCTGCACCGGGCGCTCGACGGGCGCGCCGTCGCGCGTCAGGATCCGCACGCCGGCAGGCGTCAGCTCGACGACGTCGCCTTCCTCGAGAAAGATGAAGCGATCGGTGATGCCGGCCAGCGCGAGCGCGTCGGACGCGAGAAAGCACTCGCCGTCGTTCAGGCCGACCACCAGCGGCGAGCCGACGCGCGCACCGATCAGCCGCTGCGGCTCGTGCTTGCTGAACACGGCGATCGCATACGCGCCGTGCAGCTGCGACGTCGCATCGCGCACCGCGGCGAGCAGGTCGCCGCGGTACTTGCTGTGGATCAGGTGCGCGACGACCTCGGTGTCCGTCTGTCCGTCGAATTCGTAGTGCGCGTCCGATAGTTGCCTGCGCAACGTCTCGTGATTCTCGATGATGCCGTTGTGCACGAGCGCGATCTCGTCGCGCGAGAAGATCGGATGCGCGTTGCAGGTGGCCGGCGCGCCATGCGTCGCCCAGCGCGTGTGCGCGATGCCGGTGCTGCCGGCGAGGCCCGCGCTGCGCACGTGCGCGTCCAGATCGGCGACGCGCGACACGCTGCGCGCGCGGCGCGCCTGGCCGTCGACGACCGTCGCGACCCCGCATGAATCGTAGCCGCGATATTCGAGGCGACGTAAACCCTCGATCAGAACCGGAACGATGTCCCGTTGCGCGACCGCGCCGACGATGCCACACATGACCCGTCTCCTTGCCCCTGTTCGTCCATCGGCCGTGCGCCGCGGTTTTTCGTCCACCGTGGTCGCACCCGCAGGTCCGTCGCAACTGCGCACATGCGCGTGCATCTCGTGCGTCGCGCCACATCCGAACGTAGGCACACCGAGCGCTGTTTCCGGCTCCGCCGTATCGGTATCGCCGAGCTGCGTCGGCCGCCGCACGCCTGCACCATCGAACAAGCAAGCGTCGAGCCATCGACCGACTTCGCCCACACGGCAAGGGCCGGCGATGCGCCGACGCGCTCGCCGACGCGCCGCGCCGTCCGTTTTTGATTCATCGCCGCATCATCGCTCTCGACCGTCGACGAGACGATCCACCGCGTCGCGTCGCGCATCGACGCAAGGCCTGCAAGCCGCGCGGGGTAAGGGCTGCGCAGGCGTCGGTCGTCGCATCGCGACTGCGTCGCCGCGCCGTGCCGTCGGCATCCGCGATGTCGCGCCGGCTGCGAATGGACACCGCACATGTTTCAGATGCGCAACATTTCGCGATCTCGCGCGGCCGTCCGGCCGTTTCATGCGCGGGCCGTCATGCAACGCGATACCGCACACGATGAACGACGCCACGCGTCGTACGCGGCGACGCCACGGGTGCAACTCAGCGTCCCCGCCGCGCGCCGGCGCGCCGCGCTCGTAGCAATTGTGAAACGTTCGACGCGTTGCCGATGCGGCGCGGGCGTCGGGGCCGGGCCACGCGGCGGGTGGTTTGAATATTGCTGTATTGGCAACGGGGAGCGGTCGCGACGAACGGCACGGCAAAGAACGCTCATGACGTAACCGGAATCGCGACGACACCACGGTCGTCCGGCGATGGCGCGGCGCAGATCACGCGGGCCAACACGCGGCGCTCGCCGTTGCAACGCCGCCGCACCTCGTGCGGTGCGAACCGACGCAATCGCGACGTGCGTCGGCCGGTGGCGTGCGAGCAGGTCGATGTCGGGAGCCGGTTCCTTCCGCTCAGAAAAGCTATACGGGGATATCAATGAAGAAGATCTTGCTTGTATTCGGAACCCGGCCGGAAGCCATCAAGATGGCGCCGCTCGTTCGCGCGCTGAAGGCGCGCGCGGATGTCGACGCGAAGGTGTGCGTCACCGCACAACATCGGCAAATGCTGGATCAGGTGCTGTCGTTGTTCGACATCGAGCCCGACTACGATCTCGATCTGATGCGTCAGGGCCAGACGCTCAGCGACGTGACGACCGGCATCCTGCATGCGATCGGCGCGGTGTTCGACGACCTGCGCCCGGACATCGTCCTCGTGCATGGCGACACGACCACCACGCTGGCCGTGAGCCTCGCGGCGTTCTATCGCTACCTGCCGATCGGGCACGTGGAAGCGGGCCTGCGCAGCGGCGACATCTGGTCGCCGTGGCCGGAGGAGCTGAACCGTCGCGTGACGGATGCGGTGTCGTCATGGCACTTCGCGCCGACCGGCCAGGCGCGCGACAACCTGTTGAGCGAAGGCGTGCCGGTCGGCTCGGTGGTGATGACGGGCAACACGGTGATCGACGCGCTGCACGACGTCAAGCACATGCTCGAACGCGACGACGCGCTCAGCCGCGAGGTCGCCGCGCGCTTTCCGTTCCTCGACCCGACGGCCCGCATGGTGCTGATCACCGGCCATCGCCGCGAGAGCTTCGGCGAGCCGTTCCGGAATTTCTGCGAGGCGCTGCGCACGCTCGCGCACCGCTATCGCGACGCGCAGTTCGTCTACCCGCTGCACCTGAATCCGAACGTGCGCGAGCCGGCGCTCGCGCTGCTCGGCGGCGAGGCCAACATCTACCTGATCGAACCGCAGGAATATCTCGCGTTCGTGTATCTGATGTCGCGTTCGCACTTCATCATCACGGACTCGGGCGGCATCCAGGAGGAAGGGCCGGCACTCGGCAAGCCCGTGCTCGTCACGCGCGATACGACCGAGCGCCCCGAAGCGATCCGGGCCGGCACCGCGCGGCTCGTCGGCACGGACCCGGAGCTCATCGTGCGGGAAGCGTCGCGGCTGTTCGACAGCGCGAGCGCCTACGACGAGATGGCGCGTGCGAGCAACCCGTACGGCGACGGACATGCGAGCGAGCGGATCGTCCATGCGCTGATGCACACGCCGGCGTCGAGCGCGAATACGACGAGCTTCTCGATGGGCGCGGCCGAACTGCCGCTCAACGCGCTCACGCTCGGCTTGCAGGCGTTGCGCTCGCCCTGAGCGGGGCGGCATCTGGGGGCTCGGTCTGCCGGTTCCGGGCAGCGCGGAAGGTCGCCGCTATTGAGCGTAGCGGCGCGTGCGTTCGACGGATCGGCAGGCACCGGCAGCAACGCGGCGTCGATCTCGGATGTGGAGCATCAGCACACGCAATGCAATCGCATCCGCAGCCGCAGCCGCCGTTCAGTACGCGACGAAGATCGTCACGCGCCGATTACGCGCGCGTGCGGCCGCGTCGTCGCCGGTGACGAGCGGCTGCGTATCGGCGCGGCCGATCGCCGCGAGCCGGTGCGGCGCGACGCCGCGCTCCGCGAGATAGCGCACGACGCTGCCGGCCCGCGCGGACGACAGCTCCCAGTTCGATTCGTATTTCGCGTTCGCGATCGGCACGTTGTCGGTATGCCCTTCGACGAGGATGTCGCCGCTCGCATGCTCGCTCAATGCGCGCGCGATCTGGGTCAGCACCGGCGCCGCATCGGGCAACAGACGCGCGTCGCCGACGTTGAACAGCACCTTCGCGTCGATGCCGATCTCGATCCCGTGCGGCGCGCGCACGAGCGCGATGCGGCCGGCCGTCTTCAGTGCATCGAGCGACGCGAGCCACGCGGGCACGCGCTCGGGCAGCGTGATGGCCGCCGTGCCGCGCGCGGCGTCGTCGTGCCGCGCGAGCGTCTGATAGCGCGCGTCGAGCGCGTTGTACTTCGCGAGCTGCAGCACGTACAGCGCGAGAAACAGCACCATCAGCGTCGTGATCAGATCCGCGTACGAGATCAGCCAGCGCCCGGTCTGCGCGTCGTCGCCTTCATCGTCGTCGCGACCGGTCGCCGTTGCGCCCGCGCGCGCGGCCTCAGTTCGTGCCGTCATGTCGATGCTCCACGGGCGTCATGCGAGCGACTCGGCCGCGCGGCCGCGCACGTCGCCGGCCAGGCGCGTTTCGATCGTGTGCGGCGATTCCTTGCGCGAAATCGCGAGCAGCCCGTCGAGGTACAGCTTGCGAAACCGCAGCTCGCTGTCGATCTGCGCACGCAGCTTGCCGTACAGCGGCAGAAACACGAGGTTCGCGAACGCGAGACCGTAGAGCGTCGCAATGAACGCGACCGCGATGCCCGGCCCGAGCTGCGCAGGCTCGAGGATGTGGCTCGTCACCTGCACCAGCCCGAGCACCGAGCCGAGAATCCCGAAGGTCGGCGCATAGCCGCCCGCCTGATGCCACACGCGCGCCGCCGCGAGCCGGCTGCGCTCGTAGGCGTCGAGCTCGCGCTGCAGCGCATCCTCGAGCACGGCGCTCGACACGCCGTTCGCGAGCAGTTCCAGCCCGCGTCGCGCGAACGGATGAATGCCGGTCACGTCCATCGATTCGAACGCGAGCAAACCGTTGAGCTTCGCGCGGTCGCCCCATTCGAGCAGGTCGCTCAGATGCTTGCGGTCCACTTCCTGCGCGCGCACGAACGCGAGCCGCAACTGCTTGACCGCATCGAAAAAGCGCGCCCAGGTGTTCTGGATCATCACCGCGCCGAGCGTGCCGCCGAGCACGATCACGAGCGCCTCGAACTGGAACAACATCGAGAAGTGGCCGCCTTCGAGCGCGAAGCCGAACACGATGGCCGCGCCGCCGAGCAGCACGCCAGCCAGGGTCAACAGGTCCATGTCGTCTCCGTCGGGCCGCGCGTCACGCGTCGGACGACGCGAGCGGCGCCGGCGCAGCGCCGGCGGCCGGCGCCTTGGCCGCGCGAACGGCCTCCACCACGCGGCGCTCGATCTCGCCGACCTCGAGCGGATCGAGCTTCAGCTCGCGGCGCATCACCCACGACACCTCGTTGCGCCGCGCTTCGGTCATCACCGAGAACAGCTTGTCGGCGATCGCACGATCGTCGAGGCTCGCGATCAGCTTCGCGAGATCGTACGTATCGAATCCGCTGATCACGTCGAACAGCGTGCGCTGGTCGACCCACACGACGTCCTCCAGCGACTGCACGTCGCCCGCGCGCGGGTGACGCCGCGAGAAATACGCGACGCCCTTCTGCTCGACGTAGCCGAGCACCTTCGACTTGCGGAACGCGAACAACTCGTCGGCGATCTCGCCGTGCGACAGCTTGTTGAGCAGCAGCTTGCGGTCGACGCCGATCAGCGCCTCCAGATCGGCCAGCTCGATCAGCTCGAGCTCGCTGTTGATCGACAGGTCGAGGTCGTGATCGGCGACCTGCTGCGCGCGATCGACCACGCGGGCGGCGTCGAACGTGACGACCTGGCGCCCGTCCGTGGACGATCCATAGTCGGCCATGCCGCCGGCATGCTCGGCCGACGCGGCCTCGATCGTGACGAGATTGAGCTTCTCCATGCGGCGCAGCATCGCGAGCACGTGCGGGCGCGAATGGCCGGCGATCGCGCGGCAGCGGCGAATCACGTCGGCGAGCGGCACCGAGGTCTCCGCGGCTTGCGTCTGCATCGGCCGGCGCGACCATGCGTCGTCCGAGCCGCGCGCGTCGGCGCCGGCCATCAGCGACAGCACATGCGCATACGACAGCACGCCCGGCATGAAGTCGGCGTGCGTATAGGTCGCGAGCTGGTCGTCCTTGCGCTTCACGCGACGGATCATCGTGCGCACGATGTGGCGCAGCAGCGCGGACACATGCTCGATTTCCTCGTCGAGCGTCGACGCCGGCACGACCGTGAGCTGGCAGAACGACAGCGCCTTCGCGGTGTGCGCGCGCGGCTCTGCCCCGAGCAGCGCCGCTTCGCCGAAAAAGTCGCCGCGCCCGAGCGTGCCGATGACGATGCGTTTGTCCTCGCACCGCGTCGACAGCTCGACCTTGCCGTCCGCGATCAGAAAGATGACGGGCTCGCCGGCGAAGCCCTCCGAGTAGATGATCTCGCCGGGCGCGGCCGTACGCGTCCAAGATTGCTGACGGTTCAAGTTGGTTCCCCTGCTGCGCTGATTGTTGCGGACTGCGCGTCGCACGTCGGAGGCATGCGATCGACAGTCTTCCCCGTTCCCGTTTAACGTCATCGCCACACGCATCCTTTAGCAATTTCCTGCGGTTTTCCGGCCGAGATCAACGCCAAACGTTTGCGTGCCGCCTCGCGCACGGTCCACTTCGTGCGATGCGTGCGCCGGCGCTCGACGATGCATGCGTGCGCGTCGGGCGAGCCGAACCGGTGGGTCGTCGCGCGAGCGCGCATGCAGCGCATCGCGCGCCGAAACGCTCCGCGGGGTGAACAGTCGCTCGCGACCGTGCGGAAAACGCGTTCGCGAATTCGCTTGGGGATGCTTCGTTTATCTCGCGCGCGCATGGGTCCGCGCATGCCCTACCGTCCATTGAACCCTTTTTCTTCCATTATCGTCGGATAATTAGCTTTTATTTTCGTCTAAAATCGCGCTTCCTCTGAACATAGGATGGAACGAGTTTTGATTAAGCTGACGAAAACTATCTCGCGTACGGCCATCGCCGCATGCGTGGCTTGTGCCGGTCTGATGCCGCTGTCCCAGTCGGCCCAGGCCCAGGTCGAGCCTTTGAAGAACCCCGTCTATGGGGTCACGCTGGACGACCTGACCAAACTCGATGCGATCGTCGCGTCGCTGCAGAACCTGCCGTACCGCCCGACGGTGCGCGTCGTGTTCGATCCGGGCACGTCGGCGGCCGACTACTACGCGCCGCTGCTGCGCCTGCACTCGGTCGCATACGTGATGGGCGAAATCTACGATTCGTACTATTTCCCGACGACGCTGTCGGCGTACCAGGCGCGCACGCAGGAACTGGTGTCGCAGCTGAAGAACACCGTCGACGTGTGGGAAATCGCGAACGAAATCAACGGCGAATGGCTGCGCAACGACCCGAACGGCACCAACACGGTGGTCAACTCGGAAGAGCAGCAGATCGGCCAGATGGTCGCCGCGGCCAATACGATCGTGAAATCGAACGGCGGCAAGACGGCCATCACGCTGTACTACAACGACGACAGCAAGGGCAACAACTGCTGGGCGAAGCCGCAGGATTACTGGAAGACCTGGCCGACGAATTTCCTGTCGTCCACGGTGCGCCAGCAAGCCGACTACGCGCTGTTCAGCTACTACCCGTATCAGGACTGCCCGGGCCTGAGCCCGTCGTGGAAGAACGACTTCGCGGCGCTGGAAAGCATCTTCCCGAACGCGAAGGTCGGCTTCGGCGAAATCGGCACGTCGGACATCGCCGCGCCGACGTCGGTGCAGCAGAACCTCATCACCACCTACTACCCGATGGTCAACAGCATGACCGATCCGCGCTTCATCGGCGGGTTCTTCTGGTGGAACTACGTCGAGGAGATGCTCCCGTATTCGACGAGCGGCTACTTCAAGCTGCTGCGTCAAACGATCATCACGCTCAAATCGCCCAGCTGATCGCGTCGTAGCGATCCGTCCAGGCGTCAGCGCAGCCGCTCAGAACCACAATGTCGCGCGCACCACGAGACCACGTGCGCGGGCCGCTGACGTCAACGGAAACCGGTATTGCACCGTCACATCGACGTAGCTCGCCGGCGCCGTATAGCGCCCTTCGCGGAACCAGTACCGGAACTGGATGCCCGGCCCCACGCCGATCGCCGTCTCGTCCTTCTCACGGTTGTCGTGATCGCCCGCCACCGCGACGTGCGGATAGACGGTCAGACGATTGCCGAGCATCGGCAGACGCCACGTGTGGCCGTAGCGCAGCTCCGAATAAACGATGTAGCGCCCCGCGTGAATGAAATAGGCGCCTTCTACATAGGCCTGCCAGCTGCGCCAGCTCGGCTCGGTCACGCGCAGGTCGGTGCCCGCTTCCGACGAATATCCCAAACGCATCAGCCAGTCCGTCATCGACAGGCTGCCGATGTGGAACAGCCGCTCGGCGGTCATCACCACGTTCTGATCCGGTATCGGCTTGTAGCGCACGCCCACCGACCCCTGCACCGTCGGCATGCCGGTCACGTTGCCGTTGCCGTCGTACGCGGTGCCGTAACCGCGCACGAAGAACTGCAGGATGCGCCCGTTCTGGTAGCCGATCTTCGGCGGCTGCCAGTACGCCTCGACGCCCGGCTGCAGCACGCTGATCGTTCCTTGCGGGCCGAACGCGGCCGATTGATACGGCGCGCTCAGCACGAAACCCCACGTGCGCTGCAGTTGCTCGACTTCGCGCCGATAGCCGAACTTGCGCTGCGTGTCGAACGCGTGCTCGCTTTCGTCGGCATCGAGACTGTGCTCGAACATCTGCACCGATTCGTCGTTCAGGCCGATCCGCTTCGCCGCATAGCCGGCATCCGCATAGTTCATCGCGTTGCCGGCGCCGCCGGCGAAGCCTTGCTGGAACGCGTCGAGCGCATCGCGATCGCGGTGCTCGCGCAGCAGGTCGTACGCGTGTTGCAGATGCTGCATCGCCGAGTCGTCGGCCGGTGCCTGCGGCGGCCGATCGACCTGCCGCGCCTGCGCGGCGATCGCGGCGGCCATGTTGCGTTCGGTGTCCGTCGCCGCGTCGCTGGCGGCCAGTTCGGCCATCCGGATCGCCGTGTCGTGATCGCCGGCCTGCAGGCTCAATTGCGCGATGCGCACCTGGATCACCGCGGATTTTTCATCGGCGAGCGGCGCCAGCGCGATGCCCGCTTCATGCGGACGGTTCGCCGCGAGCGCGCTGTCCGACCATGCGAGCCGCAGGTTGCGCTGCTGCTCCGCGCTCCACTTGCCGCCCGCCACGGCGGCCGAGAAGTCGCGGCACGCGACGTCGTAGCGCATCTGGCGCTGCGCGAGATAACCGTGCTGCGCGAGCACGGCCGCGCTGTTCGGAAAGCGTGTGCTCAGCGATTCGAGCAGCGCGTCGGCGTCGTCGACCTTGCCTTCGCGCCGGTACACGTCGACGAGCAACAGTCCGAGCTGCTCGCTGCCCGGCTGGATCTGCAGTGCGCGCAACGCATACACCTCCGCGCGGGGCAGGTCGCCGGCGTCGATTGCCTTGTAGGCGCCGTCGGCCAGCCGGAACGCTTTGGGGACGAGCGGCCGGGCAGCGTGCGCGGGCGGCTGCCACGCGAGCGACATGGCGAGCGCCAGTGCGCTGAGCCGCGCGCAGCGCGCGAGGCCGGCGGTGATCGGACGGGTCGAGCGTTTCATGCCTGTTCTCCCGACGGCCGAATCGCCGCAGATGCCTGCATCGACGCGCCGTCGCCGTCGCGTAGCCGCGAGATCTCGACGAAGCGCGAGTGCCGCGCGAGTTCGGCGGAAATTTCCGCATCGCACGCGATGAAGTACGCGACGTTGGTACGCGCGCCGCGTCGCACGACCTCCTGTTCGTCCTGAGTGAGCGGGCGGCCGACCGCGATGTTCAGCGTGCCGTCGTCGGCGGTGGAAAACGGAATCGCGCGATACGCGTACTGCAACTCGAAGGCCAGCGAGTCCGCGAAATGGCCGACAGCAACGTTGCCCAGGCTCACGCGCGGCAGATCGGCCTGCTCGGCGATCGCGTCGGCGAGCGATTCGGTCGACAGCATGCTCGCGTCGAGCAACAGCTCGCCGAGCCGCTTGCCGCACGTCACTTGCTTGTCGAGGCATGCCTGCAGCTGCTCGAGCGACAGCACGCCCCAGCCGACCAGGATCTCGCCGATCCTGCGCCGCACTTTCCCGAGCGCTTCGTTCGACAGATAGGTGTGGCTGGTCTTGTCCCACGCGATCGGCTTGCCGCTCACCAGGTGGCCGAGATAGATGCGCCACGCGCGGCAAACCGCGTAGAAGTTGATCATGTTGTTGACGAACATCCGCGGGACCGACAGCACCCCCTGCAGCGGGCCGTTCAGCTTGCTGACGAAGTGCACGCGTTGTCCGGCGCGCGCGACCAGCATGAAGGTGTTCACCCACAGCAGCGGCGCGATCCACGGGCCGTTCGTCGCGAAATGAACGCTGGCCGGGAGCGCATGGCCGGTTTTCTCGAGGACGGCAAGCAGCACGAAATTGAGCAGCACGACGTAGGCGATCACCGAGAACAGCGACGTCACGATGCCCTTGCGATCGTGGAAGAACATGTAGCGGGTGAGCAGGTCGCCTTTCCAGCCGAGCTGCTCCCAGCCTTGAAACGCGATGCCGAGCACCCAGCGCGCGCGCTGCCGGTATGCTGTTCTGAACGTCTTCGGAAAATACTCGCGCGTCGCGAGCAGGTTCTCACGTGCCGCGCCTTTGCGCGCGTTGCGCGCCTGCGCATCGCGCGCGACGTCCGACAGCGGGAAGCGGGCGAACGTCTCCGTCATCCCGAGGTCCCTCAGCCGGAAGCTGAAGTCGTAGTCCTCGGTCAGCGAACTGGTGTTGAACGCATTGCCGCCGCTCGCCTTCATCGCCGCGTCGATCGCGCGGCGGCTGTAGCACGACGCCACGCCCGCGCCGGGCACGACGCCGGTCAGACGCGCGCGCACCGGCACGTCCTTCTGATGCGTTTCGCTGAAATCGTCGAGGTAACAGCCGGCGACGAACTCGTTCCATTTGCGCGGCAACGACAGCACGGGAAGCTGCACGAGGTCGCTCTGCGTGACCGCGTGGTTCAGGTACTTCAATTCGGCCGGGTGAATCACGTCCTCGCAGTCGTGCATCACGACGCCGGCGAACTGGATGCGGTGGACGTCCTCGTAACGCAGGATCGCATCGAGAATCCAGTTCAGGCAGTCGGCCTTGCAGGTCGGCCCGTCGTTGCGCACCGTCGCGCGCGTGACGCGCCCGGGGTAGCGTCGAACCATCCGTTCGACTTCGGCCGTAGTTTCGGCATCGTTGTGATAGGTGCCGACGAAGATCACATAGCGTTCGTACTCGATGGTCGCGAGCGTGTTCTCGATCATCTTCGCGATCACGTCGTACTCTTTCCAGGCCGGCACCATCAGCGCCAGATAACGCTCGTCGAGCGCGCGCAGCATGCCGATGTCGATGGCTGGCGCCTTCTCGCGACGCAGGACCCGGCGGATTTCGAACGACCAGTAACAGGCATCGAGCGTGAGATCGTCGAGCGTGCTGATCAGGATGACGATCGCGGTCACGATGGCGACGACGTCGAGTGCCGACAGATACGCACTCCATATTGTATGGTTCATCATGTTTTCCGCGATTGTCGCTTGTCAGTGCTGTTTGCGCCTGCCGACGCAAGGCCGATAAGCAGCCCCACCTCGCCCCCGGTACAACTGCCCTTCCGTTCCTGCCCGCTGCGCGTGCGGCTCTGAAGCGGCGCCCGCGCGGCCGAATCGCACGCTCACGCATCAGGCGCCATCGACGCGCTCGCGCAAATTTTCCGACGCTGATTCCAACGAGACGCCGCACACTGCTGCGGTCATGCCCACGCGAAACCGCCGGCGTCGGTCGCGTCGCACGGCCCCCCGTACACCGCCGTCCGCACGCACGACTCGTCAAGCAAGTCGTGCGCCATCGGCACGCAATCCTTGTCGCTCGCGGGGTGCCGGCATGCGCGGCAGGCGGCCGGCACCGCGAAGGCAGGCCAAATGTTTCAGCACTGAAACGTGCGGTCGCGCCGCGCGTGAAAGCTGTCCGACAGGTCGGCCGCGCAGCGACGCCGGCCACGACCGCGCGCGGCTCGGACGAACGGCGCGCACGTCGCGCTCGGCGGCATGATGGGCCGCCATTCGAACGGCCCGCCAGCCGGCCCGCGCGCGGCGGTGCGCAGCGCGCCGCGCGTGCGTCGCGCGACGTTCGCCGCGGCACTCGCGGTCGGGCCCCGCCTTGTGCCCGCGTTACGCGCGTGCAACGTTTATCGCTGCAATTCCGGCTTGCCGCGCGGCGCTGATGTCGGCGTCCCGGCACGGCGCGCGTTTGCGGTGGATGGTATGGATCTGGCTTGAAACACAGCCGACCGGTTTCATTTGCTTATCCGGTATCAGGCGCACAACAAATCACGACATGAAGTCCAGCTACGGATCGGGGGGGCTGGTCGTGCTCGTTTCCCGAACGAGGCGATCGCAATTTGCCTATCAAAGGATGAACACCATGCCTTCGCATCGAAACCACTCTTTCCGAACCGGGGTGAGCGCCGTCGGGCTGCTCGTTGCATTGACGTCCGCGCTCGTCGTGACGGGCCCGCTCCAGGCCGCAAACGCGCAGCAAGCCAGCAGCTCGTCCAGCGGCAAGGTGAAGCCACCGCCGTTGCCGAACGGCTCCGCGCACGTGCGCGTGAAGGCCGGCATGTCCGACGAGGATTGGGAAAAGGCCTACAAGGAGACCGGCCGCCCGCCGTTCAGCCCCAAATCCGTCAAGAAGGCTGGCGGCAACGTGGAACGCGAATAGGGAGAAACGGCCATGAAGAAGATCCTGATCGTCATCGCGCTGCTGGCCGGCTTCGTGCAAATCGCGACGCCCGGCACGGCCCACGCGCAGACCACCACTGCCCGCACGCTCGTGCTCTACGACAACCCGGCCAACGACCCGTATTCGAAGCTCGGACTGATGTACAGCATCATGTTGCGCAATCTGCTCGGCCACTTCAATACGACCGTGGACCTGGTTCCGATCCAGAACTACACGTCGGGCATGGTCGGCAATCACGACGTGACGTTCTACATCGGCGATTACTACAACAACCCGATTCCGACCGCGTTCATGAGCGACGTGATGACCGCCACGAAGACGGTCGTCTGGTTCAAGTACAACTTGTGGCAGCTCGCATGGAACACGGCGTACACGTTCAACCAGACCTTCGGGTTCAGTTTTCAGGGGCTGGCCGGGCTGAACGCGACGCCTTCGTCGAGCAATCCGAACCCCGGCTTCTACGACACGATCACCTACAAGAACCTGCCGATGGTGAAGTACTACGCGTACAACGCGTCGACCGGCGCCGTCAGCGCGGACCCGGACGTCGGCCTGACGCAGGTGGTCGATGCGACCAAGGCGCAGGTGCTCGTCACGATGAAGAACAGCCAGAGCGGCGCAACCGCGCCGTACGTGATGCGCTCGGGCCGCCTCTGGTACTTCGCCGACGTTCCGTTCTCCTACATCGGGCCGACGGATCGCTACCTCGTGATCTGCGACATGCTGCACGACATCCTGCAGACCAACGCACCGGTGAATCATCGTGCGCTCGTGCGTCTCGAGGACCTCGACGCCTTTACGACGACGAGTTCGATGAAGCAGCTCACCGACTACCTGTACTCGAAGAGGATCAAGTTCACGATGGCGACCATTCCGCTGTATACCGACCCGAACGGTTATTACAACGGCGGCGTGCCACAGACCATCCATCTCGCGCAGGCAACGGGGCTCAAGAATGCGCTGAACTACGCAATCCCGCGCGGCGGCTCGATCGTGATGCATGGCTACACGCACCAGTACGACTCGACGCCGAATCTGCTGACTGCCGTCAGCGGCAGCGACTACGAGTTTTGGTACGCGGTGCAGAACCGGCCGGTCGACGAGGACTCGGTGCAATGGGCGGAGGACAGAATGACGAACGGGCTGCTCGAGTTCACGGCCAACGGCTACAAGATCGTCGGCTGGGCTGCGCCGCAGTATCAGGTGTCGCCCAAGGCGGCGGCGGCGACGGCCGCGACGTTCCCGACCACGTTCCAGCGGGCCGTCTACTACACGGCGACCAATCCACAGCTCGGCACCGGCGCAGCCAACCAGGACTTTTCGGCCGGGCAGTTCTTCCCGTACATCATCAACTCCGATTACTACGGACAGCGGATCATTCCGGAGAACCTGGGCAGCATCCAGTACAACATTTGCAGTATCGACCAGTTCTCGTGCATCACGTACACGTGGCAGCAGCTCGTGACCAATGCACAGTACGGGCTGGCCGTGCGCGACGGCTTCGCGTCGTTCTTCTTCCATCCGTACTGGCTCGAACCCGACCTCCGGCTGCCTGCATTGCAGGATTTCCAGAGTCTCGTGACCGGCATCACGAACCTCGGTTATACCTGGGTGGACGGCACGACGGCCAAGTGACGCGGCTGGCCGCAAGCGCGCGATCCGCAATGACGATGCGGATCGCGCGTGTGCTTCGGATGGGCTACGATGATGCGCGGGAGGGCTTATCTGGAGGCAAGCGATGACCATCTATGCCATCCGCGCGTTGCGCAGGTTGCGGCAGCGTATCGGCCGGCTCCGGCAGGCCGCCGGGCCGCGCCGGCGCGTGCGCGTGGCGCATGCGACGCCGTTCGCGGCCGTTGCCGCGTCGCTGGCGATGACCGCTTGCAGCTGGACGGCGCACGACGTGCACGCCGACGGCATCGTCTGGCAGCTCGACAACGCGACGATCAATCCGGCCGGCAACTGGCAGCAGCTCGGCGTGCATGAGCTGTTGATCCAGTGGAGTGCCGTCGACGATACCGCGTATCTCGCCGGCACCGGCATGCGCACGGCCGCGCATCTTCCCGACTGGCAACGCATCGGCCGCGAGCCGTGGGCCCGCAACGTGATCCTCGGCCTGGCCGGCTACCAGGACGAACGGCGTGCGCGCACGCAGCTGTCGGCACTTGCCGATCAGGCGGTCGCGGTCGCACGCGCGCCGGTTCCGCTGCATGTCACCGGCTATTACTTCCCCGTCGAAATCGATCCGACCTGGCAGGACGCGCCGAAGCTCGCGGCGATCCTGAACCGGTTGCCGCGACCGCTGTGGGTGAGCGTGTACGACCAGAGCAACATCGGCGGGAAGGCGCTGGCCGACTGGCTCGTCACGTGGCTGCCCGCGGATGTCGGTGTGTTGTTTCAGGACGGTTGCGGCGTGTATGCGCGCGAACCGTATGTCGCGCGTACGTACGTCGATGACTTGGCCGCGCGGCTGGGCAAGCGACGCGTGCGGCTGATCGCGGAGGCGTTCCGACCCGCGGAGCGTGGTGGGTTTCGCGCGGCCACTGCGGATGAGCTGGCCGCGCAATTGGCTGTTTATCGCGGGTATTCGGTGTATTTGTTCGACGGCCCGCATTATGTGTCGGATGCGCTTACGCGGGAGCTCGCGGGCCGCAAGGGGCGGCCGCGAGCGGTCGCGGCGGGCGGGGTTGGGCAGTGAGGGGTGACTAGCGTGCCGGTGAGTCGGTGTCGTGTATCGCGTATCCCGTATCGCGCATCGCGCATTGCGCATTGCGCATTGCGCATTGCGCATTGCGCATTGCGGCGCGTCGCGTCGCGTCGCGAAACGGCGAAAAGTAACCTTCGTGGAGTTCCGTGGATGTGGGCTTCCGACACGGTGCGGCCTGTCAGATTTGCCTCTAACGGCCATTCAGCGTCAGGCGTGGCGCAGATCGCATTCGCGTCTGGTCGGATGCAGCCGGTTACCCCTGCAACGTGCGACCGTCGCAGATCAGCCCAGGCTGAGAGCATCTACAAGCGACCTCAGTGCTACCTGAGCCGTCCTTCGAACTCGCCGCTAACGCTAGGCAGCAGTGGCCTGAACCAGACGCAGGCCCCATCCAGTTTGCAACGTACCGTCGTCGCTTTGCATGGGCGCGAACGCCGACAACAGTTCACTTATGAACTGCGCGCGCGCCGCTTCCGACATCCTGTCGGCATCGTAGGTGTCCAGCATGTCCAACCACAGCTGCTCGGGTGTAGGCGTCCAGTCGATGTCGATGTCTTCAAAAGCCACATCAACAAAATCGCGTTTTAGCAGTTCTTGCCAACCGGCTTCACTGCGCGTGCGCGCGTCGCCGAGTCGCAACTCGGTGAGCCGAGCCTTCGCGATTGGCTTGAAGATGTCCCAAAAGACTTCGCCGACCTTGCCGGTCAAAAAGCTCCGCCCCACGATAGCGGAAAAACTGCCGCCGTCACGTAATACCCGGCGAATCTCTCGGACCACTTGTTCGATATCGTCCATCAGCATGAGAGCCATGTGCGACAGCACGTAGTCTACTGAACCGCTATCGAGCGACATTTCTTGTGCGCGCTCGTTGAGCAATCGTATTTCGTGCGGCAATATTCCCCGAGCCACGCTCAACTCGCCATCGCTCATGTCTATGCCAATCAGCTTCGTGGCTGCATGCCCCCTGTCGTTCAGAATTTGCAGCAATGGCCCATCGCCACATGCCAGGTCGAGGACAGTCCGCGACATCGCTTCATTCGGCACACGATTCGCCAGTGCGTGATAGGAGGAAGGGTATGCCGCCTGCGCAGATCGGGCAGGTCGATTACCATAGGCTCGACGCGTTGCTCCTGCCCGGCGCCGATGAAAATCTCTCAAATATATTTCTGCGTGCGAGGTCATTCTTGCGCCATCCGATTGTTCGCGAGTTGGGGCAGTTGTGACGCTGGAGGCTGAACCCCCAGCGGATTGTCGACGAACCACACCGCGATGTCGAACGTATCAAAATGGCCGAATGCGGTCGGCAGACGCGTTGCAACGTGCGATGGTCTCGGATTGACCCACAACGGGCATTCAACCTTCTCCAAAGCGGCCGCTGGGGGGGACCTCAATGCTTTGACCAGTCTTAGGACGTTGCGCCACGAACGCTCAGCTCTGCGCAATTCACCGTTCGATTCGAACGGCGACGTTGCCACGCGACGCATCCTATCCGTACATTTCCGCGCCGGCTCAGCGTCGGCAGGATCGTGGCTCGGTCCTGCCTGGTCGCAGTGCACCTTGAAGTGCGTTAGCACGGCGGCCCCGAATGCATTGCTGATCGTGACATCCGCGGCATCGCGCCCGTATGCCGTCAAAACACGTCCATTACGCGGCGCGTTGTTTCGCGGATCGAAGGTCGGCCAGCTACCGCCCACATAGGCTTCGAAGCACCCCGCGAAATCCATCGGCGCCGCAACGGGCGGCAAGCCCACATCGCTGATATAGCCAGTGTAATAGCGCCGTCCCCTATGCGATCACTGAGAGTATTGCATCGGGAAATAAACATGGAATCAGTCGACGGGACCGAGTAACACGTCGATAGCAGCTTGGCCGGCGATTTCGGCTACCAGATAGGCCCATCGCTCAGTAAAAGGGCCGTTGCGCAACGAGATGCGGCCTCCCCGCGCGCCGAGCACTTCGAGGTTTGTGGCGCCTTTAATCTGAAAGGTCACGTCAAAGGTGTCCTCATCAGCAGCCGGAGTCAATTCGACCTGAATCTCGAAGCCGCGGTACGCGATCGTTCGTTGCATGAAAGCCTCCCTTTCGTCTTCGGAGACTAGCATGAGTCAGCATCGGACGGCCTACGCAACTATTCGGTTAGGTAGTCATGCATGCGCCACCACGTGAAATTCAAAATTCTACGTACCGGAGCGTTCAGGACCGCAACTACCAATTTGGTGAATGCGCCCCGATTGTCAGCGATCTAGGCGCTGTGTCGATCGACCGTTCTTGGCCGTACTGCGCCCCACACCCGAGCGCGGCAACCGGCCCGGACACTGGCGTTCATGCACGACGCATAACCCGTCCCTGCGCAGTCATCCAGCGTTCTCCGAAGCGTCCGTGGGCGGGCTATGCGCCGTTGCTGCTGAAGTTCAGCAAAACGATGCCGGATATCGCAGCGATCAATCCAATCGCCTTAACGACGTTCATCGACTCTCCAAACCAGACGAAACCTATCACTACCGTCAGCACGGCGCTGCTTCCAGCCCAGGCTGCGTATGCCAAACTCATTTCGATTCTCTTCGTCGCGACGGCCATCAGAATGACAGCTGCCACGTAGAACGTCACGGTCAGTACTGACGGAAGCAGGCGAGTAAAGCCAACGGAGAGATTGAGGGCTGCAGTGCCGAGTGATTCAGCGGCGACGCTCGCAGCAAGAATGAGCCATGCGGCTTGGGTGGGGGACATGAACGTACCTCGCCAGCCCAACGTTTATACCGAACGTTAGAGCAAGCGTAAGAGGTAGCGGTACCCCGAGACTGAAAATATCCTCCCAAAACGAGGAACGGTTGTCAACGATGCTCAACGTGTCATCGTCGGACGCTTCATGGCTCCGGACTCAACCCGAGGCTGCCCCCGACGATCCGCAACGAAACAAAAAAGCCCCGCCACAACGGCGGGGCACGACGCCCAACGGCGCGTCGACGGACTCGGCGCGAAACCTACCCGCGCCATCGCATTACGAGCAGGCCTTGCCGTGCGACGGGTGGAAGCCCTTCGCCTTCGCATCGGCTTCCGACATGTAGCTGCCGTGCTTGGTCTTGCCGTAATACTTGTCGGTCGAGCAGTGATAGACCTTCGTGCTGTCGTTGGCCCATACCTTGCCCGCGCCGCCGCCCGGCGCGGCTGCGGCGGCTACGGCCGACGCGCTTTTCACCGGCGCGGCGCCGGATGCAGCACCGCCCGACGCAGCCGTCGCGGGCAGTGCAGCCGATGCGCCGGCCGATGCGTTGCCCGCAGCAGCAGCCGACGCGCCATACCAGGCCTTCACGCCTTTGTGTCCTGCGCACGCGCCCTTCTTCGACGCGCCCGCATAGAACGAGCCGTCCTTGCACAGGCCGGTCGTGCCAGCCGGCGCGCTGGCCGGCGCCTGCACCTGTGCGAACGCAGCGGCCGACAGGCCGAAGCCGGCAGCAAGCGCGGCGATCAACATCGTCCTTTTCATCGTCCTCTCCTGATTGCCTGTATCGCGACATCGTCCCGGCCGTAGCCGGGCAAAGCCATGCTCAGCGCACCCAGCGGCACACGCGATGGTGGTGATGATCGAAATGGCACACGCGGTGCGAATGCGCTTCGGCGAGGGCCGGCACGAGCACGGCACATGCGAGTGCGCCGGCCGTCAAAATCTTCACGATGCGGTTCATGGAACGCTCCCGGATAGGTCAGCCGCCGATTCGGCTGATACCGGCTTAACGCCCGCCGACCCTACGCGGTGTACCGGTCAGGATGGAATTGACGATGTTTGACACCCACACATAACGACAACACGAAGCGAACGATCGACGCGACATATGCTTTCGATGGCGCACTCGTCCGCCATTCGACTGTCGCCACCCTGCGGCGACGAAGCGGAGCGTCGACCAATCCTTTGCGTGCGCACCGGCCGCGATGCAGGCAAGGGCGATACCGAGCGCGCGTTTCTTCATGGCGTTCCTGTCAGAGGCGTAACCCTGCATTTGTCTATACTTTTGCAGCCGCAACGCGCGCCGATGCGGTGGTTGCCGCCGGTGCAGCCGGTCGCGAGCACATCGCGTGGACGCCGGACTTACCCGAAGCACCGGCCCGCAAGCGGGCCGGCGCGGCATCGAACCCGGTACACTCCGCCCGGGCACCGGATGAACCCGGGACGAACCGCGGATGACCGCCGGCACGCGACGGCACGCGGCCGCCGTCTCTCGAACAGCAATGCCATGACCACACCGATCTATCAGGAAATCAAGGACTTCATCCTCGCGCGCATTCATTCGGGCGAGTGGGCGGAAGGCGACCAGGTGCCGTCGGAGAACGAGCTTGCGCGCGAATTCAACGTCGCGCGCATGACGGTCAACCGCGCGCTGCGCGAGCTGACGGCCGAGCAGGTGCTCACGCGCACACGCGGCTCCGGCACCTATGTCGCATCGCCGAAATACGAGTCGACGCTGGTCGCGATCCGCAGCATCTCGGACGAAGTCGCCGCGCGCGGCCATGCGTACCACGCGCAGGTGCTCGAAGTCGGCGCCGCCGTCGCCGATGCAGCGCTCGCCGATGAATTGCAGCTCGACACCGGCAGCCCGATTTTCCATTCGCGCGTGCTGCACTTCGAGAACGACACACCCGTGCAACTGGAAGAACGCTGGGTCAATCCGGCCTGCGCGCCCGAATACGCATTGCAGGACTTCACGGCGACGACGCCGAACCAGTACCTGACGCGCGTCGCGCCGCTGCAGCGGGTCGAATACCGGATCGAGGCCGCGCTGCCCGATGCGCAGACACGCCGCCATCTGACGATGGACGAACGCGAACCGTGCCTGCTGCTGCATCGGCGCACGTGGTCGCAGGGGATGGTCGCGTCGGTCGCGAATCTGTGGCATCCCGGCAGCCGCTATCGGTTCACCGGGCATTTCTGAGCACGCACGCGACCTCGCCGCGCGCTGCCCCGTTTGCGCACTGCACAACAGGTTTGTTACGACGAACGCCGTCAGCGCATGCCAAATTTCCCGTGCAGCAGTATGCTGACGTCGTACGGCCGCGCACGCAGCATCGGGACATCCGTTTGGCCCGCACCTCGCCGCGCCGCCGTCGCGACCGCAATCATGCATTGCAAGGAGGGCTTCGTGATGGCTACCACGCATCAGCACTTCCACCTCGAGCTGCGGCACGCCACAGCGCCGACTTACTTCATCAGCTATCTGTTTCCCGCGCTGCTGTTCGCCTACGAGCTGTTGCGCGTCGGGCAGTGGATCCGCGATCACGGGATGCAATTCGGCGCGTTCAAGCAGATGGGTTACGAGTATCTGCTGATGCTGTTGTTCGTCGGGCTGCAGATCGTCGTCGAGGCGATCTTCCTGCTCGGCGCCGCGATGCGCCGCGACCATCGCGATTTCGAGCATCGGGTGCCGAACGTGGTGCTCGGGATCGGCTGCTCGATCGCGCTGCTCGCGATCGATCTCGCGATCCAGCTGGCGTTCTGAGCGTCGGCGGGCGCGGCCCGCCGCGTGCGTCTCAACGAACGCGCGCTTACGCGTGCGCGTCGTGCAGCAACGTCGCGACGGCCGCGAGCACGTCGGCGGGACGCTCGCGGTGCGGGACGTGCCCGCATCCGTCGAGCAACAGCCACGACGACGGCCCCGCGACACGCGCGGCGATCCGCTTCGGATGCGCATCCGAGCCGTACTCGTCCTGCGCGCCGTGAATCGCAAGCGTCGCGCAGCGCACGTGCGGCAGTTCGTCGTCGAGCGTCCAGTCGCGGAACGCGGGCGACAGCCACGTGTCGACCCAGGCACGCAGCACCCACTCGGCCTTGTCGCCGTGATACCGGGCGAGGCGGTCGAGCTGCCCCGGCACGTCGAATTGCCGGGCGGCGTCGCGAATGCCGTCCAGCGTGCGACCTTCCACGAATGCCTGCGCGGCGACCGTGATCAGCGCCCGGCAGCGTCGCGCATGCGCGGCCGCGCACGCAACCGCCATCCCGCCGCCCACGCTGTGCCCGAGCGCGACGAACGGGTCGACGCCGAACCCTTCCAGTACCGCGGCGAAGTCGTGCTCGGCCTCATCGCGCACGAACGTCGCGGCGAGTTGTCCTGGGTGACGGTCCGAACGGCCGAAGCCGAGCCGGTCGTATGCAATCACGTCGCGCGCAGCGGCACGCGCGAGCTGCGCGGGGAAGTCGCGCCAAAGCTCGACACAGCCGAGCGAATCGTGCAGCAGCACGATCGGTGCGGCGCACGCCTGCCCGGCTGGCTGCGCGCCGCGCCAGCGCTTAGCAAAGAGACGCCCGTACGGCGTCTCGATCCAGCTTTCGTCGATTACGATGTCGGTCATGGGTGCACGTGTGGGTGGTCAGTCGTCTGCATGATGGCGGCCGCACGCGCGGCGTCAAGCAAGCCGCCGGCGGCGGCGCGCTCATTCGGGCTGCGGATGCAGATACTCGATCTGCGATTCGTCGTAGAGCCGGTAGATCAGCGCCTGTATCGCGCGGATGTCCTCCGATTCGTCGAGCATCCGCATGCTCATGATGATCGGCGACACTAGGTTCGGATCGTCGAGCGGCTTGTAGCTGATGTCGTCGCGCTTGAGCCCGTACACGCTGTGCGGCACGACGGACACGCCCTCGCCCATCGCGACGAGGCCCAGCGCGATCTGCAGTTCGCGCGTCTCGTAGATGCGCCGCGGCTGCAGCGCGCGGTCGTGGAACGCCGCGAGCACCTGGTCCGCATAGCTCGGTCGCGGCGCCTTCGGGAAGATGATCAGCGTGTCGTTCACGAGGTCGTGCAGCGACAGCACGGGCTTAGCGCCGTCGAGCGCATGACCGACCGGCAGCGCGACGATCATCCGCTCCTCGCGCAGCACGACGCGCCGCACGCTCGGATCTTCGTGGCGAATCCGCCCGAACCCGACGTCGATGCGCCCTTCCTTCAGCGCCTTGATCTGATCCATCGTCGACATTTCGTGCAGGCTCAGCTCGACGGCCGGATACTCGCTGCGAAAACGCCGGATGATTTTCGGCAGCATCCCGTACAGCGTCGAGCCGACGAAGCCGACCGACATGCTGCGCTCGATCTTGCCGACGCGCTTGGTCATCGATTCGAGTTCGGCCGTCTGCGCGAGCAGCTGCACCGCGTGCGAATAGAAGAAGCGCCCGGCGTCGGTCAGCTTCAGCGGCCGCGCATTGCGCTCGAACAGCGACACGCCGAGCGCCTCCTCGAGCTGCTGGATCTGCCGGCTCAGCGGCGGCTGCGCGATATGCAGCCGCTCGGCCGCGCGCGTGAAATTCCGCTCCTCGGCCACCGCGACGAAGTAGCGCAGATGTCTCAACTCCATGTTCGATTCCTCCCGGACGCGCGACGGGCACGCGCGCGGCACCGTGCGCAGATGCCCGCGCTCGTCACGCCGTGAGCGCCCGCTCGCGATGCCGTCACGATACCTCAGCCGGCGCGGGCAATGGGCGCCGCCGCACAAAGCAAAACGGGAAGCCGCGCGGCTTCCCGTTCCATCACCGACACCGCGCCGCGACAGCGCAGCAGCGCGGTGGCCGCGTCATGCCTCGGTCGCGTACAGCGCATCGCGCTGCGCGTCGCTCAGCGAATCGAGCGGCACGTCGGGCAACCGGTAGCAGATCATCGTGCCGTACAGCTCGGCGAGGCAGTTGCTGCCCGCGTCGAGCACGTAGCCGTCTTCGCCGTCCGGTGCCGGCGGATACACTTCGCGCCACGCATTGATCGCGGCTTCGATTCGCACGATGGAAACAGGTCCGGCCTTCCGCTCGGCGGGTGATGCGCTCATGGATTCCTCTGGGTTGCGCGTTCCGCCGGCCGTGCAGGCCGCGGCGGAACGATGAAAACGGCGGGCGCGGCCGGCCGCCGCCCGAGGCGCGCGCCGGATGCCGATCCGCGCGGCGCGCATCGCGCCGGCCGGGACGAGAGCCCGGTAGGGTCGGGAAATATAACCGGCTTTGACCCCCCGCAGCGGAAAGCCGACAAAAAAAAGGAAGGACGTGCGGCTTCCCGTTTTCATCGCGAATCGCGAATCGCGGATCGCACACGGCACGGCCGCACCGGCGTCACGGCGTCACGGTGCCGCGGCCGGCGAAGGCGACGGCGAAATCAGCCGGCCGTCTCGCGGTTCTCGACGCGCGGCGCAGCGCCGCCGCGGTTCGCGGCGATCCACGGCGCGATTTCCATGTCCTCGTAGCGCACGAAGCGGCTCCGGTTCATGAGCCGGTAGCCGAGCCAGACGACGACGAACAGCGGGATGCCGACATAGGTGGCGGCCACGCCCGCCCAGTCGATGCGGTTCGCGAGAAACGCCTGATAGTCCTGCCCGAGCGCGATCACCATGCACAGCACGAACGCGAACAGCGGGCCGAACGGGAACCACTTCGACTGGTACGGCAGCTGATCGATGCTGTAGCCCTGCGTCACGTAACCCTTGCGGAACCGGTAATGGCTGATCGCGATCCCGAGCCACGCGATGAAGCCCGTCATGCCCGACGTGTTCAGCAGCCACAGGTAGACGGTCTTGTCGCCGTACAGCGACGTGAAGAAGCACAGCGCGCCGACGGCGGTGGTCGCGTACAGCGCGTTGCGCGGCACGCCGCCCGGCGACAGCTTCGCGAACAGCTTCGGCGCGCGGCCTTCGGTCGCGAGGTTGTAGAGCATGCGCGTCGACGCATACATCCCCGAGTTGCCGGCCGACAGCACGGCCGTCAGGATCACCGCGTTCATCACGCCGGCCGCGAAAGCGAGGCCCGCATGACGGAACACGAGCGTAAACGGACTCACGCCGATGTCGGTCACGTCGCTCTTCAGCAGGTTCGGGTCGGTGTACGGAATCAGCACGCCGATCACGAAGATCGCCAGCACGTAGAACAGCAGGATGCGCCAGAACACCTGGCGGACCGCACGCGGGATCGTCGTGCGCGGATGCTCCGATTCGCCGGCCGCGACGCCGATCAGCTCGGTGCCCTGGAACGAGAAGCCCGCGATCATCGCGACGCCCATCAGCGCCGGCAAGCCGCCGGCGAACGGCGCATCGCCGATCGTCAGGTTGCCCCAGCCGTTGGCCGGCGCGCCCTTCAGAATGCCGAAGATCATCAGCAGGCCGACGCCGATGAACGCGAGCACCGTGACGACCTTGATCAGCGCGAACCAGTATTCGGCCTCGCCAAAGCCGCGCACCGTCAGCGCGTTGAGCAGGAACATCACCGCAAGGAACGCGGCGCTCCACCACACGCCCGGCACGTCCGGGAACCAGTAGTGCATCACGAGCTGCGCGGCGACGAGTTCGACCGCGATCGTCACCGCCCAGTTGTACCAGTAGTTCCAGCCGAGCGCGAAGCCGAAACCTTCATCGACGTATTTCGCGCCGTAGGTCGCGAACGAGCCCGACACCGGCATGAACGCGGCCATTTCGCCGAGGCTCGTCATCAGGAAGTAGACCATCAGGCCGATCAGCATGTACGCGACCATCGCGCCGCCGGGGCCGGCCTGCGAGATCGACGCGCCGGACGCGACGAACAGGCCCGTGCCGATCGAGCCGCCGATGGCGATCATCGTCAGATGGCGCGCCTTGAGCGCGCGATGAAGCGTGGGAGGGTTCGCGGGCGAACCGGGTGGGTCGGAATTCGGGATTGCAGACATAAACGAGACGAACGTTGAGCGAGCCGGCATCCAGGGCCGGCGCATGCGGAATCGGGACGCGGTGTGCCGCCTGCGATACGGCCCCGATATGCGTTGCACGCCGCGCGGCTGCGGCGAAGCGCGGATTCTACCCGATTCGCCCGCGACGACCCGGCCGCGGAACGCGCGGCGATGCCGGCGCGGCGGCGCAGTCAACGTTTTGCACGCGGCGTGGCGGGCAATCCGCGGACGTGGTACGCCCCTATTTCACGATGGCGAAAATACTGGCTGAAAACGACATTTTGCCGCGGACATTCACAATAATCAGACGAAATAACCGATACTGAAAATTGATTTGAATCAACGTCATTCATACGACCAGGGTAATGATGCGTAACCGTTTTCAAATCGACAGTTGAGATGCATGTTTTGCCTCGCGCGGCGAGAATTCCGATTTCGCGAGATAATGCGATTCACTCCGAAATAATCAACGTGCGCAATCGTCGACGACGAAATGCCCGCACCCCCACCCCTCCAGGATGAAGCTACGCCCGCTGCTTGTCGCATTGCGCCGCTATACCCCGTCGGTCGTGTCCCGCATTCTGTCGCCCCGGGGCGTACTGGTCGCAGGTATCGCGCTACTGGTATTCAGCTGGGGATTGTCGGCATCGCTTTTGATCGAGGCACGTCGCGACGCATACGACCACGCGGTCGAAAATGCGCGCAACCTGCTGCTTCTGATCGAGCGCGATATTTCGCGCAATATCGAATTGTATGATCTATCGCTGCAAAACGTCGTGGACGGGCTCGCCGATCCCGAATTGGCAGCATTGCCGGCCACCCAGCGTCATCGGATGCTGTTCGACCGCGCGGCAAACGGCGCGTATCTCGGCGCCATTTTCGTGATGGATACGCGCGGCAATATCGTGATCGATTCGGGCGTCTCGCCGCCGCGGCAAGGCAATTTTTCCGATCGCGATTATTTCACCGTCCATCGCGACGGGCTCGCGCAGGGGCTTTACATCAGCCGCCCGTATGCGTCGCGGCTGCGCAGCGGCGCGCTGACGATCGCACTGAGCCGCCGGATCACGTTGCCCGACGGGTCGTTCGGCGGGATCGTCGTCGGCACGCTCAGCGTCGATTATTTCCGCGCGCTGCTCGACGGTCTCGCGGTCGGCACGCACGGCAGCGCGGCGATCATCGAGGACAACGGCGCGCTCGTGTCGCGCCTGCCGTACGACGCGCGCATGGTGGGGCTGAACCTGCGCGACGCGCAGCTGTTCATCGAAGCGCGACGCAACCGCGAAGGCGCGATCGTCGGCGTCGGCGTGATCGACGACGTGCGGCGCATCTATGTGTACAAGCACCTCGCGAACCTGCCGCTGACCGTCGACGTCGCGCCCGCCGAGACCGACATCTATGCGTCGTGGCGGCACCGCACGATCTGGACGGCCGTGCTGATGGGCCTGTTCACCGCGTTCATCGCGGGCGGCTCGCTCGCGCTGTCGCGCGAGCTCAAGCGCCGGCAGATCGCCGAGTCGAAGCTGTACCGGCTCGCGCACACCGATTCGCTGACCGGCGTCGAGAATCGCGGCACCTTCGACACGGTGCTCACGAAGGAAGCCCAGCGCGCGTCGCGCAGCGGGCGCCCGCTGTCGGTGCTGTTCGTCGACGTCGATCACTTCAAGGCCTTCAACGATCATTACGGCCACCTCGCCGGCGACGACGTGCTGCGTCGCGTCGCGCAAACCGCGTCGCGCTGCCTGCGCCGCAACAGCGACCACGTCGCGCGCTACGGCGGCGAGGAATTCGTCGTCACGCTGCCCGACACCGATGCGCGCGGTGCGGCGACCGTCGCCGACGCGATCCGGCGCTCCATCGCCGCGCTCGACATCGCGCACGAGCGCAGCCCGTACGGGCACCTGACGGTGAGCATCGGCGTCGCGACCGCCGTCGGCGGCCGCGTGAGCGCAGCGACGCTGCTGCGGCTGGCCGACGAAGCGCTGTACCGCGCGAAGTCGGGCGGTCGCAATCGCGTGTCGGACGCCGAGACGAGCGCGGCCGACGCGTGACGCCGCGGCCGGCCGCCGTGCCGCGCCACGTCCCCGTGGACAGGCCGGCCGCGTTCGGCTAGCGTAACGCCAGCTGCGCGAGCGGCCCGCGCCGGCCCGCGCAGGCCGGTCCGCCTTTCCGGCCCTCCTCGCTTCGTCATGACCGCCCCGCTTCCCGCCCCACTTCCGTCGCTCCTGCGCCAAGCGCTCCGTCCACTGCTCGACCCGTACCGCCGCTACCGGCATGCGAAACTCATCCACGCGGCACGCGTCGCGCTCGCGGTGCTCGTGTCGATCGCATTGTCCACGGGGCTGCAAGTGCCGCACGGCGAATGGTCGACGATCACCGTGCTGATCGTCGTCGGCGGGCTGCAGCACCACGGCAACATCCGCAAGAAGGCAGCCGAGCGCGCGCTCGGCACGTCGATCGGCGCGCTCGCCGGGCTCGGCCTGATCGTGCTCCATTCGATGCTGCATGCGCCGGTCGCGATCTACCTGCTGATGGCGCTCGCTTGCGGCGTCTGCGCCTACCACGCGATCGGCAAGGCCGGCTACATCGCGCTGCTGTCGGCGATCACGCTGGTGATCGTCGCGGGGCACGGCGACAACGAGATCGCCGACGGCCTGTGGCGCGCAGTGAACGTCCTGGCCGGCATCGCGATCGCGCTGGCGTTCTCGTTCGCGCTGCCGCTCTATGCGACCTACTCGTGGCGCTACAAGCTCGCCGACGCGCTGCGCGCGTGCGCGGCCGTCCATGCGCGGATCGCCGGCGACCGCCACGTGAGCGACGACGCGCATCTGAAGGAAATGGCCGCGCTCAGCGCGCTGCTGGTGCAGTTGCGTTCGCTGATGCCGTCGGTGTCGAAGGAACGCGATATCCCGGTCGCGCAGCTCGAGGCGATCCAGCGCGGCCTGCGGCTCTGCATCGGCTACCTTGAGATCCTGTCGAGCGCCGTGCCGGCCGGCGACGACCGCGCCGTCCACGAGTACATGCTGCGCGACATGAAGCCGGTGAACCGGCGCATCCGCGACACGCTGATCGGCGCGAGCCGCGCGCTCAAGTTCGGCAGGCCGAGCCGGCTCGTGCCGCGCCGCCGCCCGGTGGACGGCGCTCACGACGCACCGCCGCCGCAGCTGTCGGGCTACGTGTCGATCAGCGCGAAGCTGGCCGGCGAAGTGGACGTGTTGCGCGAGAAACTGCTCGATACCGCCCAGGCGTGGAATATTTGAGCGTCGGCGGGCCGTACTTCGACTTCGGCACGACACCTTTCACATTGCTTTCGATGCGCTGCGCGGGCAAGCGGCCGGCTTCGGTCGTTTTTGCCGGTCGGTGCCGTTAGACGGGGCCAGGCGTGCTCGCGCCTTCCAGTCGGCTCCGACCGTCATGCGCGGGCGCGTCGCGGCGGATTTTCCGGGCGGTCGAACGGGCGCGGGGCCTGTCGCGGCAGGGCTGACGATGCATTGGCGCGAAAATCAGGTCTTGCCCCAACTTCCCGGACAGCCGATACTCGCGTATTCCGCGAAATACGATCCACCGGCTTCAATCCACGGTAATTCCTATGAGCACGATTCTCGAAAGCCTCCCGACCGGCCAGAAGGTCGGTATCGCCTTCTCCGGCGGCCTGGACACCAGCGCCGCGCTGCACTGGATGAAACTGAAGGGCGCCGTCCCGTACGCATACACGGCGAACCTCGGCCAGCCCGACGAAGACGATTACGATGCGATCCCGAAGCGCGCGATCGAATACGGCGCAGCCGGCGCCCGTCTGATCGACTGCCGCGCCCAGCTCGTCGCCGAAGGCATCGCGGCGCTGCAAAGCGGCGCGTTCCACATCACGACGGCCGGCGTCACCTACTTCAACACGACGCCGATCGGCCGCGCGGTCACGGGCACGATGCTGGTCGCCGCGATGAAGGAAGACGGCGTCAACATCTGGGGCGACGGCAGCACGTACAAGGGCAACGACATCGAGCGTTTCTACCGCTACGGCCTGCTCGTCAACCCCGATCTGAAGATCTACAAGCCGTGGCTCGACCAGACGTTCATCGACGAGCTCGGCGGCCGCGCCGAAATGTCCGAGTTCATGAACCAGGCGGGCTTCGCGTACAAGATGTCGGCCGAGAAGGCGTATTCGACCGACTCGAACCTGCTCGGCGCGACGCACGAAGCGAAGGATCTGGAAAGCCTCGAGAGCGGCATCAAGATCGTCAACCCGATCATGGGCGTCGCGTTCTGGCGCGACGACGTGAAGATCGCCGCCGAAGAAGTGACGGTGCGCTTCGAAGCCGGCCAGCCGGTTGCGCTGAACGGCGTCGAGTTCAAGGATCAGGTCGAGCTGCTGCTGGAAGCGAACCGCATCGGCGGCCGCCACGGGCTCGGCATGAGCGACCAGATCGAGAACCGGATCATCGAGGCGAAGAGCCGCGGCATCTACGAGGCTCCGGGGCTCGCGCTGCTGTACATCGCGTACGAGCGTCTCGTCACCGGCATCCACAACGAAGACACGATCGAGCAGTACCGCGAGAACGGCCGCCGTCTCGGCCGCCTGCTGTATCAAGGCCGCTGGTTCGACCCGCAGGCGATCATGCTGCGCGAAACCGCGCAACGCTGGGTCGCGCGCGCGATCACCGGCGAAGTGAAGATCGAACTGCGCCGCGGCAACGACTACTCGATCCTGAGCACGAAGTCGCCGAACCTCACGTATCAGCCGGAACGCCTGTCGATGGAGAAGGTTGCGTCGACGTTCTCGCCGCGCGACCGGATCGGCCAGCTGACGATGCGCAACCTCGACATCACCGATACGCGCGACAAACTGCGCGTTTATGCGCAAGTCGGTCTGCTGACGCCGGGTGAATCGTCGGCGCTGCCGCAGATCAAGAGCGACAGCGGCGAGTAAGCCGGTCGTTGTTGTGGGCTGCCGGGCGGCGGGAAGCCGGCCGGCAGCTTGTGGTTTCCTTCTTCCCTTTCTTCCCCTTCATTGGCGTCCGTTGCAGACGCTGTCCCATCGGCCGGCAACGCGATCGCTTTCCTGCGCCGCCCGCTTCAGTCGTTTCGGCTCGGACGCGGCAACTGTGCGGTCGTGCCGATCAGCCCGAACCCGGCCGCTGCGCCGCCGAGATTGAAGACCTCGACACCGTCGCAGGCTCATCGCCTGCACCCCCCGCCTCATAGCGAGAAGAAATCGACCTTGAGCCGCGGCACGTAGTTCGACATGTCGGTGTAGTACTGGATCACCTGGTCATGAAACTGATCGAACGCGTGCTTCACGTCGTGCATGTGGTTGATCGCGACGTGCGCGGCGTCGGCCGACACGTCGGTTGTGTGCGCAAGCGCCTGCTCCAGCAGGCCCGCATGGCCCGCGCCGACGTCGATGCGCATATGGCGCATCAGGCCGTCGAACACGTCCGCATCGAGCACGGCGGCGCGCGCGATCTCGCGCCACGCGCCGCGCGCGCCGGCCTCGTCCTCGGGGCTCGCCTCGATCAGTTTCAGGCAGCACAGGTAACCGAGCGACGACGCGCGGCCGACCTCGCACAGCATGTTCACGAGCGACAGCGTGCCGATCACCGGATGCGCGTCGCGGATCTGCTCGCGCGGAATGCCCAGCTTCTCGACCGACGCAGCGATCAGCCTGTGATGCGCGTACTCGTCGGCCAGGTAGCCGCACAGCAGCTCGGCCGTCGCCTGGTCGCGGCAATGCGCGATCGCAGCGCCGACGTGACGCGGCGCGAGCCGGACGAAGTGGTAGGTCTCGAGCAGCAGCCCGGCGATCAGGTCGCGGCTTGCCTCGCCCCGCTCGAGCATGCCGAACAACCGGTGATAGCCGATCTGCGCGCGCCACATCCGCGTGCTGCGCTCGACCCGCTCGAGAAAATCCGCCACGGCGATCGTGGCGGCCGGCTGTTCGCGGCGCAGCAGGCCCAGTTCGTCCAGTTGCCCGACGATCGTCCGCACGCTGCCGATCGACACGTCCGAACGCTGCGCGATGTCATCGAGCGTATGTCGCCCGTCCAGGTAGCGCTTCATGCGCAGGAACGCGTCGCGGCTGCCCTGCACCTGCTCGAGCTCGAAACGCTCGTCGCCTACGATCATCGCCAGCCGCTCGCCGGCCAGCGCCACGAGCGTGCAATGCCGCAGCCTCGGCCGCACGCAGATTTCCGTCATCTCGCCCATGTCTTCGTCTCCGGTTGTTCGACCATCGTCCGATGCATTTTTCGAAACGATCGACGCATGCGCTGATTAAGAGAAAATAATCGCACGGGCGATTAAATCAATCTTGTATTGCGCAAACGTTGTACTAGATTATCTCCATGATTCCGCCAATTCAAGAAATCAGCGGACGTTTAAAATAAAGTTAGTTTTTACAAGAATATAAATAGGGGCCCCTTCCTTGGAATCATCCCAACCCATTTGAAGATCGGAGATGCCGCCGCTCCGGTGCCGCCTGGCCGCGGCACGGCTGCGTGCCGCGCTAATGGCGGCGGGGCGCTTGCGCCCGTTCTCATCGTCGGAGGTTGCTATGAGTGAACCGCTTACTGTCATCGTGCCACGAGGCACCAAGGTCGCCGTCAAGGAAGTCGACGCTTTGCAGACGGTCGACCCGCGCGCCGGCGCCGATCGTCACGCGCTGATCGTCGGCGGGGCCGATCTCAAGATTGCGATTGCAAAACATGCGGACGGTCAGCCGCTTTCGGCACGGGCCGCGTTCATGACCATGTGCGGATGAATATCAGTTAAGGAATCGTCCGCACGACGGATGAAAAGGAATATATCCGATATTCACATTGCATTCCGGATTTCACTGTAAATCATCCAGCCCGATTATTCGAATCAGGCCGGAGCTCCTTTAATTTTCAAAACGGTGATCGATATGGCAAATACCCATCAGCCCACGGTTCATGAAGTGAAGAACGCCGAACCGGCCAAGAACGTGTTCGACGGCCACAAGGTGGATCTCTACATCAATACGGGCACGCTCGGCGGCAAGCACTACCTTGTCACCGTCAACAAGCCCGATGGCACGCCGACGCTGATCGCGATCCACCTGTAATCGCCGCGGCACCGGTTCAGCCAGTTGCGGGGCGAGCCGCGCGCCCGCCCCGTGCGCCCACTTCGGGAGTCTCATCATGGAACAGATCGAATCGCCCGCATCCCGTCCGCGGCTGGTGACGCCGGTGACGCTGGGGCACGTCGACGCGCTGCCCGACGGCCCGCACGCCGCCGCCGCGCTGGCCCGCACGCTCGACCAGTTCGACGGCCGCCGCGATCTCGACGAGATCGCGCGCGACGAGCCCGCGTTGCCGCGCGCGCTGCTCGACGAGCTGGTCGGCACGCTGGACGAGGCCGGCCTGATCGACGACGACGCGCCGGTCGCGAGTCGCGCGGGCGCGGAAGTGATCCTCGAGATCGAGGATCTCGTCGAGCAGTACTGCGAGGAGACGCTCTACCGCAACCCGTTCTGGCGCGCATGCCTCGACACACGCTCGCCGGGCGACCTGCCCGAGCGGCTCGCGATCGGCATGGTGATCGAGAACTGGCACTTCCTGTTCCGCGAAAGCTATTTCGATGCGCCCGTGCTGTCCTACGTGCCGAGCACGCCGGTGCGACTGACGCTCAACCGCTTCTTCTCCGAAGAGTACGGACACGACGAGATCCTGCTGCGCGCGCTGAACTTCGCGGGGCTGAGCCGCGCCGACATGCTCGATGCGATCCCGCTGCCCGAGACGATGGGGCTGTGCAATGCGCTCGCGTACTGGTCGCACAGCGATCCGCTGTTCTTCTTCACGACGCTCGGCTTGCTCGAAGGCCAGGGCATGCAGCACGACAGCTTCATCCAGGCGTGCGAGCGCGCGCAACTGCCCGACGGGCTCGTCGGCCCGCTCAAGACGCACGCAACCATCAACCTCAACGCGGCGCACGGCAGCCTGACACGCGCGATCTTTCACGACGTGCCGGTGCTCGATGCCGCCACCGTCGCACGCATGAAGGCCCAGTTGCGGCTGTTCGTCGAGCTCTACGACGACTTCTACACGGCCGTCTGGCACTACTACACATCCGACGCGCCGCTGCTGCGGCGCGTGTCCGACCTGTGAGGCAACCACCATGGACAGCTCGCTCGCAGCTCCCGCGATGCCGAAATTCCGCGGCATCGTGACCTCGCAGCTCACGGATAGCGGCGCCGTGCTGAGCGCCGGCGGCCGGCAATGCGCGTTCCGCTTCGCGCCCGACGAGGCGACCGACGTCGCGCGCCTGATCGGCGATTTGCACGCGGGCGGCATGACGCCCGAGGAACTGGCCGCGCGCTCGCCCCGCATCGCCGACAAGATCCCGCCGCTGCTCGCCGATTTCAACGTGCTGCGCCTGCTGATCGAATCCGATCCGCGCCGCGCCGCGGTGGCGACCAGCGGCGCGCAGCTCTACCGCGACATCCGCCGCATCGCGGAGCGCACCGCCGCGCGCAGCGCACGCTCGGCATTCCTGCGCGCGCTGGTCGAACAACGCGCGACGCGCCGCCAGCTGATCGGCTATACGCTCGAGTATTACTGGATCGTGCGCGCGGCGCCGGGGCTGATCGGGCCCGCGCTCGGCTGGGCCGCCAGTCCCGCGGAGCGCACGCTGCTGCAGGACTTCCTGAAATCGGAGCTCGGCCACGACCGGTTTCTCGAGGCGTCGCTGAAGGCCGTGGGGCTCGCCGAGGCGCAGATCGAGCAGCACCAGCCGCTGCCCGCGACGTTCTCGCTCGCGGCCGCGCTCGGCGTGCACGCGCGCCAGCATCCGCTGTCGTTCAAGGCGAGCCTGTTTCTGTTCGAGCGCGCGCAGCCTGCATTCATCGACGCGTTCGACGCGCGCTGCGTCGCGCTCGGCATGCCCGAGGCGTTCTACCGGCCGCTGCGCGCACACGCGGACCTGAACGACACGTACCGGCACGAGGACATCTCGCGGCAGTTGATGGCGCTCGACACCGCGATCGATCCCGAAGCCTGCACGGTCACGAAACGCAACGTCTCGCTGATGGTCGAGACGCTGGTGCGCCAGGAGGACACCATCCTCGCCTACTACGCCGACGACAGCGCGCCGCTGCCGCGCATCTTCCACTGAGGGTCGCCATGGAACTCTGGACATTTCAGCGTTATCAGTCGCCGCGCCTCGTCGTCGACGCGATCCACCACGAGCCCGGCTCGGCGCTCGTCAGCATGCGCGCGGGCGCGCACGAATACCGGCTGGCGTTCGACGCCAGCGACGCCGCGGACCAGATCGCCGCGCAACTCCACAGCCTGACCGACACGGCGTCGCCGCTGTGGTGGACGCTGCGCGAAAGCGAACCCGACTCTGGCTGGCACGCGCTCGGCACGTTTCTCGACACGCATTCGCTGATCGGCGAGGCCGACGACACGGCCGCCGATGCGCTTGCCGCGCAGGCCGCGCGGATCGACTCGTGCATCGCGCAGACGGTCGCGGCCAGCCTCGCCACGCTCGACGCCGCGCGGCGCGACGCGGTCGCGCGCGATGCCGCGACGCTCCGACTGCACCTCGATCGACCCGCCTCCGCGCGCACGCTGTTCGACGCGCACGACGATCCGTTCGACGCGCAGGTCGAACCCAACTTCCATCTCGCGCTGCTGCGCATCGAGTTCGAATACTTCCGCCGCGCCGCGCCGCTCACGCTGGCAGCCGTCGCGCTGATGCTCGATGCGTTCTCCGGCGCGCCGCGCGCCAGCGCCGCGGACGACGCGCGGTTCGACACGGCCGGGCTGTACGACGAGCACGACCTGATGTCGCATCTGTGGCTCGTCGCGTCGAGCCTCGTCGCCGCGAGCGGTGAAGACGCGCAGCGGCTGCCGTGCGCGGACGTGCCGGCCGTGTCGCTGTCGAACGGGCTCGAGTTCATGCGACAGACCGAGCTGATCACGCGCGAAACGCTGAACCTCTGGGGCGAGAATCCGTACGTGAGCGCGGTGGACGCGCTGAACGGCGGCTATTCGCCGCTCGTCGCCGGCCCGTTCATCGAGCAGTACCACGTGACGCGGCGCTTCGTGGAAATCATCGCGCCGCTGCTGAGCATGCGGCTCAGCATTCCGCTGCGCACGATGATGTTCCGCTACTACGGCGAGGAATACGGCCACGAGGCGCTCGAAAGCACGACCTGCGAAGCGCTCGGCGTCGCACCGCGCATGCTCGCGCAGATCGTGCCGCTGCCGCTGCACTTCGCGTTCGTCGACGCGCTCACGCTCCTCGCCGATGTCGACCCGGTGTCGTCGTTCGCCGCGATCATGGTCGTCGAGGGCATCTTCGGCGAGCCGCCGAAGATGTCGCTGCGCCTGATGGCGGCGGTCAAGGACAACGACGCGTTCCACAGCGTGTCCGGCGACCACGAGGAACTGAACGAATCGCTGAACCACAACAGCATCTCGCGCGACACGTTCGAGCAGATCGCCGCGATCGATCCCGTGCGCCAGACGATCGCGATGCGCCGCATCCTGTTCCTGCTCGAACTGAACCACCGCGCGTGGAGCGGCATCGCCGGCTTTTACGGCGCGCAGCCGACGCTCGCGCTGCACGGCCCGTACGGCCGCCTGCTCGACCCACGCGGCTGACGGCGCCGCGCCAGCTCACACGCACGAGGAGAAGCCCGTGGACGAACGCTACGACTACATCGTCATCGGTTCCGGCTCGGCGGGCAGCATCGTCGCCGGGCGGCTCGCCGACAACCCGTCGATCAAGGTGCTCCTGCTCGAGGCCGGGCCGCTCGCGTCGCATTTCCCGCCGATCCGCGACCCGAACCAGATCAACTGCCTGTACCGCATCGGCGCGATTCACTGGGGTTACAAAAGCGTGCCGCAGACGCGCATGAACGATCGCGTGATGGACGTCTGGCGGGCGAAGGTGACGGGCGGCTGCACCGCGCACAACGACATGGTCTACGTGCGCGGCGCGCCTGCCGACTTCGATCAGTGGGCGAGCCGGTACGGCTGCGACGGCTGGCGCTACCAGGACGTCGCGCCACACTTCGAGCAGGTCGAACGCATGCTGCAACCGACCACCACGACGCGCAACGCGTTCGGCGAGGCGTTCGTGAGCGCGAGCGAGCAGCTCGGCCACCGCTACAACCCGAACTACAACGACGGGCGGCCGATGGCCGGCGTGTCGCCGCTACGCTCGACCATCGACACGCGCTTCCAGCGCGTGACGAGCTACCAGCGCTACGTCGAGCCGCTGCTCGCGCGGCAGTCGAATCTGACGCTCGCCGCCGAATCGCTCGTCGAACGGATCGAGTTCAACGGCACGCGGCGCGCGGCCGCGGTGCACTACGTCCGTGGCGGCGCGCGCGTACGTGCGATCGCCGACCGGGAAATCCTGCTGTGCGCGGGCGCGATCAACTCGCCGCAGATCCTGATGCGCTCGGGCGTCGGCGACGCCACGCAGCTGCGGCAACTCGGCATCCCCGTGCAGATGGACCTGCCGGGCGTGGGCGCCAACCTGATGGACGCGTTGATCTTCCAGGGCATCTGGACGTCGCGGCAGCCGATCCTCGACCAGCCCGTCAACGAGGGCTACGCGATCGTCTGGGCGAACGCGAATGCCGACGGCCAGCCGGCCAATGCAGCCGAGATGATGCGCGGACGCTATACGTGCGGCCAGTCCGAGCAGGAACTGCGCAGTTTCTATTCGGTGACGGGCGACATGATGCGGCTACAAAGCCGGGGCCGCGTCGCGCTGCGCTCGGCCGATCCGACCGCCGCGCCGCTGATCGACATGAACTTCCTGTCGGCGCCGGGCGACTTCGAGCAATGCGTGCAGGGCTTCGAGCTGATGCGCTCGCTCGGCAACGCGCCGGGGCTCTCGGCCTGGCGCGGCGAGGAGCAGACGCCCGGCCCGTCGGTGCGCACGCCCGCCGAGATCCGCAACTGGATCCTGAGCAATGCGGGCTCGCTCAGCCATCCGGTCGGCACGTGCAGGATGGGCACCGGCAACGATGCTGTGGTCGATCCGCAGTTGCGCGTTCACGGGGTCGAGGCGCTGCGGGTCATCGATGTGTCGATCATGCCGCGCATCACGTCCGGGCATACGCAGGGGCCGGCGTTGATGATCGGGGAGAAAGGGGCTGCGTTGGTGTTGGGGGGTGGGTGATGGCGTGCGTGGATCGATACGCATGCGTTTGCGCGGGTTATGGTTCTTGGAATGTGCCGCGTCAAGAAAATATCCGCTTAGCTTGTTTTCGAGGCTGGACGTATCGAAGCCAACGCTGTTTGTGGCAACGACCGGAGCGCGTCAAGTGCGTCAATGAAGTCTGATCATCCTTGGTAATCCTCAAACTCCCACGCGGAAATGGATCATTCACGTATCGGCTTTAGCCACAGCCCTGTGAGTTGTTCATTTGTCAGTGACGCACCTGCGTTGGCTGCGAATTCCACGATGACATCTGCCGTATCACCGACGCCGGTATATAACCACCCAGACTCGCGGTGGAAATGTGTCTGCCATTCCGTGCCTCCAGGTAAGTCGACCGCAGCTCCGGGCACGAGAACGGAAATATCCGCGAGGAACAATCGGCCTGGACAAGTATTTGGAGGGACCATAACTCGATCTGTCCATCGCGTGTGTGGAAACAAGCCCCACGGAAATAGTATTTCGCCGGTTTCTACGGATACCTCCAATTGAAGCGGACCAATCGAAATAGATCCAGTTCGGGAGCCCGAACTCGGCTGTTTAATTCATTTTCCCTCGGAACGAAGTCGAACGAGTACTCAGCTTGGCAGTACACCAGCTGCCCGGCGAGTACGGGGCCAGATTTCCATGTAAATCTCATTTCGGGCCGCTTTTAAAAAGGAAATGGATAACCGTCTTGGCACTTGGATTCACAACAATTCATATGTGCCTGCCGTACCGTTCATAGTTCCTGGTGAATCCCAGAGGGGTGCCCCGGCACTCCGCCTGGGTCAGGGACTGGCGTAGTCGAGTCCATAATGCTCTGCATCAGAAGCCGCGCATCCCCGTAGAGACGAACCGATGTCCCGCCGCCGCTCACCTCACCAACGCGATTCTGCACCGTTTTCGACCACCGCAATCTGTTGGAGGGCAAGGTCCGAATAACTTGAGATCGACGTCGGCGCAAGCGAGCCGAACAAACCGACTACAATCCCCCCATCCCCGCCGCTGCGCCAACCCTGCCGGAGCCGCCATGTTCGACCTGACCACGCTGACCACCTTCACCGCCGTCGTCCTGGGTCTGTTCCTGATCCCCGGCCCCGCCGTGCTGCTCGTCCTCAGCCGCACCGTACAGGGCGGCCGCAAGACCGGCATCCTGACCGGCTTGGGCGTCGCCAGCGGCGACTTCGTGCATACGCTGTTCGCGGCCGTCGGTTTGTCGGCGCTGCTGATGACGTCCGCGCTCGCGTTCAACGTCGTGAAGTGGGTCGGCGCCGCCTACCTGATCTACCTCGGCGTGCGTGCGCTGATCGAGAAGCCGTCCGACCCGTCGCTGCCGAAGCTGTCGCCCGTCACGCCGCTGAAGGCGTATCTGCAGGCCATCCCCGCCGAAGTGCTGAACCCGAAAACCGCACTGTTCTTCCTCGCGTTCATGCCGCAGTTCGTGCATCCGGAACGCGGCTCGACGTTCGTGCAATTCGCCGTGCTCGGCCTGATCTTCGTCGCGCTCAGTTCGCTGTACACGACGCTGATCGCCTGCTCGTTCCGTCCGCTCGGCCGGCTCGTGAAGCGGCTCGCGTGGCTGACGCGTTGGCAAGGCAAGATCATCGCCTCGATCTTCATCGCGCTCGGCCTGCGCGTCGCGGCTCAGCAGCGTTGACGCATGCGCTCCGCATGATGTCCGACACGGCACCCGCCCGCGAAATCCTCTACACCGACCCGCGCCTCGTCGCGGTCTACGACCTGTTCAACGCGGGCGATCACGACTTCGCGTTCTACGCATCGCGCATCGGCACCGTTCAGCAGCGCATCCTCGATCTCGGCTGCGGCACCGGCCGGTTCGCACGCCGGCTCGCTGCGGCCGGGCACGACGTCGTCGCGATCGATCCGGCCGCCGCGATGATCGAGCATGCACGGCAGCAACCCGGTGCATCCGCGGTGCGCTGGGCCGTCAGCGATCTCGCCGGCCTGTCGCCCGACGCGCGCTTCGATACGGTCGTGATGACCGGCCACGCATTCCAGTGCCTGCTGACCGACGCCGCGATCGACGCCACGCTGCACGGCGTGCGGCGTCTGCTGAACGAGGGCGGACGCTTCATGTTCGAGACACGCAATCCACGTGTCGAACCGTGGCGCAGATGGGCACCGTCCGCGCCCGCATCGCACGTCGAATCGCCCGATTTCGGCCGCGTCGAACTGCATCGCGCGGTCACCGCAATCGACGGCCCGGTCGTGTCGTTCGACACGTACTACCGTTTCTGCCGCGACGATATACAGCTGCAAAATACGAGCCGATTGCGCTTCATCGCCCAACCCGATCTGCAAGCACGCGTGACGGCAGCCGGCTTCTCGGCGACGCAATGGTGCGGCGACTGGCAAGGCGCGCCATTCGACGACGCGACGAGCGCCGAGATCATCGCGATCTGCCGCGCGTGAGCGCACGGATTCGCACCGCCCGCCACGACATCCCGCTGCGCAGCGTCCGCTGAAAACGCACGCGATGCGCCGGCGCACCATAAGCAACAAACGATTCGTTCTAAAGCCCGCAGCGCCCGTGCTCCTATAATCGGCCGACCATCACAACAACGTACGGAGCACCCATGACCGATCAGGCCTCTTCGAACTGGCGCCTTGAAACCATCGCCGTGCACGGCGGCTATCGCCCCGACCCGACCACGCGCGCCGTGGCCGTGCCGATCTATCAGACGGTCGCGTACGCATTCGACGACACGCAGCACGGCGCCGACCTGTTCGACCTGAAGGTCCAGGGCAACATCTACACGCGCATCATGAATCCGACGACGGACGTGCTCGAGCAGCGCATCGCAGCACTCGAGGGCGGCGTCGGCGCGCTCGCGCTCGCGTCGGGCCAGGCGGCCGTCACCTATTCGATCCAGACGATCGCGGAAGCCGGCGACAACATCGTGTCCGCGAGTTCGCTGTACGGCGGCACCTACAACCTGTTCGCGCACACGCTGCCGCAATACGGGATCACGACGCGCTTCGCCGACCCGCGCGATCCGGCGTCGTTCGACGCGCTGATCGACGCGCGCACGAAGGCGATCTTCGCGGAATCGGTCGGCAACCCGCTCGGCAACGTGACCGACATCGCCGCGCTCGCCGACATCGCCCATCGCCACGGCATTCCGCTGATCGTCGACAACACGGTGCCGTCGCCGTACCTGCTGCGTCCGTTCGAGCACGGCGCGGACATCGTCGTGCACTCGCTGACGAAGTATCTCGGCGGCCACGGCACGAGCCTCGGCGGCGCGATCGTCGACTCTGGCAAGTTCCCGTGGGCGCAACATGCAGACCGCTTCAAGCGGCTCAACGAACCCGACGTCAGCTATCACGGCGTCGTGTACACGGAAGCGTTCGGCGCGGCCGCGTATATCGGCCGCGCGCGCGTCGTGCCGCTGCGCAACATGGGTGCGGCGATCTCGCCGTTCAACGCGTTCCAGATCCTGCAGGGCATCGAGACGCTCGCGCTGCGCATCGAGCGGATCAGCGACAACGCGCTGAAGGTCGCCCAGCATCTCGCGCGCCACGAAAACGTCGAATGGGTGAACTACGCGGGGCTGCCCGATCACCCCGATCATCCGCTCGTCGCGCGCTATCTGTCCGGCCGTGCACCGGGCATCCTGACGTTCGGCGTCAAGGGCGGCCGCGACGGCGGCGCGAAATTCCAGGACGCACTCAAGCTGTTCACGCGGCTCGTCAACATCGGCGACACGAAGTCGCTCGCGACGCATCCGGCATCGACGACGCACCGCCAGTTGTCGCCGGCCGAGCTCGCGAAGGCAGGCGTGAAGGAAGAAACGGTGCGGCTGTCGATCGGCATCGAGCATATCGACGACCTGCTCGCCGACCTCGATCAGGCGCTCGCGCAGCTGTGACGCGAAGCGGGCGTGCCGACACGCCCGCTTCGAAAGTCTGCCCTCGAGGCGGCTTCGCCGTGTTCAATCCCCGGCCGATGTCGGGGCGACGCCCGGCACGAAACCGTCGTACGCCGCAGCGCCTGCTGCGACGTCGCGGCCGTCGGATATGTGTCCACAATGTGCGTGGCGTTGACTGGGGCCGCGCCCTGGTTGCGCAATGCACGCCGCCAGTTCGATCGCATCTTCGCGCGACTGGCGGTTGCCGTGGTCGGCCAGCACGTTCAGCGCGCTCACTTCGTCGCACAGAGTCAGTCGTAGTTGCTCGTTCAATTTGCGCGATTGATGCGATGCGGTACCGACCTCGCTGCTCTCCGACGAGCTCACCTCCCGCCCTGCGCCTGGTATCGGCATGGCGGCGTTTCGCATCGCGCAGAAGCGCATCGCCGCGCATTCTCCGGCACGCGCCCGGCTTGCTCATCATCAACATTTCGTTGCTCGTCGCAAACGGCACATGGGGCAATCACCGCAACCGAACAAACAAGCTCCAGTTGCCGCTGATCAGACAATTAGTCTGACGCCTTGACAGTCGATTTTCTTATCGACCCATTCAACTTTTTCCAGTCCGATGAAATTGTTGCCGCGCCTGTTTCGATCGGCAATTTAGGGCTCGCAAACATTTGCGCCGACGCAGAATCGACATTCCACGCCGCGTCCCATGACGGCGACGCGTTGTTCATCGAAGTGTTCGTCAGCACGCGCCACGAGCGGCGGCCGAAGACCTGCCTAACAGCCTGAACGTGGAAGCCGATAATCCGGCGCAAACGTTTTTACCAACGAATCTGTTTCATGAAAATCGGCACCAGCGGTATATAACCCCATGTGCCGCACGGCCGCGCCATTCGATTTTCCTGCCATCCGCTCGAGCAGTTACGTCGCGAGCCGGCGGCCCTGCCGGAACCTTGAAAACACGCCGTTTGAATCAGGGGATAAACCCTGCCTTCAGAAACACAGGGCGGCGCCGTAAACACGACGAGCAAGACACTCAAGCCGTTCGACGCGGCCGTTGAATTCACAACCAACCCGACCGTCATGATCGGCGTGTCGCGCAGCAACATGCCCGTCAACATCCGCAATCCGTACCTCGGTCTGTCATTCATTATCGCGCTGGAAGGCAGCTTCCCGTCGCGCGGCTGATCGCGACCGGGCTTCAATCATCAGGCGGGGCCGGTGCGGCCCCGCAGCCGGCCGCACGGCATCTGGCAGGTAGCAGCAGGGAGAGCATCGTCATGAAGATCATCAAGCAGTGGTTCGCGCGCCAGAAGCAAAACGCCAGCCAGCCCGGCCCGCGCATCGCGGCCTCGCCCCTGTTGCTCGCCCTCGAGCCGCGTGTCGTCTACGACGCATCGGTGGCCGCCGTGGCCGCCCAGCCGCATGCCCACGAGCACGCGCCAGCGGAAGTCATCCATCGCACCGAGGCGCACATCTACACGCCCACGGGCAGCACATCGAACAATGCCACGGCCAACGCACCGGCGGACAAGCCGCAGGGCAGCGACCCGATCTCGCCGTTCGCGCAGAACCGGCAGCAGGCACCATCGACGCAACGGGAAGCGCAACATGCCGCCACGACCGACGGCAGCGCCGCGATGTCGGCCGCGCAGACCCAGATCGTGTTCATCGACCCGAGCGTCGCGAACTACCAGGTCCTGATCGCCGGTCTGCCCGCCGGTACGCAGTACGTGGTGCTCGACGCGAAAACCGACGGCCTCGCGCAGATCGCGCAATACCTGCAGGCCCATCGCGGCGTGGAGTCGATCAGCCTGCTCTCGCACGGCAGCGACGGCGCGATCCAGGTCGGCTCCACCTGGCTCACCAACGGCGATCTGTCCGGCTACAGCACGCAGCTCGCACAGATCGGCGCGGCGATGCACGCCGGCGGCGACTTCCTGATCTACGGCTGCGACGTGGCCCAACAGGCCGACGGTCAGGCACTGGTACAGAAGATCGCCGGCATCACCCACCTGAACGTGGCCGCCTCGATCGACGCGACCGGCTCGGCCGCGCTCGGCGGCAACTGGACGCTCGAATACCAGGTCGGCAACGTCCACACCGCGCTGAACGAATCGGCCAGCGCCCAGGCGCAGTTCAACGAACTGCTCGGCGTGACGACGGAAACCTACGACAGCGCGGCCGCCGACAACTTCGCGGCGATCGGCCTGTCCCAGTTCACGCTCGACGGCCTCGTCTACACGTTCGACCAGCCCGGCAACACCTACGCCTACAACGCGTCGAACTCGCCGTTCCCGAGCGACATCTCCGTGTCGCCCACCGACGGCGTCCTGGACATCAACGCCGACGGCGCCTCGACGATGAGCAACGTCACCATCTCGCTCGCCAACGGCCACCAGTTCAGCCTGCAGAGCTTCGACCTCAGCTCGTTCAACGGCGACCTGTACATCCAGGCCACCTACGCCAACGGCTCGAAGAGCGCGCTGGTCCAGCTCGCCACGGCCGCGGTGGGCGGCTTCACCGGCACCGTGTCGAGCCAGATACAGCTCGGCAGCGCCTTCAACAACATCGTCTCGTTCTCGCTGATCGACCAGAACGACTCGGGCAGCTTCGAGCCCACGCTCAACAACCTCGCCTATACCGACAACGGCCCGTCGGTGACCACCAGCAGCGGCAGCGCGTCGTGGAGTTCGAGCGACAACGGCGTGGGCGGCACCGCTGTGGCGGTGGACCCCGGCATCACGATCTCCGACCCCAGTTCGGCCTCGGCAAGCACCGCCACGGTCCGCATCACCAACGTGCAGAGCGGCGACCAGTTGTCGTTCGTCGCGCAAAACGGCATCACCGGCAGCTACAACAGCGCCACCGGCGTCCTGACGCTGACCGGCAGCGGGTCGCCCAGCCTCGCCAGCTGGCAGGCCGCGCTGCAGTCGATCACGTTCTTCAGCACGCAGGCCTCGCCCAACCTGTCCACCACCACCCGCACGGTGTCGTTCGCGTTCAACGACGGCACCGAGGCGAGCAACGTGGCCACGCGCACCATCACCGTCACCTCCGTCGACCAGACGCCGCTCGTGACCGAGGGCGGCGCCACCAGCACCAGCTACTTCGCCGGCTCGGCCGCGGTCGCGGTCGACGCCAACGTGCACGTCAGCGACGCCGACACGCCGACGCTGACCTCGGGCGCCGTCACGATCGCAAGCGGCTACGCGACCGGCGACACGCTCGCGTTCAACAACTCGAACGTGACGCTGTATGGCAACATCATCGGCAGCTACAATGCGACCACGCACGCGCTCACGCTGACGTCGGCCGGCGGCACCGCCACCGTCGCGCAATGGCAGAACGCTTTCGACGCCGTCACGTTCGCGAGCGCGACGGGCACGACGGGCGGCACGCGCGACATCACGTTCGCCGTCAGCGACGGCACCAAGACCAGCGCGCTGCTGCATCACAGCATGGTGGTCACGGCCGGCCCGACGGTCAGCACCGACAGCGGCTCGGCGCAGTTCGTGAGCGGCGACAACACCACCTCGACGCCGGTGGCGGTCGACCCGGGCATTTTGCTCACCGACGGCAGCAGCACAACGCTGGTCAGCGCGACCGTCGCGATCACCGGAAACTTCCAGGGCAATCACGACCAGCTGCTGTTCACCGCCAATCCGGCGACGATGGGCAACATCAGCGGCGCGTACGACGGCAGCACGGGCGTGCTGACGCTGACCGCGGCCGGCGGCGCGTCGCTGCTGCAGTGGCAGAACGCGCTTGCCTCGATCCAGTTCACGAACGACCTGGTGGTGCCTTCGTCCAGCACACGCACGGTCAGCTTCCAGATCAACGACGGCACGCTGACCAGCTCGACGGCCACGCGCAACGTGACCGTGACGGCCACCGACCAGACGCCGGTGATCGGCGCCGGCGGCAACACCGTCTCGTTCGTGGCCGGCGACAACACCGCCTCGACGGCGGTCGCCGTCAACGACGCCATCACCGTCGGCGATCTGGACGGCGGCCCGCTCCAGCAGGCCGTGGTCACCATCACCGGCCATTACGAGGCGACCGACGTGCTCGCCTTCAACAACAACAGCACCGCGCTGTACGGCAACATCTCGGCCGTATACGCGAACGGCACGCTGACGCTGACCTCGTCGGGCAACCAGGCCACGCTCGCACAGTGGCAGAACGCGCTGCGGGCCGTCACCTACGACTCGACGGCCATTACGCCGGGCGCCCTCGCGCGCACCGTCAGCTTCGCGATCAGCGACGGCACCAAGACCAGCACCGCGGCCACCTCCACCGTGACCGTCGCCGATACCGACCAGACACCGGTGATCGGCGGCTCGTCGGGGAGCCTCACGTTCACGCAGGGCGACAACGTGCCCAGCACGCCGGTCGTGATCGATTCGGGCATCACGGTGTCCGATCGCGACAACGCCACGCTGACCCAGGCCAACGTCGTGATCGCGAGCGGTTACGACGCGAACGGCGATACGCTGCTGTTCACCAACGACGGCTCGACGATGGGCAACATCACGGGCGCGTACTCGAACGGCGTGCTGGCCCTCAGCTCGGCGGGCGGCACCGCCACGCTCGCGCAATGGCAGGCCGCGCTGCGCTCGGTCCGCTTTACCGATTCGGCCGCCACGCCGGACGGCACGCAGCGCGTCATCAACTTCGTGATCACGGACGGCACGAAGGTCAGTACCAACTTCCAGCGCACGATCAACGTCGTTCCGACCGACCAGTCGCCGATCGTCACCGACAGCGGCGGCACCACCACCTTCGTTTCGGGCGACAACGCGCCCTCCGCCCCGGTCGTGGTGGACGCCGGCTTGACGCTGACCGACTCCGACTCGGCGACCATGGCGTCGGCCACCGTGGCGATCACCGGCAACTTCCACAGCGGCGAGGACGTACTCGCGCTCGGCAACGGCGCGTTCGGCGACATCCAGGCGCATTTCGACGCCGGCACCGGCACGCTCACGCTGACCTCGGCAGGCGGCTCGACCGCCGCCCAGTGGCAGGCCGCGCTGCGCTCGGTCACCTACACCGACACGGCCGTGGTGCCGCAGACCGCGAGTCGCACCATCAGCTTCAGCGCCAACGACGGCACCAAGTCCAGCGTCGGCTCGAGCAAGGTGATCGTGGTGCAGGCGACCCATCAGACGCCGCTGGTCGGCGCCTCGGGCAACAGCCTCGACTACCTGACCGGCCAGGCCGCCACCGCGATCGACAGCGGCATCACGCTGACCGACCGGAACGTGAGCGGCTCGACGCTGGTACCGATGTCGATCACGGTACAGATCACCGCGGGTCTGCAAAGCGGCGACACGCTCGGCATCAGCGTGCCGCCTTCGACGCTGACCAACGGCATGAACGTCAACTACGACGCGGCCAGCGGCACGCTGACGATCAGCTCGACCGGCGGCACCGTCGCGCAATGGCAGACGGTGCTCGACAGCCTGCAGTTCTCGACCGGCGCCAACGCCGCGCTCGGCACGCGCACCGTCAGCGTCGTCGTCAACGACGGCGTGAAGACCAGCTCGCCGCTCGACTACAGCGTCAACGTGATCAGCTCGGCGCCGGCGCTGGGCACCTCCAGCACCGGCAGCGCGAGCTTCGTGGCCGGCGACAACGCCAGCGCCGCGCCGGTGGCGATCGACCCGAACCTGACCGTCGCGGACCCGCTCGGCAACGTAGTCGACGGCGCGGTGATCGCGATCACGGGCAACCTGTATAGCGGCGAGGACCGGCTGTCGTTCAGCAACGACGGCCTGACGATGGGCAACATCACCGGCAGCTACGATACGTCGACCGGCATGCTGACGCTGACCTCGGCGAACGGCTCGGCCACGCTCGCCCAATGGCAGGCCGCGCTGCGCTCGGTGGCCTATAGCGACACGCAGGTCACGCCGAACGACGCGACGCGCACCGTCAGCTTTTCGCTGAGCGCCGGCTCGCAGTTCAGCAACGCGCTGACGCGCACCATCGTCGTCACGCCGACCGAGCAGACCCCGCTGCTGTCCACCAGCAGCACCGGTAGCGCCGCGTTCGTGGCCGCCGACAACGCGGCATCCACGCCGGTCGCGATCGACACCGGCATCGCGGTGACCGACCTCGACAATGCGACGCTGGCCGCGGCCACCGTGCAGATCGGCGCGGGCTTCCACGCCGGGCAGGACGTGCTCGCGTTCACCAACGACCGCGCCACGATGGGCAACATCACCGCCGCCTACGACGCCGCGCACGGCACGCTCACGCTCGTCTCGTCGGGCGGCACCGCCACGCTAGCGCAATGGCAGGCCGCGCTGCGCTCGGTCACCTACACCGACACGGCCGTCACGCCCGACACGGCCACGCGCACCATCGGCTTCGCGGTCAACGACGGCGCCAAGACCAGCGTCGCCATCACGCGCGACGTGACCGTCGCCACCACCGACCAGACGCCGACGCTCTCCACCACCAGCAGCGGCCCGGCCGCGTTCGTGGCGGGCGACAACGCCGCATCCGTACCGGTGACGATCGACGGCAGCCTCACGCTGAGCGACCTCGACAACGCCACGCTGGCCTCGGCCACCGTGCAGATCGGCGCGGGCTTCCACGCCGGCGAGGACGTGCTCGCGTTCAGCAACGACGGCACGATGGGCAACATCACGGCGAGCTACGACGCCGCGCACGGCACGCTCACCCTCGTCTCCGCGGGCGGCACCGCCACGCTCGCGCAATGGCAGGCCGCGCTGCGCTCGGTCACCTACACCGACACGGCCGTCACGCCCGACACGACCACCCGCAGCATCGGCTTCACCATCAACGACGGCGTCAAGACGAGCGCCGCGCTGGAGCGCAGCGTGTCGGTCACGGCGACGCACCAGACGCCACTGCTCGGCGTGGACGGCACGCAACTGAGCTATACGGCGGGCGGCCGCGTCACCGTCCCGGTGTCGGTCGGCGCCGGCATCACGCTGACCGATCTGAACGCCACGGCGCCCACCACCGCCACGATCGCCTTCAGCGGCGCCTTCGACGCCCAGCACGACGTGCTGAGCTTCGCGGCAGGCGCGGCCACCGGCGACATCGCCGCGAGCTTCGACGCCGCGCACGGCACGCTCACGCTGCACTCGGCCAGCGGCAACGCCACCGTGGCGCAATGGCAGGCCGCGCTCACCGCGGTCGGCTATCTCCATACGCAGGCCGAGCGCACCGACAGCACGCGCACGCTGGTGTTCACGGTCGGCGACGGCGTCAAGACCAGCGCGCCGCTCACGCGCACGCTGACCATCGTCGGCACGGCGCAGCCGGTCGGCACGCCGATCCTGCCGCAATGGGTGCTGCCGCACGACCAGAACGGTCAACCCGACCGCGAGCAAACCGGCGCCATGCCGATCGGCCTGCCGCACGCCGCGCCGCTGCTCGCCGACGACAGCCTCGGCCAGTCCGACGGCGTATCGAGTCCGCTGATCGTGCTCGATGCATTCGGCGCGACCAGCCAGCGGGACGTCGGTTCGATCGGCACGCGCGACACCTTCACCTTCGCGAGCCACGGTGCGCGCGAGCGTTCGCTCGGCGACACGCACGTGCGGCCGCTCGATTCGCTGGTACCGGCCGGGATCGAAGGCGCGACGCCGGCTGCTCATCCGCTGGCGCCGATCGACGTGCATCCGCTGCATCGTGCCGGCCAGGATTTCGCGGTGAACGTGCGGACGCTGGTGCAGACGCCCGCCACCCGCGACGCGCAGGCGCCGGGCGCCGACGACGCGGCCGTCACCGCCGTCACGCTCGCCAACGGCGCGCCGCTGCCGGCGTGGCTGCACTACGACGCGCAATCGGGCGTGCTCAGCGGCAAGCCGCCCGCCGGCGTGCACGACGTTCGGGTCACGCTCGTGCAGCGCGATGCCGCCGGCAACCTCGTGCGCCGCGAGGTGACGATGCGCTTCGACGCCCACGGCAACGCCGCCGGCAAGCCCGCCGAACATGGCAAGGGCAACGGCCACGCCGTCGCGCCGCACGCGCAGGCCGCGCCCGTCGCCAAGCCCTCGCTCGCCGCCCAGTTCGCCAATGCGCTGGCCACCCTGCACGTCACCGGGGAGCGCCGCTCATGACCTTCGCTTTCGCCCGTTCATTCGCCCATTTTTCCAAGAGACCCCTCGACTTGAAAAACAAGACGCTCCGGGGACGCGCACCGCGTCCCGCATTGCTCGCGGCCGCCGTGGCCGTCGTCTGGCTGTCCGGCTGCGCCATCAAGCCGGTACCGTTCACGGATGCCGAGCGCGCCGCCACCGCCCACACCGACCGCACGGCGATGTTCGCCGACCAGCAGCCGGTGACCGGTCCGATCACGCTCGACGAGGCCATGGCGCGCGCCGTGCGCTACAACCTCGACCATCGCCTGAAGATGATGGAAGAGGCGCTCGCCCAGCGCCAGCTCGACCTGTCGAACTTCGACCTGCTGCCCAAGCTGACGGCCGCAGCCGGTTACGCCAACCGCAACCACGAGCTCGCTTCGTCGTCGGAAGGTCTCTACACGCACGACCAGTCGCTGATTCCGTCGTACTCCACCGACAAGAACAGCCGCACCGCCGACCTGAACCTGTCCTGGAACATCCTCGACTTCGGCGTGAGCTACTTCGAGGCCAAGGAACAGTCCGACCGCGTGCTGGTGCTCGAGCAGCGCCGCCGCAAGGTCGTGCAGCTGATGATGCAGCAGGTGCGCGAGGCCTACTGGCAAGCGGTGGGCGCGCAGCGCCTGCGCGATCGCATCGAGCCGCTGCTGACCCAGGCGCGGTCGGCGCTCGACGATTCGCGCCGCACCCAGGCGCAGGGCCTGCGCTCGCCGCTCGACACGCTGAACTACCAGCGCTCGCTGCTCGATCTGATGCGCCAGCTCGAGGCCGTGCGCGACCAGCTCGAGGAAGCCAAGCCGCGCCTCGCCTCGCTGATGAATCTCGAGCCGGGCAAGGACTTCACGCTGGCCGCGAGCAGCGACTTCAAGGTGCCGGCCTTCGACATGGCCATGCCGAAGATGGAAGACATGGCGCTGCAACGCCGCCCCGAGCTGGTGGAAGCGAGCTACAACGAGCGCATCAGCGTGAACGAGACGCACAAGGCGATGGCCAAGCTGCTGCCCGGCATCGAGTTCAGCCTCGGCGCGCACTTCGACAGCAACAGCTTCCTGGTGTACAACGCCTGGCGCACGGCCGGCATCAGCGTGAGCTGGAACCTGCTGAACCTGCTGAACGCGCGCAACATCCGCGGCACCGCGCAGGCGCAGCTCGACGTGGCCAAGATGCAGCGCATGGCGCTGAGCATGGCGGTGCTCACGCAGGTGCACGTGGCGCGCAGCGAGCTCGCGGCGAAGACGCGCCAGTTCGACCTGTTCAAGCAGATGAACGACGTGGACGGCCAGATCCTGCGGCATACGCACAACGCCACGGAAGCGAACGCGCAGGGCAAGCTCGAGGAAATCCGCATCGCCACGCAGGCGATGATGTCGGAGCTGCGCCTGTACCAGAGCTACGGCGAACTCGAAAGCGCCTATGGCCAGATGCTCGCCACGCTGGGCCTCGACCCGATGAGCGACAAGCCCACCGGCTACGACCTCGCCGCGATTCGCAGCGCGATCACCGCCTCGCAGCAGCGCTGGGACGCGCTCGCCAAGGGCGGCGACCCGGCCGCCGTGGCCCCCGCCCAACCCGGCCCGACGCTGGCCGCGGCCGCCTCGCGCGATGCAGGAGCTGTGCAGAAATGAAGCCGTTCAAGCACTACCGGGCAGCCGGCGCGATCGCGCTGCTCGTCGCCTCGCGCCTGGTCCTGGCGGCGCCCCCGGCGCCGCCGCCGGGCGCGCCGGCCGTCGACAATCCCGATTCGAGGATCCGCATCCAGCTCGTGTCGCGCGATCAGGTGGACATCTCGAGCGAAGTGGCGGCCAAGATCGCCTCCCTGCCGTTCCGCGACGGCGATTCGTTCCGCGCCGGGCAGACGCTCGTCACGCTCGACTGCTCGCTGTACAACGCGCAGCTGCGCAAGGCGCAGGCCGACGCGGACGGCGCGCGCGACCTGCTCGACACCAACCGCAAGCTCCTCGCGCTGCATTCGATCGGCGCGCTCGAGGTGCAGCAGGCGCAGGCCAAGCAGAAGGCCAGCGCGGCCGAGGTGGCCTATATGTCGGCCACCGTCCGCAAGTGCGCGATCGCCGCGCCGTTCGATGGCCGCGTGTCCAAGCGCAGCGCCTCGCCGCAGCAGTTCGCCGAACCGGGCAAGCCGCTGCTCACCGTGGTGGACACCAGCCACCTCGAGCTGAAGATGATCGTGCCGTCGAAATGGCTCGCCTGGCTGCGTCCGGGCCACGCGCTGAGCGTGCAGGTGGACGAAGTCGGCAAGACCTACCCGGCCAAGGTGGCGCGGATCGGCGCGCGCGTCGACCCCGTCACGCAGACGGTGGACGTGACGGCGGCGTTGAATGCCGGCGCGCCCGAGCTGCTGCCTGGCATGAGCGGGTGGGCGACTTTCGCGCGGTGATGCAATGACGGCAAACCGTACGGCGGACGAGGCGGCTCAACCCCGCATCGACGGCCAGCAGCTCGCACTGCTCTGGCAACTGTCGGCGCGCGCTCGCGCGGCCGCGACCGAAACCACGCTCGGCTTCACGATCGTCAACGAGACGCTCGCGCTGGTGCCCTACCGTCAGGCCGCGTGGTGGCGCGGCGACACGCCGGGCCACGTGGCCGCGTTGTCGGGCCTGCCTCAGAGCGATCCGAACGCGCCCTACGTGCAATGGCTCGGCCAGCTTTGCAAGGCGCTCGCGCGCGGCCTGCAGAGCGCCCCGCCCGAGGACGCCGCGGCGCGCGTGGAAGGCCAGGGCGCGCCGGTGCTGCCGGCGCGGCCGCGCGTGCACACCTTCACCGCCGCCGACCTGCGCGCCGACGCGCCGCACGTGGTGGAGGAATGGGCCGCGTGGTGGCCCGAGCACGGCGCGTGGCTGCCGCTGACCGATCGGGCCGGCCGCGCCGTGGGCGGCGTGGTGTTCGCGCGCGACGGGATCTGGAGCGCCACCGACACCGCGCTGCTGACCGAGCTCGGCCAGGTGTGGGCGCACGCGTTCGAGTCGTTCGCGCCCCGCGCCTCGTGGCGCGAGCGTGCCCGGATCTTGCTGAAGCCCGGCCGCCAGCAGCGCCGCGTGCTGATCGGGCTGGCGGTGGCGTGCGTGATCCCGGTGCGGCTCACGGTGCTCGCGCCGGCCGAGGTCACGCCGAAGGATCCGTTCGTGGTGCGCGCGCCGCTCGACGGCGTGATCGACCGCCTGTACGTGCGTCCGAATCAGGTCGTGCAGCAGGGCACGCCGCTGCTCGCGCTCGACGCCACCACGCTGCAGTCGCGCTACGCCGTGGCCCGCAAGGATTTCGACACGGCCCAGGAGGAACTCCGGCAGACGGCGCAGCTCGCGGTGACCGACGACAAGAACCGCCTCGACATGGCCGAGCGCCAGGGCAAGCTCGACCAGAGCCGCGTCGAGCTCGACTACACCGCGCGCCAGCTCGCGCGCGTGAACGTCACCGCGCAGCGCGCCGGCGTGGCGATCTTCAGCGATCCAAACGAATGGACCGGCAAGGCGGTGGCCGTCGGGGAGAAGATCCTGCTGCTGGCCAATCCCGCGCACGTGGAAGTGACCGCGTGGCTGCCGGTGGCCGACAACATCGACGTGAAGCCCGGCACCACGCTGACGCTGTATCCGAAGAGTTCGCCGCTGGCGAGCTACGACGCGCGCGTCGACACCGTGGCCTGGCGCGCCGAGCCGACGCCCGAGGGCGTGCTCGCCTACCGCGTGCGCGCCACGCTCGATGCGGGCGACGCGCATGCGCCGCTCGGCGCGATGGGCACCGCACGGATCCGCGGGCCGTGGGTACCCGCGATCTACTACCTGCTGCGCCGTCCGCTGACGCTGGCCCGCCAGTGGCTGGGCTGGTGAAACACGACGACCCGCACGACGCTTTCGCACCATGCACCGACTCCCGCAACTGCGCCAGGAACTGACGCTCTCGGCCGGCCCCGTGACGCCCGACGGCGCGCCGACCTGGATGCTGCACGATCCTGCCGCGAACCGCTTCTTCCAGATCGGCTGGCCCGCGTTCGAGCTGCTCTCGCGCTGGGCGCTCGACGACGCGAACGCGATCGTCGAGGCCGTGAACCGCGACACCACCCTCACCGTCACGCTCGACGACATGGAGGCGCTGCTGCGCACGCTGCGCCAGGAGAACCTGCTGGTTGCCATGAGCGCCGCGGACACCGCACGGCTCGACGCCCACGAGGCGGCGCAGCATACCTCGCGCGCCATGTGGCTGCTCAAGCACTACCTGATGATCCGGATTCCGATCTGGCATCCGATGTCGTTCCTGCGCGCCACGCACCGCTACGTCGCGTTCGCGTTCCGGCCGGCGTTCTGGTACGTGGTCACGGCGGTGGCTCTGCTCGGCCTGTTCCTCGCGTCGCGGCGCTGGGACGAATTCCTGCACACCTTCCACAACTACGCCGACTGGCGCGGCCTGGTGGGCGTGGGCATCGCGCTCGGCTTCGCCAAGGTGCTGCACGAGTTCGCGCATGCCTACACGGCGCAGCGCCACGGCTGCCGCGTGCCGACCATGGGCGTGGCGTTGCTGGTGATGGTGCCGGTGCTGTACACCGACACCACCGAGGCCTGGAAGGTGCCCGAGCGGCGCCGCCGGCTGTGGATCGGCGCGGCCGGCATGCTCAGCGAGGTGGCGCTCGCCGCGTTCTCCACGCTGGCGTGGACGCTGCTGCCCGACGGGCCGCTGCGCGCCGGCGCGTTCCTGCTCGCCACCACCACCTGGGTGGCCACGCTCGGCATCAACGCGAGCCCCTTCATGCGCTTCGACGGCTATTTCCTGCTGTCGGACTGGCTCGACATGCCGAACCTGCACGATCGCGCGTTCGCGCTCGGCCGCTGGTGGCTGCGCGAACGGCTGTTCGGCTTCGGCGACCCGCAGCCCGAACCGTGCAGCGCCGAGCGCCGCCGCTTCCTGATCGCGTTCTCGTTCGCCACCTGGCTGTACCGGCTGACCGTGTTCATGTCGATCGCGCTGGTGGTGTATCACGCGTTCTTCAAGCTGCTCGGCATGGTGCTGTTCTGCGTGGAATTCGGCTGGTTCATCATGCGCCCGGTGTGGCGCGAGGCGCAGCACTGCTGGGCGCGCCGCGACGCGCTGCACTGGCGCCGCGAAACCCGGCGCAGCGCGTTGCTGGGCGCGGCGCTGCTGGCATTCTTCGTGCTGCCGTGGCATGCCGGCGTGAGCGCGCCGGCCGTGCTCACGCCGCTGCGCGCCCAGGGGCTCTATACGGTCGAGCCCGGCTACCTCGCCGAGACGCCGGAGCCGGCGCGCGACGGGCGCAAGGTACGGGCCGGCGACACACTTGCAGTGCTGGTGTCGCCCGATCTCGACGCGAAGCTGGCCAGCGCCAGCGCCGAGGAGGCGCGGCTGCGCTGGGAAGTCGAGCAGCAATCGTTCGACGATCGCCTGCAGCAGCAGGGCACGGCGTTGCAACGCCGCTGGGAGTCGGCGCGGCAGACGGTGGCGGGGCTGCGTGCCGAGATCGCGCGACTGACGATCCGCGCGCCGTTCGACGGCACCGTGCAGGCCAACGACGACGCGCAAGCGCCCGGCACCTGGCTGCCGCGCGGCGAGCGGCTCTACGACATCGTGGCGCCCGGCGGCGTGAAGGGCGACGCCTACGTGGGCGAGCACGACGTGGAGCGCCTCGCGGCCGGACAGACGGCCGTGTTCGTGTCTGACGTGCCCGAACTCGCGGCGCGCCGTTGCCGCATCGCCGCGATCGACAAGGTCAACGTGGCCACGCTCGACGAGCCCACCGTGGCCAGCACGTACGGCGGCCCGATCCCCGCCGAGCAGGATCCGAAGACGCACCAGCTGGTGCCGCTGCAAGCCACCTGGCAGGTGCGCTTCGACGCGTGCAGCGGCGGCGACGGGCCGGGACGCGAGGTGCCCGGCACGGCGCAGCTCGGCGCCGGCCGCGAAAGCTACCTGGGCCGCGGCCTGCGGTTCGTCGCCGCGGTATTGCAACGCGAACTGGGCTTCTGACGCGTTGAGGAGCCTGCCGAGCGCGGCGCGACCGTTTGCGTATTGCCGGTGTCGTCAGGTTCGGCGCGGCGCGGCATGCGTCGTGCTCCGAGACGCCCTTCGCGAGGTTGGGTGCGGCCGCGTATCTGCGCGGGAAAGTGCGCGGATCGTCGTCGAGCGAAGCCGGTGAAGACACGCCGTTACCGGCATGTTCTCGTCCAGGAACCGTACGTGCAGGTTTCCCCGCATACGGCTCAAGCCCCCGCGAAACCGCACAGGCGTGCAACCGGTCCGCTCGGCTTCAAACGAGCCTGCGCTTCGGTCGAAATCGTTGTTCCGCGCAAAAGCACGGAGGGCGCAGACATCGTCTCGGTGCCCTCTCACGCTCTGCCTCGAAGAACTCGCCGCACGAAAGGAAGATGAAGCGCGGGGCAACCGCGTGCCGGCGCGACTTCCTCCGGCACGCGGCTTTACAGGCTGCGCCGCTTCGTAAGCCGCCGCTCCACCAGCCAGTCCAGCAACTTCCGCCCATCGCGCTCGCCGAACCATTGCGCGTGGCCGATCAGGTAACCGTCGTATGCGACGTCGACGATCTCCGGCGCAGCGACGATACAGCCGAAATACGCGACTTCCGACAGCGCGAACTCCGTATGCACGATCGGCAGCATCGCGACGAGCGCCGCATACGCGTCGTCGCTCAACGGCGCAATCGACTCGTAACCGTCGAGCAGCGCGCCGATCTGATCGTATTCGACGCGGCGTGCAGCGGCCGGCGCCAGCCAGTCGATCGCATTGCGCTCGATCGCGAGCGCGAGGTCCATCACCGCGCAGGTGCGATCCGCCAATCCGAAGTCGAGCACCGTGCGCACCAGCGCGCCCGGTGCGGCGTCGGTCCACAGCAGATTCGACGCATGCCAGTCGCCGTGCGTCCACAGCGGCGGCAGCGCGCCCAGCAGCGGCACGAGGCGCGCGTGATACGGGCCGATCCACTTCGCGACATCGCCGCGCCAGTCGCGCGTGCCGAGCGCGCGCGTCAACAGCGGCTGCGCGTCGACCCAGCGTGCGAGCGCGCCGGTCAGATCCGCGCACGACAACACGCGAAAACTCGACAGCAGCGTGCGCACGGGCCGCGCCGGCGCATCGTAGCCGGCCGACGCGCGATGCAGTTCGGCCAGCGCGCGGCCGGCCGCATACGCATGCGACGGATGCGCGAACGGCTTCCACGACATCACGCCGCGATACGCGTCCACGCCCGGCGCGAGCGCATGCACTTCGTAGGTCCATTCGCCCGATGCGAACGCGCTCGCGCCGTCGCGCGCCGCCAGCACGTCCGCGACCGGCACGCCGTGCGCCCGCAGATGGGCGATGAAGCGATGCTCTTCGGCGAGCGCCGCGACGTCGCGCAGGCTCGCGTGATGGCGCTTGACGAACAGTGCGCGCTCGCGGGTGGTGTGGACCAGCACGGCCGCCGAGAACGGTCGCGGGCTGTGCCACGCGAGCCGCGCCGGTGCGCCGGCGCCGTCGATGCGCGCGAGCACGCCGGCGACTTCGTCGAGCGTCATCAGCGGCCAGTCGCGCTCGGCCTGCTCGCCGTCGACGCCGAATTGCGGCGGCGCGACGTCATGCGTATCGGCTTCACCGCGCACTGCACGCGCGTCCGGCTCGAGAGGAAATGTCATGAACGACGTTGCTCCGTGAGGTGTCAGGCGGCCGGGCTCGTCGCCGCATGCAATGCGTCGGCCGAGCGACGCCAGTCGCGCCAGCCGATCACGGCGAGCGCGATGAACAGCGCATAGAGCCCGGCGGTCAGATACAGCGCCTTGAACACGAACATCCCGACGTACACGACGTTCACGACGATCCACAGCCCCCACGACGCGATGTAGCGTCGCGCGGTCCAGTACTGCGCGACGAGGCTGAACGCGGTCAGCGACGCATCGACGAACGGCAGCGCCGCATCGGTCCAGCGCGCCATCATTCCGCCGAGCAGCGCGCTGCCGACGACCGCCGCGATCAGGTCGGGCAACATCTGCCGCGGCCGCACGCCGGTCACGGGCGCGACGTCGCCGGCCGGCGCAGCGCCCGCGCTGCCGGCGTCCAGCTCACGCTGCGCGATCCAGCGGCGCCAGCCGTACACCTGCAGCACCGCGAACGCGCCCTGCAGCAGCATGTCGGAATAGAGCTTCGCGTCGAAGAAGATCCAGCCGTACAGCGCGACCGACGCGAGGCCGACCGGCCAGCACAGCATGCGCCGCTTCGCGGTCAACCAGATCGCCAGCGCGCTGACGATCACGCCGGCGATTTCGAGTGGGGACATCGTCTGTGCTCTCCTGGGTAACGGCCGGCGGCGCGCGTCATGCCGCGCACACCGGACGATCAGAAATCATAGGTCAACGATACGCGCGCGGTACGCGGCGCGCCCGGGAACAGGTACGCGTCGCCCTGCTGCTCGCCCGCGTCGCGCCAGTAGAACTTGTTGAACAGGTTGTCGACCGACACGCGTAGCACCGTGCGATGGCCGCCGATCTTCGTCGTATAGCGCGCGCCGAGATTGAACACGAACCACGACGGCACGCGCGCGGTGCCCTCTTCGTTCGCGTTGCGGCCCGCGCTGTACTCGACGCCGCCGAGCAGGTTCAGCCCCGCGACGTGCGGCACAGCGTAGTCCGCATACAGCGACGCGCGCAGCGCCGGCACGTTGATGATCTGGTGCCCCTCGTACGCCGGCGAGCCGGAATCGTAGGCACGCGCGCGAATCGCCGCGACGCTCGCGCTCAGCGCCATGCGCTCGGTCAGCCGGCCGGTCGCACCCAGCTCGATCCCCTGGTGCCGTTGCGTGCCGCGTTGCACGAACGTGTAGCTCGCGCCCGATGCGTCGGGGTCCGCGAACTGGAACGGCTTGCTGATCGAGAACACGGCGGCCGTGATGCTCATCCGATCGAGCCAGTCGTATTTCGCGCCGAGTTCGAATTGATGCGACTCGACCGGCGGCAGGAACGCATACGCGTTGGTCGCGCGCACCGGCGCCTGATCGCCGAGCGACAGCGCCTTGCTGTACGACGCATACAGCGACAACGCCGTTACCGGCTTGTAGACGAGCGCGACCTGCGGCAGGAACACCGAGCGATCGGTATGCGTCGCATCGCCGTCGATGCTGTCCCAGCTGCGCTGGCGCAGCAGCACTTCCTTGCCGCCCGCCAGCAGCTGCCAGTGCTCGCCGAGGCTGATGCGATCCAGCCCGAACACGCCGTATTGCCACGCGTCGAGCCGCGGATACGACGGCCCCGGCGTGTTGGGCGACGGCGGGAACGCGACGTCCGGCCCGTAGACGTTCTCGCTGCCCACGTAGTCGTACACGGCATCGGCCATATGCACGACGCGACGCTGCACGCTGATGCCGAGCGTCAGCTCGTGGCGCAGCGGGCCGGTCGCGAACTTGCCGGTGGTGACCGCACGCAGGTCGTCGTTGCGGCGGTATTCGCCCGGGCTGCGGAAGTCGTACACGTCGTAGTCACCGTTCGCGCCGAAGAAGAACGGCGAGGTCGCGCCGCCCGCGCAGCTCGCCGCGTAAGAGCAGCCGTACGGGAACGCGCTGTTGTCGTCGATCATCGTGCGGCTGCGGCCGGCCGCGACGTAGGCTTTCCAGTCGTCGCTGAACTGGTAGTCGAAGCGCGCGTTCAGGTTCAGCGCGTCGGTCGTCACCGGCTTCGCCCACGGCTGCGTGCCGAGCGCCTTCGAGGTCGTCTTGACCGACGGCACGACCGTGCCGCCGAGCAGCTGGTAGCCGGGCGCCGAGCGCTGGATCCACTGCTGGAATTCCGCATTGAGCTGCAGGCTCGCGCGCGGGCTGATGTCCCAGTCGGCGGCGATCGAGCCGAACGTGCGCCGTCCGTTCGTGTCGTCGACGTAGGAGTGCATATTCTCCTTCGCCGCATTGATCCGGAAGCCGAACTGATGATCGGCGCCGAAGCGCCGGCCGAGATCCACGGCCGCCGACGTCGAGCCACGGCTGTCGACACCGGCCGTCACGCTCGCGACGTCGGCCGCGCGCTTCGTCACGAAGTTGATCACGCCGCCCGGCGCGACCACGCCGCTGTCGATGCCGGCGAGCCCCTTCAGGATCTCGACGCGCTCCTTGTTTTCGAGCGGCACGTTCTGTTCGCCGGACACCGTCAGGCCGTCGATCCGGATCGCGCTCGCGAGATCGACCGGAAAGCCGCGAATCGCGAAGCCCTCGAAGTAGCCGACCGGCGCATAGTCGTTGACCACCGACGCGTCGTTGCGCAGCACGTCCGACAGGCGCTTCGCCTGCTGATCGTCGATCAGCGCGCGCGTCACGACGCTGACCGACGCGGGCGTGTCGCGCAGCGGCGCATCGTCGAGGCCGGCGACCGACGCTTCGCGCGCGCGCAGCGCGCTGCCGCGTTCGCCGCTGACCGTGATCGCCGGCAGCGTCGCGCCGCCGGCCGCATCGGCATCCGAAGCCGGTCGCGCGTCGCCCGGCGCGGCCGCGGCCTGCGCCGCGAAAAGCGTGATGCCGAGGCCCACGCCCAAGCCGACCTTCGTGCGCCGCCGCCGTGCGGCCAACGCGATTGTTCTATTCACCGTCATCGTTCTGGATGGAAAACTTGCCGCTCGTTCCTGTCGAAACGCGCTGAACCTGGGAAACACGAAGCGCACGCCGCCGCGACGGTGCCGGACAGACGCCGTGCGCGTGCTCGACCCGCCGTGCGTCGGACGCGCCGCGCGATCGGGCCGCGTGCGGGCCGATCGGTCGGGATAGCGCAGGTTGGGGCATCTGAGCCGCTGACGCGCCGGGCGCCGGCCTGGCCGCCGATCGGTGGATCGGCGGCGCAGCGGGCGGCCGGCGGCTTCGCGCGGGCGTGTCGTGCGGGGAACGCTTCAAACGCCGCGGCGCGCATTTTACCGCGGGCACGGGAACGGGTCGGGGAATGGGGTGAAGCGCGCGCTGCGCGCCGGGCAGGTGAAGCGGGACGACGCGATTGAAGCGAGGAGAACGCCTAGAGAGAAGGACGCGCCGCAGCGGCGCTCGCCGGGCAACGTGCAACGCCCGGGCGAACCGCGAAACGCGCGCGACGGCTCGCGCGCGCTTCGGCCATCGTTCAGAACCCCTGCATCGTCGCGGTCGGATCGGCGACCAGATGAACGACGCCGTAGATCACCGCGCCGACCAGCACGGCGAGCACGATCGCGACGAACGGGAGCAGCGTGAAATTGACGTTCGCGAGGTCGGACGCGTGCGACTTGCTGTTGCGCACGCCGAAGAAACTCCACAGAACCAGACGGATCATGCTGAACAGTTTCATGATGTTGCTCCTTTGTTCGATCGGTTGACGCTATCGTCGGTCCGACAGGTCTCCGGAAAAAGAAGCAGTTGCGCGCGGTTTTAGCGCAGCACGCGTCGTGCGACGGCGTGTCGCAGCGTTGCCGCGTGTGCGTCAGCGGTCGAGCACGAGCGGCTCGCCGGCCCGCGCGGCCGGCTGCGCGACGCACAGCAGCGCGCAGCCGGGTTCGACCGCTGCGTCGTATGCGTGCAGGTAGTCGACCGCGCCGGACAGCACGCGCGTCGCGCAGGTCCCGCACGAGCCGGCCCGGCAATCGGACGGCACCGTCACGCCGCGGCTTTCGGCGAATTCGAGCAGCGTGCCGTCGGCGGGCGTCCATTCGGCGTCGCGCGCCGAGCGCCGAAACACCACGGGCACGCTCGCCGCCGGCGACGTGCGATCGGCTCGGTGCGTCGTACGCACGACGCTCGACGGCCCGAACGCCTCGAAACGGATCCGCTCGTCCGCGACGTTCAGCGCGCGCAGCCCGTCGTACAGCTCGCGCATGAAGGCGGCCGGCCCGCACAGGTAGAAGTCGTAGTCGTCGAACGGCAGGATGCGCTTGAGCTGCGCGACGTCGATGCGGCCCGCGCCGTCGCGCTGCGCGCGGCTGTCGAAGCAGTGCAGCGACACGCGCGCATCGGCATGTGCGAGACGCGCGAGCTCGGCGGCAAACGGCCGGTCGGCCGCGTCGCGCGCACCGTGCACGAACACCACGCGGCGCGACGCGCTGTCGTCGGCCAGCGCGCGTCGCAGCATCGCCATCATCGGCGTGATGCCGATGCCGGCCGACACCAGCACGGCCGGTCGCGGGCTTGCGACGTCGAACGTGAAGCGGCCGCGCGGCATCTGCGCGTCGAGCGTCATGCCGGCGCGCGCGTGGTCGTGCAGCCACGCCGACACGCGCCCTTCCCGCTTCACGGTGATCCGGTAATGGGCGGCGCCGGGCGCATCCGACAGCGTGTAGCTGCGGATCGCCGGCGCATCGCCGCCCGGCAGCGCGACGCGCAGCGTCAGATGCTGACCGGCTTCGTATGCGGGCAGCGCGCCGCCGTCCGCCGCGTCGAAATGAAACGAGCGGATCGCGCGCGCTTCGTCGACGATCTTCGCGATGCGCAGCGCGCGCCAGCCGGACGCCGACGGCGCGGCGGATGCGGGCGTCGGCACATGCGACGCCGCCGTTTGCGAAGCCGTCGCGGCCGGCGCTCGCGTCGCCGCCGCAAACTGCGGCGCCCGCTCGACGGGTGACCAGCGCAACGGCAGCACGCGACGCGTGCGCCGCACTTCGCGCACCCGAAAACGCACGACGCGCTGCGCGCCGTCGAACGACGCGACGAGCGGCCCGTCCCACACGATCTCCGCGTCGGCGGCGACGTACAGCAGGTCGCCGCTGTCGAAGTCGACGAACAGCAGGCCCGCGCGCGGATCGAGCTGCAGATTGCCGAGCGTGTTGAAGAAGCGGTTGCCGCTGAAATCGGGCGTGGTCAGCGTGTGGGCGTCGTCGACGCGCACGAAGCCCGGCATCCCGCCGCGATGCGACACGTCGGCGCCGCGCGCGGGGCCGGCCGCCGCCGCCGTGTTCGCGCTCGCGACGAAGAACGTGTCGGCCTGCGCGAGCAGCACGCGATCGGCGTCGCTCAGCCGGTCCGACACCTCGGGCGCCGCATCAGCCGCGGACCGCTCGCCCTCACGCGGCACGCGCACCGGCTTGCGCGCCTGGATGTACTTCGCGCAATTGCCGAAGCTCTGGTCGACCGCAACCGTCAGCGCACCGCCGTCGACCGCCCGCACGACGCCGTTCACGCGATTGCGCCGACGCGTGTCGAACTCGATGCCGAGCCCGCCGAACGGCACGCCGGGCCGCCACGTGCCGGCGAGCGGATCGCCGGGCAACGCATCGCCGTCGATGCGCAGCGTGCGCGGGTCCGGCGCCGTCACGAAGCCCGGCATGCCGACCCGCAGCGTCGCCCACGGCTGGCCGTGCGCATCGACGCCGCCGAGCACGAACAACGGCAGCTGCGCAAAGAAGGTCCGGTGCTGGTCCGGCATGAAGCGGCGAATGCCGCGCCGGCCGCCCGCACCGGCGGCCTCGGTCACGCCGGCACGCTGCTGCACGGCGAGCTCGCCCGCATGAAACGGCGGCACCTCGAGTTCCCAGCCCGGTACGGCGGCGCTCGGCGCGATCATCTCGTTCTCCCGGTGGTTACGCGTGTCGATCCGCCGCGCGTCACGCGGCGAGCAAGCCGGCGCGCGTCGCCGGCATCCCGACGAAACCCGGCAGCGCCTCGACGCGCGCGAGCCACGCGCGCACGTGCGGATACGGCTCGAGCGACACGCCGCCTTCCGGCGCGTGCGCGATGTACGTGTACGCGGCGATGTCGGCGATCGTCGGCTGCGCGCCGGCCGCGAACGGCTTGCCGGCCAGCTCGCCGTCGATCGCGGCGAGCACCTTCGCGGCGGTGCGCTTGGCCGCGTCGTGATCGAGCGTCGCGTTGAACACGGTGACGAGCCGCGCGGCCGCCGGCCCCGACGCGATCGGCCCCGCTGCGTACGACAGCCAGCGCTGCACGGTGGCCGCGCCGAGCGCGTCGTCCGGCAGCCAGTGGGCGTCGCCATAGCGCTTCGCGAGATAGACCAGGATCGCGTTCGAATCGGCCAGCACGATGCCGTCGTCGTCGATCACCGGCACCTGGCCGAGCGGATTGAGCGCGAGGAACGCGGGCTCACGCTGCGCGCCGCCGGCCAGATCGACGTCGATCGTGTCGAACGGCACGCCGAGCAGCGACAGGAACAGGCGAACGCGGTGCGCATGCCCGGACAGCGGGAACGAATAGACGCGAACCGGACGGGCAGGCTGGTTGGCAGCAGACATGGCAAGGCTCCTGGATCTCGCGCCGCCGGAATTCGGCGACGAACGGCCCCAGCGTAACGTGCGCCGTTGCTGCGCAGAAGACGGATAATCGCGGAAACATCATCCTCTTTTATAGGACAATCGACGATGGCCGATCTGCGCGACGTGAACCTGAACCGGCTGGCGATCTTCGTCGCGGTGGTCGATGCCGGCTCGCTGACGGCCGCCGCCGAGCGGCTCGGGCTGGCGAAGACGGTCGTCAGCACGCACATGCAGCGGCTCGAATCCGAGGTCGGCGCGAACCTGCTGGTGCGCACCACGCGGCGCCTGAGCGTGACCGACGCGGGGCGTGCGTTCTACGATGCGTGCCGCGACATCCTGCGTGCGGCGGAAGCCGCGCTCGACGCCGCGTCGTCCGACGCGGGGCCGCTGCGCGGCACGCTGCGCGTGAGCGTGCCGATCGACTACGGCGCGCTGGTGGTCGCGCCGGCGATCGTCGCGTTGCGCGACGCGCATCCGGCGCTCGACGTCGAGCTGATCGCGAACGACCGGGTCGTCGATCTCGTCGCGGACAACCTCGACGTCGCGATCCGCATCGGCCGGCTCGCCGATTCGAACTACCGCGCGGTGCAGCTCGGCGAATACGAGAAATGGCTCGTGGCGAGCCCCGCGTTCGTCGCGCGCTACGGGCTGCCGCGCGATCCGGACGCGCTCGCCGCGCTGCCGTTCGTGATGCTGTCGACGCTGCCGCGCCCGCATACGCTCGAACTCCACCATGCGCGCGGCGCTCACGCGTCGGTGCGCTGCGTCGCGCCGGTCGTCTCGAACACCGCGACCGCGTGCCGCGCGATCGCGCTCGCGGGCGGCGGCTTCGGGCTCCTGACGGATTTCTCGATCGCGGACGACGTGGCGGCCGGCCGGCTGGTGCGGCTGTTGCCCGCATGGCGCTCGGCGCGAGCCGGGATCCACGCGGTGTATCCGTCGACGCGCATGCCGTCGCGGAAAGTGCGCGCGTTCGTCGACGCGATGAAAGCGTGCATCGGAACCGCACGGCCAACCGCACCGGCGCGCGCGACGGCGTCGAAACGCGCGGCGCGCCGCGCGCCCGGAGCGGCTTAGTCACGCGGCCGCGTGCCGGTCGGGCACGTCGGAAAATTTGAAAGTCGGCGCCTCGTGCGCCGGCTGGCCGGCCGCTACCCGTCTTGCCGCAACGTGCCCAGCAGCACCTTCCGGCAACTCGCGACCATCTGCGCCTCGGGATCGCGATAACCAGTGAGCAGCCACGCCGCGCCGACGTTGGTCATCGCGCCGACCAGCGCAAGCCCGACGAGCCGCTGCTCGATGCGTTCGGCGGGCGTCGCGGCCTCGGGCGTCGCGCCGATCTCCATGATCAGCTTGCCGAAATCGAGCAGCATCCGCTGGTAGGTCGCGTCGGTTTCGGCGCTCACGCCCATCACTTCGAGCAGCAGCACGCGCGCCGCACACGGGTCGCGCAGGTAGCCGAAGAACGCCGCGAGCCCCGCGTCGACGCGCGCGTCGAGGTCGCCGCCGCGCGCCGCCACCGCGCGCGCGACCGCGCCGTGCAGTTGCTGCGCGTGATGCAGGTAGGTCGCGCGCAGCAGCGCCTCGGCGCTGTCGAACGCGGCGTAGAAGTAGCGATCGTTGAGCTTCGCCTCCTGGCAGATCGACCGCACGGTCGCCTTGCGGAACCCCACCGTGCCGAACACCTGCGTCGCGGCGCGCAGCAGCGCGTCGCGCCGCCCGGCCGCCCGGACTTCGTGCGCCACGCCGCCGTAAGCGCGGCCCCGCTTCGGCGTTTCGAGGGCTTTCTCCATTTCGCTGTTTGACATCGGGACGCCCGAAAACTAAGGTGGTGACGAACAACACCACAATAAGCGCGCCGCGGACGCAGCGCAAGCGAAACGGGAGGAAGACGCATGAAGGGATTTTCCGGCAAGGTCGCCGCGATCACCGGCGCCGGTTCGGGCATGGGCCGCAGTCTCGCGGTCGAGCTGGCGCGGCGCGGCTGCGCGGTCGCGCTCGCCGACGTGAACGACGTCGGGCTCGCGGCCACGGCCGCCGCGTGCGCGCAATACGGCGTGCGCACCAGCACGCGGCGGCTCGACGTCGCGAACCGCGACGCGGTGTTCGCATGGGCGGCGTTCGTGCGGGCCGAGCACGGCAAGGTCAATCTGATCTTCAACAACGCGGGCGTATCGCTGGCCGCGAGCGCGGAAACCGCGCGCATCGACGATCTCGAATGGATCGTCGGCGTCAATTTCTGGGGCGTCGTGCATGGCACGCAGGCGTTCCTGCCGCATCTGCGCGCGTCGGGCGACGGACACGTCGTCAACACGTCGAGCCTGTTCGGGCTCGTCGCGATGCCGACGCAGAGCGCGTACAACGCGACGAAGTTCGCGGTGCGCGGCTTCACCGAAGCGCTGCGGATGGAGCTCGAACTCGACGGCGCGCCGGTCAGCGCGACCTGCGTGCATCCGGGCGGCGTCGCGACCGGCATCGTCGACGCGAGCCGCGTCGACACCAGCATCCACGCGCTCACCGGGCAAGACGAAGCGACCCACCGCCGCCAGGCGAACCGCCTGATCGACGCGACGACCGCCGACGACGCCGCGCGGCAGATCCTCGCGGGCGTCGAGCGCAATGCGCGCCGCGTGCTGGTCGGCGCCGATGCGCGCCGCCTCGACAAGATCGCGCGCCTGCTCGGCGCCGGCTATCAGCGGCTCGTCCTGCGCCACGTGCGCCGCGCCCGCGCGCGCAATCTCGCGCGGGCGCACGGGCCGGCCGCGCTGCCCACGTCACCGACCAAGGACCCCGCATGAGCTCGACCACCACCGACCAGCGCGACGCGCGCCGCGATCCCGGCGAGAGCCGCGACCTCGACGTGTTGATCGTCGGCGCCGGCCTGTCCGGCATCGGCGCGGCCTGTCACCTGAAAAAGCGTTGCCCGCATGCGAGCGTGGCGATCGTCGAGGCGCGCGACGCGATCGGCGGCACCTGGGACCTGTTCCGCTATCCGGGCGTGCGCTCGGATTCCGACATGTTCACGCTCGGCTACAGCTTCCGCCCGTGGCACAGCGACAACGCGATCTCGGACGGCCAGACGATCCTCGACTACATTCGCGACACGGCGCGCGCGTACGGCATCGACAGGACGATCCGCTTCGGCCAGAAGGTCGTCGCGGCCGACTGGGATTCGGCCCGCGCGCGCTGGACGGTGCGCGTCGAGCGCAGCGGCGGCGGCGCGGCCGACGCGCTCGTCTATACGTGCCGCTTCCTCTACATGTGCAGCGGCTATTACGACTACGACGGCGGCTACCTGCCCGACTGGCCCGGCATGGAATCGTTCGGAGGCCGGATCGTGCATCCGCAGCAATGGCCGAAGGACCTGTCGTACGCGAACCGGCGCGTGGTGGTGATCGGCAGCGGCGCGACGGCCGTCACGCTGGTGCCCGCGATGGCGGCCGAGGCGAAGCACGTGACGATGCTGCAGCGCTCGCCGACCTACATCGTGTCGCTGCCCGCGCGCGACCGGATCGCCAACGCGTTGCGCCGCGTGCTGCCGTCGCGGTTCGCGCACCGGCTGGTGCGGATCAAGAACGTGCTGCTGACGATGTACCTCTACAACGTGTCGCGCCGCAAGCCCGAACGCACGAAGCGGTTCATCATCCGCGCCGCGAGCCGGCAGCTCGGCCCCGGCTTCGACGTCGCGAAGCACCTGACGCCGCGCTACATGCCGTGGGACCAGCGCGTGTGCCTCGTGCCGAACGGCGACCTGTTCAAGTCGATCCGCACGGGCCGCGCGTCGATCGTCACCGACGAGATCGAACGCTTCACGCCGACCGGCCTGCAGCTCAAGAGCGGCCAGCGGCTCGACGCCGACGTGATCGTCACCGCGACCGGGCTGAAGGTGAAGATGCTCGGCGGCGCGCGCGTCACGGTGGACGGCCGCCCGGTCGACCTCGCGCAGACGGTGTCCTACAAGGGCATGATGTACAGCGACGTCCCGAACCTCGCGTCGTCGTTCGGCTACACGAACGCGTCGTGGACGCTGAAGGCCGAGCTGATCGCGCGCTACGTCTGCCGGCTGCTGAACCACATGCGCGCGCACGGCTACGACACCTGCGTGCCGCGGCTCGGCGCCGGCGAGCTCGGCGACGTGCCGGCCGTGAACCTGAGCTCCGGCTACATCCAGCGCGCGGCCGGCATACTGCCGAAGCAGGGCCATCGCAAGCCGTGGAAGTTTCACCAGAACTACGTGCTCGATCTCGCATCGCTGAAGTTCAGCGGGCTCGCCGACTCGGCGATGCGCTTCGAACGCCGCGCGCAAACCGGCCCGGCCGCCGCGCCGGCTGCCGACCCCGTACTCGAAACCCGTTGAGGCCGACATGACCCACACGCTGCATCTGATCCTGAACGTGCTGCTCGGCGTCGTCGCCGTGCTCGTCGCGCTCGCGTTGTTCTCCGCCTACGTCGCGCACCGCGTGACGCGCGCGTTTCCGCCCGAAGGGCGTTTCGTCGACATCGACGGCGATCGCCTCCACTACGTCGAGTACGGCAGCGGCCCGCCGCTCGTGTTCGTGCACGGGCTCGCCGGGCAATGGCGCAATTTTGCGTATCTGCCGCTCACGCGACTCGCGCAGCAGCATCGCGTGATCCTCGTCGATCGGCCGGGCGCCGGCCGCTCGCTGCGCGGCGCCGGCTCGCAGGCGAACGTGTTCGCGCAGGCGCGCACCATCGCGGCGTTCATGGAAGCGCTGAAGCTCGAGCGGCCCGTGCTCGTCGGCCACTCGCTCGGCGGCGCGATCGCGCTCGCGGTCGGGCTCAACCATCCGGAGCACGTGAGCCGGCTCGCGCTGATCGCGCCGCTGTCGCACGAACTGAGCGCGCCGCCCGGGCCGTTCAAGCCGCTGATGCTGCCGTCGCCGCTGGTGCGCCGCTTCGTGTCGTGGACCTTCGCGATCCCGATGACCATCCTGACCGGGCGCAAGGCCGTCGCGCACGTGTTCGCGCCCGACGCGGTGCCGGACGACTTCGCGGTGAAGGGCGGCGGGTTGCTCGGGCTGCGCCCGCACGTGTTCTATGCGACCGCGACGGACCTGTTGTCCGCGCCGGTCGACCTGCCGGCGATGGAGCGCCGCTATGCGGACCTCACGGTGCCCGTCGACGTGCTGTACGGCCACGCCGATCCGATCCTCGACTGGCGCACGCATGGCGAAGCGCTCGCGCAGAAGTCGCCCCGCGTGCGGCTGAAGGTCGTGGAAGGCGGGCATATGCTGCCCGTCACGATTCCGGACGCGACGGCGGACTGGTTGCTCGAAGTCGCCGCGGCGCCCGTCGATGCGGGTGCAGCGCGCGCGCACGTCGAGCACTGATCGCGTTGGGCGGCGCCGCGGCGGGCGTGAAGCCGCGGGCCGCTCGCGCGAGTCGGCACGGCTCGGCCGCGGTCATGAACCGCGCCGCGCGTCGCGCGCGGTGACGCCGCGGCGGCGCATGCGCGCCCGCGGCCCGCTTCGGCGACGCGGCTCAGGCTTCGTCGTCGGGCAATGACAATCCAAGCTCGGCGATGACCTCGCGCGCGCTGCGAAACGCCTCCACTGCGGCCGGCGCGCCCGCGTAGAGCGCGCTGTGCAGCAGCACCTCGCGGATCTCGACGAGGCTCGCGCCGTTGTTGAGCGCGCCGCGCACGTGGCCCTTCAGCTCCGTGCTGCGGCCGAGCGCCGCGAGCATCGCGCACGTGCAGAGGCTGCGCGTCTTCAGGTCGATGCCGCCGCGTTGCCACGTGCTGCCCCACGCGTGCTCGTTCAGCCAGTTCTGCAGCGGACGCGAAAAACCGTCGAGATCGCGCATCGCGCGTTCGACGAAAGCGTCGCCCATCACCGCCGCGCGGCGCGCCTTGCCCTGCTCCCTGTCCTGTTCGCTCATGTCGATGTCCTGTTCGAAGTGGGCCGCTTCGGCGTCGCCTGCGGCCTGGTGGGTTTCCGGTGGGTTTCCGGTGGGTTTCGCGTGATGTTCGCGGCGTACGGGCGTTTCGTCAAAGGCGTCGCCCATCGCGCCGGCCGGGCGCCCGGGCACGCGCGACGGCGGGCAGGACGCTACGTAACATCCGGCCCGGCGTTACGGCGACTGGCGGGAACACCGCGGCGGGCGATTCGTGCAGCACGCGGCGCCGTCTCGCGGAAACCTGCCTTCCCCCGTTTAAATCACCGCAATCTTCCCGATTCCCGCAACAAAGCGCGCATGGATCGCGCACAACATGTCGTGGCGCGGAATTTGCAGTGTTGGCTCGGACACAACTTCCAATGTCGAGGCCAACATGCATCATTACTTCAAGAAAACGACGGTGGCGCTGGCCGCCTTGTCGGTCGTCACGCTGTATGGCTGCGGATCGGTCGACGGGCCGGTGACGCCGTCGATCAAGCCGAGCACGTCGGGGACTTCGGGGACTTCGGGGACTTCAGGGACTTCAGGGACTTCAGGGACTTCAGGGACGTCGGGGACATCGGGCGGCGGTTCGTCGGGTACGTCGGGCGGCGGTAGCTCGGGCACTTCGGGTACTTCGGGTACTTCGGGTACTTCGGGTACTTCGGG